>NZ_CP026118.1:3489466-3817247 GCF_004101865.1 Halobacillus litoralis
CGGTGGTATCGTGAATTTCAAAAGGCGACACGTCAAGCATTTTTGAATATTGACAAATTCCCTGATGTCCCTCTGCTGGTCATGCAGGCAGAAGCGGATTACATGGTTGACGCTCGAAAAACTACAGAGTGGTTTGATAAAGTCGCTTCGAAAGAAAAGAGCTATAAACAGTGGCCGGGGCTTTATCACGAAATTTTTAATGAACCGGAATTTGAAGACGTTTATCGATATACACGGTCTTTTATCGATAATCATTTAATTTAATCTGCAAGGAGGCACCATCTTGTTAGGTTCTGTTCCAAAAAATGCCGTCCACCTCATGTATCAAGTTTATAAAAATATTTTTCCTGCCGTTCATCAAGAACTTGAGCGATGGATTGAACTTGCAAAAGCTATACCAGATGAAGAGTTGAGAACTCAAGCACTTGCCAGCATTGAAGAAAAAACGTTCCATTGCGAAGGGGGAGCAATCTATTCCGTATTAGCAGGGAATGAAGCAAGAGAGGCGATTCGCTTCATAGTTGCTTACCAAACCATTAGTGATTATTTGGATAATCTCTGTGATCGTAGCACTTCAATGGATCCTGAGGATTTCAGAATGTTGCATCAATCTATGGCAGACGCTCTTACTCCAACTAATGAAACGAAAGATTACTACCGATATCGTGAGGAGAAGAATGATGGCGGATATTTACATCAACTAGTAAAGACTTGTCAAGATGTACTGGGGAAAGCTGAAGGGTATGAGATGGTGGGTGACTATACTTTGAAGCTAGGGTCCTTATACAGTGATCTGCAGGTACATAAGCATGTTATTGAAGAAGAGAGAATACCACGGCTTCAGCAATGGTTTGAAATGCATCGAAAAGAATGGCCGGAATTGAAATGGTATGAGTTTTCTGCCTGCACAGGGTCAACATTAGGCATCTTCTGTCTTGTTTCTTATACTTTGGGCGGAAGGATCGATCATTCATTAGCTGCTCAAGTGGAACGCAGCTATTTTCCATTCATGCAAGGGCTGCATATTTTATTGGATTACTATATTGATCAAGACGAAGATGAGTTGGAAGGTGATTTGAACTTCTGTGCTTATTATGAACATGAAGATCAAATGAAAAAACGTTTCAAGTATTTTGTTGAAAGGACACACCAAGAGATTAAGAAACTCCCTGATCCAGCTTTTCATCAAATGATTCACGAAGGCCTGGTCGGTATGTATTTGGCTGATCGTAAAGTCGGTAAACTCCAAAATGCTAAAAGTTTTGTAAAAGATATGTTGAAGTCGAGCGGGAAAAAAGCAACATTTTTTTATTACAATACAAAGATATATCATAGATTAAAGCCTGGACGAGAATTATAAACGCCCAGGTCTTTTTTTTAAATCATTAGAACAATCGCCTGAAGTGTTCCAGTTTTTAATTAGTGTTTTTCAATTGCGAGAATAAAAGGAGGGGTGCGTTTCTGGTTGATGAACCCATAGTTCAGGACATGATATTCTTTTTGGTTGAGCGAAGTCACATATTCTAAAAGAGCATCTTTTTCTTCACTCCCACCAGGATGCCCATGATAAACTACAAGCACAACCAATCCTCCCTTTTTCAAGGAAGACAAGACATTCGTTACAGATGCAATCGTCTCATCAGGCGTGGTAACAACGCTTTTGTCACTGCCTGGAAGGTATCCTAAATTGAAAATGGCTGCCTGAACATTGCCCTTATGTTTTTCTGGTATGTAATCTTCTACCTTACCGTGTGAGTCATGAATAACCGTCGTTTGGTCGAGTACTTTTTCCGCTGATAAACGATCTCTGGTTTTTCGGACTGCTTCACTCTGGATATCAAAGGCATATACGTGCCCTCCCCCTCCGACAAGTTCAGCTAAAAGGAGGGTATCATGACCATTTCCGCAAGTTCCGTCAATGACGATATCCCCATTTTTTACAGCTTGCTTCATTAAGATGTGCGAGTAATCTACAATCCGGTGCAGAATCATTAATCTAACCTCCGTATCTTACATATAATCACTATTCCTTATTGTAGCACGGGAAACAGGGGTATGAAATGAATTATGCCACGGGCTCATAAATCTTGGACATTGTCGATTACCTTATGGACGTCTTTTCCTGTGTGAAGCTATTTTTCTTCTCAATTAAACATTTTTAAATTTCCTGGCAGAAGAAAAAACCTGCACCGTAAAGGTGCAGGTCAATATTTAGAGTTTGATTTGTTTTTGGAATTCTTTTTGTGTTTCTGTACAGAGTCATAAGCTTTCTTCGCATACTGTTTTGTTTGTTCAGGATTTCTTTTAGCGTAGTTTACAGCTTTGCTTATTAGTTTTTTCATAAGAAACCTCCTTCATCTTTCACTATGATTTTATCACGGACTTTTTCTAATGTAAGGTAATAAGGCTTCGTCTGCTTGACAAAGCCTTCTGCTTTCATTAAGATACGATTATAAATGTAAAGACTTAGATGAGGAGTAGTAGTGATTGATTCAAGCTTTAGAGAGACAGTGGCTGGTGAAAGCTGTCCTTGAATGTCATGAACTCGCCTTGGATGTTGCAGAAGTGAACATAAGTAGTTTCTGCCGGTGTGATCGCCGTTATAGATGTCGAGTTGAACGCTTTTATAGTGTTAATTTGGGTGGTACCGCGGGAATCAAGCCTCTCGTCCCATTTAGGGATGAGGGGCTTTTTATATTTTATTCAGATAATGAGGAGGAAAAGAATATGGCTTTTGATCATAAAACCATTGAGAAAAAATGGCAAAAGCATTGGCTGAAGGAAAAAACATTCCAAACAGACAGCTATTCGGACAAAAAGAAATTTTACGCACTGGATATGTTCCCTTACCCATCAGGGGCTGGCCTGCACGTTGGTCACCCTGAAGGTTATACAGCTACAGATATTTTGTCCCGTATGAAGCGGATGCAAGGCTACGAAGTTCTTCACCCGATAGGCTGGGATGCATTCGGTTTGCCAGCAGAACAATATGCATTAGATACAGGAAATGACCCTGAAGAATTCACCAAAAAAAATATCGATACATTCCGCCGTCAAATTCAGGAATTAGGCTTTTCCTATGATTGGGATCGAGAAGTGAACACGACGGATCCTGATTATTATAAATGGACGCAATGGATTTTCTTGAAGCTTTATGAAAAAGGTCTTGCGTACATTGATGAAGTAGCTGTCAATTGGTGCCCCGCATTGGGTACTGTGCTTGCCAATGAAGAAGTCATCGATGGCAAAAGTGAAAGAGGTGATCATCCGGTTGAACGCCGTCCAATGAAACAATGGATGCTTAAAATTACAGCCTACGCAGATCGTCTTCTTGATGATTTAGAGGATCTGGATTGGCCGGAGAGTATCAAGGATATGCAGCGGAATTGGATCGGTAAATCAGAAGGTGCTGAAGTAACATTCCAAATCGATGAGCATAATCAGTCTTTTAATGTTTTTACAACAAGACCGGACACGCTCTTTGGAGCGACTTATGCTGTATTAGCTCCAGAGCACCCACTTGTAGATGAGATTGTTGCCGAAGAGCAAAAATCTGAAGTAGAGGGTTACATTGAAAAAGCCCAGAACAAGAGTGACTTAGAACGTACCGATTTAGCTAAAGATAAGTCAGGTGTATTCACAGGAGCATATGCGGTCAATCCGATCAATGGAGAAAAGTTGCCGATTTGGGTAGCTGATTATGTATTGATGACTTATGGAAGTGGAGCCATCATGGCAGTACCCGCTCACGATGATAGGGATTATGAATTCGCTCAAAAGTTCAACCTTCCTATCATTCCAGTAGTCGAAGGAGGAAATGTTGAGGAAGAGGCATACACAGGTGACGGCCCTCATATCAACTCTGATTTCTTGAACGGTTTGGCAAAAGAAGAAGCGATCACCAAATCAATAGAATGGCTGGAAGACAATGGTGATGGGCGGAAACAAACCACTTACCGTCTCCGTGATTGGTTGTTCAGCCGGCAACGATATTGGGGTGAACCTATACCAGTCATCCATTGGGAAGATGGTTCCATCACACCAGTGGAAGAAAAAGATCTCCCTATACAACTTCCTAAAACAACGGAAATCAAGCCATCAGGTACAGGTGAATCCCCACTTGCCAATATAGAAGAATGGGTAAATGTCGTAGATCCAGAAACAGGTATGAAAGGACGAAGGGAAACGAATACCATGCCTCAATGGGCAGGGAGTTGCTGGTATTACCTTCGTTATATAGATGCAAATAACGATGAAATGTTCGCAGATTATGAAGCATTGAAAAAGTGGCTTCCAGTTGATGTATATATCGGCGGGGCGGAGCACGCGGTCCTTCACTTGCTATACGCCCGCTTCTGGCATAAAGTCCTTTATGATGCGGGAGTGGTACCGACCAAAGAGCCTTTCCAGAAGCTATTTAATCAAGGGATGATCTTGGGAGAAAACAATGAGAAAATGAGTAAATCAAAAGGGAACGTAGTGAATCCGGATGATATCGTTTATTCCCATGGAGCCGACACCTTGAGACTTTATGAGATGTTCATGGGACCATTGGATGCATCTGTAGCCTGGTCTACGAATGGTCTGGATGGGGCACGCCGCTTCCTTGATCGCGTTTGGAGACTGTTTGTTACGGAAGGTGAGTTATCAGGAGCTATACAAGAAAATAGTGATGACAGTACACTTGAAAAGGTGTATCACGAAACCGTTAAAAAGGTATCAGAGAATTTCGAGGAACTTCGTTTCAATACAGGAATTTCTCAGATGATGGTATTCATTAATGAAGGCTACAAAACGGATGTATTGCCTAAAGAATATGTGGAAGGGTTTGTAAAGCTGTTGTCTCCGGTTGCTCCACACATATCAGAAGAACTTTGGGAAACACTCGGTCACGAAGAAACCATCAGCTATGAACCATGGCCTTCTTTTGACGAGTCTAAACTAGTTGAAGATGAAGTTGAAATCGTCATTCAAGTCATGGGGAAAGTGAGAGCGAAGATGATGGTCAACAAAGAAGCCTCTAAAGAAGACCTTGAGAAACAAGCATTAGAAAATACAAATGTTCAAGAATGGTTAGAAGGTAAAACAGTAAGAAAAGTGATTGCCGTTCCTGGAAAGCTAGTGAATATCGTAGCAAACTGATATAGTAACCACCTCGATAAAGCGCTCGAGGTGGTTCTTTACAAGCTGAACACTCCAAAACAGATACCTTGACTTTGAGTTGTTATAAATTAAAATATATTTGAAACTAATCTTTAGGAGGGTCTTATGTGAGCCATATAGAAGAAATCACTCCGCAAGAAGTAGAGAAGAGAATCGGACGAAAAGAAGATTTTACAGTTATAGATGTAAGGGAAGATGATGAAGTAGCACAAGGGATGGTACCTACGGCTAAACATATCCGCCTGAGTGATGTCCCGCAATCGGTTGATCAACTGCCTAAGGATAAGGAATATGTCATGATTTGCCGGTCTGGTAGGAGAAGCATGAATGCAGCAGAATTCATGAATGAAAATGGTTTTTCTAATGTTAAGAATATGGAAGGCGGAATGTTGGGCTGGAACGGAGAACTCGTCTTCTAGAGTGAAAGGATAAAAGGTCATGGAAATTTTATACGGGTGTGCCGTCATTTTAATCATGATGGCTGCCTATCAAATCAACCAGAGATTTTTCTTGAAGCCATATCAACGGCAGAGGTCTACAGAAGATGAATTCTGTGTCATCGATATAAGAGATTATATCAGTGCACATCGTTCCCCATATCCAGGTGCAGAGAATATTCCTCTGAGCTATTTAAGAAGAACTCTGAACGATCGTTTTGATTGTCCCAAGAAAATTTTGGTAGTGTCCGATGATAAACGCGGAGCGAAAATGGCTGCAAAATTAATTAGAAAAAAACAACACAAACCTGTCTATTATATTCAATCCAATGGATGATCTCCTTCTTTCAAAGAAGGGGATCTTTTATTTGTAATCAATTAATGATCATTCTGAAATGATGAGTGGATTTGTATGTATATCTATAAGAAGATGAAACTTACATTTTGCCTCGGTACAACTATTCGCACCTGGGTAAAGGGAAGCTTCCGTTTTCACATCCTCTTAACTGAAATTCTACCCTGCTTTCCTCAATGGTTAATTAAAGGAGTTTTTGATTTATTAATATCTTAAGAGGCAAAGTGGAGTTCTTTTATAAAAAATCTAACAAACTATTGACGTGATCAATAGAGACATGTAATATAGTCAACGTTGCCTATTTGAAAACAAATCAAATCAAGGACGAAATATTTGTTTCAACAAAATCTATCAAAACTATTGACGATATATAATTTATTGTGCTAGAATTTGATTACTGTCGCATAAGGCAGTCATTGATCTTTGAAAACTGAACGAACCAACCAGTACGTCAAGATATTTCTTCTTATAAAGAAGAGATTTGAAACAAGCACATTCGGTGTGCAAATGAGCAAGTCAAACTAACTTTTATGGAGAGTTTGATCCTGGCTCAGGACGAACGCTGGCGGCGTGCCTAATACATGCAAGTCGAGCGCGGGAAGCGAGCGGATCCCCTTCGGGGGTGAAGCTCGTGGAACGAGCGGCGGACGGGTGAGTAACACGTGGGCAACCTACCTGTAAGATCGGAATAACCCCGGGAAACCGGGGCTAATGCCGGGTAATACTTTTCTTCGCATGAAGGAAAGTTGAAAGATGGCCTCTGGCTATCACTTACAGATGGGCCCGCGGCGCATTAGCTAGTTGGTGAGGTAACGGCTCACCAAGGCAACGATGCGTAGCCGACCTGAGAGGGTGATCGGCCACACTGGGACTGAGACACGGCCCAGACTCCTACGGGAGGCAGCAGTAGGGAATCTTCCGCAATGGACGAAAGTCTGACGGAGCAACGCCGCGTGAACGATGAAGGTCTTCGGATCGTAAAGTTCTGTTGTTAGGGAAGAACAAGTGCCGTGCGAATAGAGCGGCACCTTGACGGTACCTAACGAGGAAGCCCCGGCTAACTACGTGCCAGCAGCCGCGGTAATACGTAGGGGGCAAGCGTTGTCCGGAATTATTGGGCGTAAAGCGCGCGCAGGCGGTTCCTTAAGTCTGATGTGAAAGCCCACGGCTCAACCGTGGAGGGTCATTGGAAACTGGGGAACTTGAGGACAGAAGAGGAGAGTGGAATTCCACGTGTAGCGGTGAAATGCGTAGATATGTGGAGGAACACCAGTGGCGAAGGCGACTCTCTGGTCTGTTTCTGACGCTGAGGTGCGAAAGCGTGGGTAGCAAACAGGATTAGATACCCTGGTAGTCCACGCCGTAAACGATGAGTGCTAGGTGTTAGGGGGCTTCCACCCCTTAGTGCTGAAGTTAACGCATTAAGCACTCCGCCTGGGGAGTACGGCCGCAAGGCTGAAACTCAAAGGAATTGACGGGGGCCCGCACAAGCGGTGGAGCATGTGGTTTAATTCGAAGCAACGCGAAGAACCTTACCAGGTCTTGACATCCTTGGACCACCCTAGAGATAGGGTTTTCCCTTCGGGGACCAAGTGACAGGTGGTGCATGGTTGTCGTCAGCTCGTGTCGTGAGATGTTGGGTTAAGTCCCGCAACGAGCGCAACCCCTAATCTTAGTTGCCAGCATTCAGTTGGGCACTCTAAGGTGACTGCCGGTGACAAACCGGAGGAAGGCGGGGATGACGTCAAATCATCATGCCCCTTATGACCTGGGCTACACACGTGCTACAATGGATGGTACAAAGGGCAGCGAAGCCGCGAGGTGTAGCAAATCCCATAAAACCATTCTCAGTTCGGATTGTAGGCTGCAACTCGCCTACATGAAGCCGGAATCGCTAGTAATCGCGGATCAGCATGCCGCGGTGAATACGTTCCCGGGCCTTGTACACACCGCCCGTCACACCACGAGAGTTGGCAACACCCGAAGTCGGTGAGGTAACCTTTTTGGAGCCAGCCGCCGAAGGTGGGGCCAATGATTGGGGTGAAGTCGTAACAAGGTAGCCGTATCGGAAGGTGCGGCTGGATCACCTCCTTTCTAAGGATTTAGAACGGAAGCGTACTTGGTTGGTTGTTCAGTTTTGAGAGATCAAACGATCTTTCAATCTGTGAACCTTGAAAACTGGATAAGGAATCAATAGTAGTCATCTAACGATGACGCTAGTGATGACAAGACATCAAACATCGAAATTGTAATCAACGTCTTTTCACGAAGATAGTTAAGTGAATAAGGGCGCACGGTGGATGCCTTGGTACTAGGAGTCGATGAAGGACGGGACTAACACCGATATGCTCCGGCGAGCCGTAAGTAGGCTTTGACCCGGAGATTTCCGAATGGGGAAACCCACTGTTCGTAATGGAACAGTATCCTATACTGAATACATAGGTATAGGAAGGCACACCCGGGGAACTGAAACATCTAAGTACCCGGAGGAAGAGAAAGCAAATGCGATTTCCCGAGTAGCGGCGAGCGAAACGGAATCAGCCCAAACCAGAAAGCTTGCTTTCTGGGGTTGTAGGACACTCCATCGGAGTTACCAAGGAGGAAGATAGACGAATCGGCCTGGAAAGGCCAGCCAGAGCAGGTAACAGCCCTGTAGTCGAAATCTTTCTCCCTCCGGAGTGGATCCTGAGTACGGCGGAACACGAGAAATTCCGTCGGAATCCGGGAGGACCATCTCCCAAGGCTAAATACTTCCTAGTAACCGATAGTGAACCAGTACCGTGAGGGAAAGGTGAAAAGCACCCCGGAAGGGGAGTGAAAGAGAACCTGAAACCGTGTGCCTACAAGTAGTCGGAGTCCGTTAATGGGTGACGGCGTGCCTTTTGTAGAATGAACCGGCGAGTTACGACCGTATGCGAGGTTAAGCAGCAGAAGCGGAGCCGCAGCGAAAGCGAGTCTGAATAGGGCGAGTGAGTATGCGGTCGTAGACCCGAAACCGTGTGATCTACCCATGTCCAGGGTGAAGGTCAGGTAACACTGACTGGAGGCCCGAACCCACGTAAGTTGAAAATTACGGGGATGAGGTGTGGGTAGGGGTGAAATGCCAATCGAACACGGAGATAGCTGGTTCTCTCCGAAATAGCTTTAGGGCTAGCCTCAGAATAGAAAGTCTTGGAGGTAGAGCACTGATTGGACGAGGGGCCCCTATCGGGTTACCGAATTCAGTCAAACTCCGAATGCCAACGACTTTGTTCTGGGAGTCAGACCGTGGGTGATAAGGTTCATGGTCGAGAGGGAAACAGCCCAGACCGCCAGCTAAGGTCCCAAAGTGTGTGTTAAGTGGAAAAGGATGTGGAGTTGCTTAGACAACCAGGATGTTGGCTTAGAAGCAGCCATCATTGAAAGAGTGCGTAATAGCTCACTGGTCGAGTGACTCTGCGCCGAAAATGTACCGGGGCTAAACACACCACCGAAGCTGCGGATTGATCTTACGATCAGTGGTAGGAGAGCGTTCTAAGGGCCGTGAAGTCAGACCGTAAGGACTGGTGGAGCGCTTAGAAGTGAGAATGCCGGTATGAGTAGCGAAAAAAGAGTGAGAATCTCTTTCACCGAATGCCTAAGGTTTCCTGAGGAAGGCTCGTCCTCTCAGGGTTAGTCGGGACCTAAGCCGAGGCCGAAAGGCGTAGGCGATGGACAACAGGTTGATATTCCTGTACCACCTCCTTTCCGTTTGAACGACGGGGGGACGCAGGAGGATAAGGAGAGCGCGCCATTGGATGAGCGCGTCCAAGCAGTGAGACGGTCGGATAGGCAAATCCGTCCGGCAACGTCAAGCTGTGATGGGGAGGGAAATTTAGTACCGAAGCTCCTGAGTTCACACTGCCAAGAAAATCCTCTAGTGAGGAAAGAGGTGCCCGTACCGCAAACCGACACAGGTAGGCGAGGAGAGGATCCTAAGGTGAGCGGGAGAACTCTCGTTAAGGAACTCGGCAAAATGACCCCGTAACTTCGGGAGAAGGGGTGCTCCTCTGCCGAGGAGCCGCAGTGAAAAGGCCCAAGCGACTGTTTACCAAAAACACAGGTCTCTGCGAAGCCGTAAGGCGAAGTATAGGGGCTGACACCTGCCCGGTGCTGGAAGGTTAAGGGGATGCGTTAGCGTATGCGAAGCGTTGAACCGAAGCCCCAGTAAACGGCGGCCGTAACTATAACGGTCCTAAGGTAGCGAAATTCCTTGTCGGGTAAGTTCCGACCCGCACGAAAGGTGCAACGACTTGGGCACTGTCTCAACGAGAGACCCGGTGAAATTATACTATGTGTGAAGATGCACATTACCCGCGACAGGACGGAAAGACCCCGTGGAGCTTTACTGTAGCCTGATATTGAATGTTGGTACAGCTTGTACAGGATAGGTAGGAGCCTTGGAAGCCGGAGCGCTAGCTTCGGTGGAGGCGCTGGTGGGATACTACCCTGGCTGTACGGACATTCTAACCCAGGACCGTGATCCGGTCCGGAGACAGTGTCAGGTGGGCAGTTTGACTGGGGCGGTCGCCTCCCAAAGAGTAACGGAGGCGCCCAAAGGTTCCCTCAGAATGGTTGGAAATCATTCGCAGAGTGTAAAGGCACAAGGGAGCTTGACTGCGAGACCTACAAGTCGAGCAGGGACGAAAGTCGGGCTTAGTGATCCGGCGGTACCGCATGGAAGGGCCGTCGCTCAACGGATAAAAGCTACCCCGGGGATAACAGGCTTATCTCCCCCAAGAGTCCACATCGACGGGGAGGTTTGGCACCTCGATGTCGGCTCATCGCATCCTGGGGCTGTAGTCGGTCCCAAGGGTTGGGCTGTTCGCCCATTAAAGCGGTACGCGAGCTGGGTTCAGAACGTCGTGAGACAGTTCGGTCCCTATCCGTCGTGGGCGTTGGAAATTTGAAAGGAGCTGTCCTTAGTACGAGAGGACCGGGATGGACACACCGCTGGTGTACCAGTTGTTCCGCCAGGAGCATCGCTGGGTAGCTACGTGTGGTCGGGATAAGTGCTGAAAGCATCTAAGCATGAAGCCCACCTTGAGATGAGATTTCCCTTTGCTTTAAGCAAATAAGATCCCTCAGAGACGATGAGGTTGATAGGTCCGAGGTGGAAGCGTGGTGACACGTGGAGCTGACGGATACTAATGGATCGATGACTTATCTATAGAGATTTCGTTCGTGAAAAGTCGATGGACCGTTCGACGATGATGTTTCCTTATCCAGTTTTGAGGGTTCACCTCAAACTTTATATTGATGTGGTGGTGAAGGCGAAGAGGTCACACCTGTTCCCATGCCGAACACAGCAGTTAAGCTCTTCAGCGCCGATGGTAGTCGGGTCGATCCCCGTGAGAGTAGGACGCCGCCACGTCAGTAATAAACCCTTCAGAAACATTCTGAAGGGTTTATTTTTCATTGCTTCCTATGAAGAAATAGACGCTTACGAAAAAGTTGTTTGCTTGCTCTTCGGTATCCAGGAGTTTTGATAGAAAAGGCATATTGATGTTACATATCGCATTTTTTCCAATGGAAGGTACAAAAAGTTTTTGTTAGCTGCTGTTTAATAATATTTCAAAATATAAACATGGTTATTAAGCGATTTGTTAAGGTTAAATCGTTAGCATCACAAAACCTATTTGTAAGGTATTAATCTAACTTTGAAAGGGTGTTGATGATGGCACAGCTAGAGAGAAAAAGGAATACCTATTTAAATTGGAAGTATGCTATGATGCTATTTTTGATTCCTATTGCTTTCTATTTAGTATCTTTAAGAGAAAGCATTACCCCGCTACAACACATACTTTATGTAGGTATTATCATCTGGTTAGCATTAGTTGGGATAATGGGGGTGACAAACCACTTCCAAAGGCTTAAGGTGTATGGCTATCTATATTTGATTAGTAGTCTGTTATTTGCTTATATGGGATTAGTTTTCATATGGTAATATGCTTGAGCAAAACGTGATCCTTCGATATACTATTGGTGAGAATGTATGTTCGGAGGTTTTTTTATTCAACTAATGAGATGGAGTTACTCACGTAAGAAGATGGTCCGGGGCTACTTTGATAAATTCCCTTTTTCCACTGTTTATTTTAGGCGTATTCGCAGTTATTATATCGTGTACATGGTCGACTGGAGCGAATCCGATCCTGTCATTTCCAAAGGGGATCGTGAAGAGATGCAGCAATTAATCAACTGTGAATTAGGACGGGGAAAAGAATATCAGCAAAGAAAATCGAGAAAGGGCTGAGCCTCTTCTCGATTTTTTCGTCTAATAAATTATAAAATTTAAGCTTGGGAAGATATCCCTGCATATATCAAGTTTGGCTACAGTACCTATCACTCCAGTTCATTTGTTACGAAAAAGGGCTTGCTTAAGCTCGGCAGGGGTAATCAAGTCTATTCTATGAAAAATAACCAAAGGACCACGACACACCTTTCGTTGACCTTCATAATAAGGGTTTTGATATTTCATCCCAGGGATTCCCAGGCCGCATGCATGCCGGCAACTCTTCCTGTTACCATGGCAGAAGTAATGTTATAACCTCCCGTATAACCATGAATATCTAAGATTTCTCCGCAAAAATATAAACCATGCATCAACTTTGATTGCATTGTATTTGGCACAATTTCTTTGATCGATACACCGCCTCCTGTGACAAATGCCTTTTCAATTGGTTGTGAATCATGTACCTTCACTTGAAATTTTTTTATTAAGTGCGTGAACTTACGTAATTGTTGATTTGAGATATTAGCGGCTTTTTCTTCGTTACTTATACCAGCTTGTTCTAAAATATAATCGAGAAATCTTTCCGGAACGATTCCTTTGGTTACATTGCGAAATGCTTTTTTTGGTTGATCCTTTGTATCCTGTTGAAATCTTTGGAACAGGGATCCCTCTTTCTCGTCCGGTAATGCGTCAATTTCAATTGTGACTGGGCAGTGACCCTTCATGAATTCTTTGACGGCATACTGGGAACACCGAAGGATAGCGGGTCCGGATAAGCCGAAGTGAGTAAACAACATGTCCATTCTATGAGTGACAATCCGCTTTTCCTTTTGGTTAAGTACAGAGACATCGACATCCCGTAAAGACAAGCCTTGCAGTGTCTTTTCTTTAATTACAGCTTCTTTCGACAAGAGGGGTACTTCCGTCGGAAACAGTTTTGTAATCGTGTGGCCGGCTTTCTTCGCCCAAGCATAACCATCCCCTGTGGATCCGGTATGGGGGACTGCTTTTCCTCCTACAGCTAATACTATGGACTGAGTATAAAGTTTCTCTTGGGATCTTAGGATGATTTGGTGCTGGTCTTTGCCTTCCCCATAGTGAATAGCTTCGACCGGAGTCTCTTTACGAACCTCTATATTCAATTCATCCATTCGTTTCAAAAGTGCTTGCACAACATCTTTTGCTTTGTTGCTTACAGGGAACATACGGCCATGGTCTTCCTCTTTCAAGGCAACACCCAGATTTTCAAAGAAATCGATAATATCATAATTATTAAATACGGAGAAAGGACTGAATAAAAACTTTCCGTTTCCCGGAATGTGTTTGATTACCTCTTCTTCCGGTAGGCGGTTGGTAACATTACACCGTCCTCCTCCTGAAATGGTTAACTTCGTACCTAATTTTTTTCCTTTGTCGATTAATAGTGTGCGGGCACCTTGTTCTGCAGCAGCTATTGCCGCCATCAGTCCTGACGGGCCGCCACCGATGACAGTTACTTGATAAGTCATGATTGTCTTCCTTTCTACAGGTCATTCGTTCCTTGTTCATCCTTTATCTATGATAAAATAGATGAGGTCGATTCTACAATAAAATTGAAGGTGAAAAGCTAATTATGTCGAAGATTCTTAAAGGTACCATTTTATTGACAGCAGGAACATTCTTATCAAAATTTTTAGGAATGATTTATACGGTTCCGTTTGAAAATATGGTAGGTACGGAAGGAACAGATTTGTTTTCCATTGCTTATGTCCCTTATAGTATACTTCTTAGTCTATCAAGTATGGGAGTGCCTGTTGCAGTTTCTAAATTTGTATCGAAATATAATTCGCTAGGGGATTATGAAACAGGACGCAGGATGCTGAAGGCCGGGATGACTTTGATGTCTATCACTGGTGTGCTGGCCTTCTTAATGTTGTTCTTCTCAGCGGAACAGGTCGCTTTATTGACGGTCGGCGATGAATCTGAGCGGTTGAGTCAAGCCACGATGGTCATACAGATGGTCAGTTTCGCCTTACTTGTCATACCTCCTATGAGTATAACAAGAGGTTTCTTCCAGGGTAATGAATCAATGGCACCCACAGCTGTCTCCCAAGTTGTCGAGCAAATCGTGAGAATTGTATTTCTGCTCGTGTCAGTATTCGTTATTGTACAAGTATTACAAGGACCCATTCCAAAAGCAATCGGTTTTGCGACCTTCGCTGCTTTTATTGGCGGAATTGCTTCATGTATTGTTCTATATGTTTACTGGAAAAAACGCAAACCATTTTTGGATCAACAATTACATGCCCAGGAATACACTTATGGTTTATCCAATAAAGACATGTTTAAAGAGCTATTTACGTATGCCGGTCCATTTATTCTGGTGGGGATTGCAACACCCCTTTACCAACTTGTCGATCAGTTCACATTAGAAAAAGCCATCAAGGCGTCAGGACTTGATTATAACAATGCTTTTTCAATCATTAATTTCTTGAGCCACAAGCTTATTATGATACCTGTCACTTTGGGGCTAGGGTTATCCTTAGCATTGCTCCCAGCTATCACGCAGTCCTTTACAAAAAATGAAATGAACCGCCTGAATCATCAAATTAACCAGGCCTTACAAATCGTGGCCTTGTTGATTATCCCAGCTGTTGTGGGGCTTTCTGTCGTAGCGATAGAGGCGTATGCGACCTTTTATGGAGTAGATGAGGTCACTTACCGGGGAAATCTCCTGCGCTGGTACGCGCCAGTCGGCTTATTCCTTGCATTATATACTGTAACATCTTCGATTTTGCAAGGAATCAACAAGCAAAATTTTGCAGTGGTAAGCCTAGGTACTGGAATCATCTTAAAGATAACCCTGAACTGGTGGTTGATTCAAATGTTTGGGGCAAAAGGGGCCATCATCGCTACTGGGATTGGTGTAGCTGCAGCTGTAATCTTGAACTTCTGGAGAATCTTCACATCCATTGAGTTCGACTACAAACCATTGTTCAAACGAACTTTGCTCGTTCTAATTTTGACTACAATAATGGCAATCACTGTCATCCTTGTAAAATGGATATTCGGCTTATTCCTTGAGCCAGCAGCCAACAGGATAGATGCTTTGGTCGTACTAGTGTTCAGTATAGGTATAGGTGGGCTTGTTTATATGTGGCTCACTTATCAGACCACCTTATTGGAACACATTTTAGGCGGCCGAGTAAGAGTACTTGATAAATTTCTGAAACGTAGATAAGGAGGCATCCCTCAATTGAGAATAGATAAGATGTTAGCCAATATGGGTTATGGCACAAGAAAAGAAGTGAAGGGCCTGTTAAAGGGTGGGAATGTCCGTGTGAACGGACAGCCCGAAAAAAGTGCCAAAGCTCATGTGAACCCCGAAAATGATCAAGTGACTGTGATGGGAGAAGAAGTGGAATATAGAGAGTATATCTATTTGATGCTGAATAAACCAGGCGACTTAATATCAGCGACAGAAGATGCTCATGAAACAACCGTCATCGATATTCTCCAGCCTGAAGACCAAGTATTTGACCCTTTCCCCGTCGGGCGTCTTGACAAGGATACGGAAGGTTTACTTTTAATTACGAATGATGGACAACTGAACCATCGCCTTACTTCTCCAAAAAAAGATGTCGGTAAGACTTACTTTGCTTTAATCGAGGGAAAAGTTACAGCGGAAGATGTTGAAAAATTCGCTGCAGGTGTCACTTTAGATGATGGGTATCAAACGAAACCAGGCCACCTTGAAATTCTATTGTCTGATGAGGTGTCTGAAATTGAATTAACGATTACTGAAGGGAAATTCCACCAAGTGAAGCGGATGTTCGAAGCCGTAGATAAAACAGTCACTTATTTGAAAAGGACGAAAGTCGGCAAACTAGAACTTGATGAAGAGCTGGATCTCGGGGAGTATCGGGAGCTTACAGAGGAAGAGATAGGGTACTTGAAAGGTATAACAAATTTGGAGTGATAAATAAGTGGATGAAAAGAACACCCGGAAAAGGTTTTCCGGGTGTCATCTATATATCTTTTCCATGTATTATGAGATCTTGACTTTCTTTTCAGTGATCGTCCACTTTCCACGATTCGGACTTGCCACTAGCCCGTTGTACTCCAGAATACTCAGGTCTCTTTGCATAGTTCGATCGGTAATGCCGAACTCATCTGCTAACTCGTTGGTCGAAACTGTCCCTCGATCTCTGATATAGAGGTATACAGCCTTGATTCTGTTGAGCATACGTGATGATGGATGATTCAAAAAACCACTCCTTAATCGTCATTGTATGGAACGTGTTTTACGCAATAAACTCTGAAGTTGCTTTTATTCTACAACAATGTTGAAGGACGTGCTACTATAAACCACGAAATTTACAGATAATTCACCTAATTTACAATATATTAAAGATCGGAGGCCTCCCCTTTGTTAATATTAAGAAGGTTTTTCTTGAAAATGGTGAAAGTTAACAACTATGTTTTATTTGTTACAAGTGCCCTTCTTATCTTGTTATCCACTATTTTAATCGTCATTGTGGAAAACGATACATTCCCGACATTATTCGATGGATTTTGGTGGGTGATGACTACGGTCACGACTGTAGGGTATGGAGATTATTATCCCGTATCTGTGGCGGGTCGTTCCATAGCTATAATATTGTATGTATTAGGCATTGGACTTATTGGTGTCGTAATCGGAAAAATCATTGATGGATTAGCTATGTTCAGAAAAAAACGACTGGAAGGTGATATTGTGTATAAAGATAGCGGGCATTTCGTCATCATAGGCTGGTCGCAAAAAGCTTTTTACGCTGTAAAGGAAATGATGGAGACGAATAAAGATTGTGAAATCGTCATTATCGATCAATTGAAAGAAGCACCAATTTTGACTGAAAATATTCATTACATAAAAGGAGATGGTTCTGATTTACAAACTTTAGAGAAAGCGAATGTAACTCAAGCACGAGCTGTCCTTATCTTCGCTGATGATCGAATGGACAATGACCAGATGGCCGATGGCAAAACTTTACTGATTGCTTCATCAATTGAATCCATAGCCCCGGGTATTCATACCATAGTCGAAGTGATGGAAGAAAAACACATCAAAAATTTCAAGCATGCTAAGATCGATGAATTCATTGTATCCAATGAAACAATTTCTTCATTAGCTGTACGTTCAGCTTTCCGTAAAGGCGTATCGGGTATTTACAGTCAATTACTTAAACGTTCAGTTGGAGAGGACCTCTTTTACATTCCCTTAAGGTCCCACTGGATACAATATCGCGACGCCTTTCAAGAATTATTGAATGAAGGGGCAACATTGATTGCTGACCGTAATGATTTAGCGATCAACCGTAAGCTGGATGAAAAGATTCCTGTTGATGCAGAGCTCTATGTAGTTTGTAATCATTCTACATATGAAGAAATCTTAAATAAAGGAGAGCATCAATGAATTTCAATACGTTAAGCAACGATTACAAAGAAGAATATATAAAAAAAGCTTTTGAATTATTGAAAATTCCTAGTGTTTTTGAAGAGAGTGATCGATATCCTTATGGAAAAGCCATAGACGATGTTTTGGATAAGGCGTTATCTATCGCTGAAGATGACGGGTTTGTTACGAAAAATGTCGATGGACATGGAGGACATATTGAATTTGGTGAAGGAGAAGACCTTATTGGAATCTTAGGTCATTTGGATGTCGTACCTGCAGGGGAAGGATGGTCTTCAAATCCGTTTGAGCCTGTCGTCAAAGATAATAAGTTATATGCAAGAGGAGCACAGGATGATAAAGGACCGGTAATGGCTGCTTATATAGCTATGAAATTATTGAAAGACCAGGGATTTCACCCGAAAAAGAGGGTCCGGTTGATATTGGGGACTGATGAGGAAAGGGATTGGAAAGGTATCGAGTACTATTTCAAAGAGGAAGAGATGCCTGCAGTGGGCTTTACTCCGGATGCTTCATTCCCAGTTATTCACGCAGAGAAGGGGTTACTAGATTGCTTTATTACTTTTGAGATGGAGGATAGGAAAGATGGAACGATAGAAATCCTTCAACTGGCAGGGGGAGACCGTCTCAATATGGTGCCTGAGGAGGCAACAGCGGTCCTGAAGACGGCAGATAATAATTTGAAGAAAAAATTAAAAGAGTATAAGGAGAAAGAAAATATAGAGGCATTGCTGGAAGTGAAAGATGGAAGGGGTATAGTTAAAGTTAAAGGAAAGGCCGTTCATGCGAGTAAACCAGAAGAAGGGCAAAATGCTATCACTGGATTATTAGGCTTTCTCCTTGAATTGCCGTTGTCCAGTACCCAGAAAGGTGTCATTCGCAAAATTCATAAGGCATTTCTTATGACCGATGGAGAAGGCTTGGATATTAAACGATCAGATAAGGTTTCCGGACCTTTGACTTCAAATTTAGGATCCATAGAATTCCATGAGGGCACCTGCAAAGTCGGCTTTAATTTAAGATATCCTGTTACGGTTGAATATGAAACAGTACTTGAATGCTTGGAAAGAGTGGTCTCCAAAATGAATGGCACCTTAAAAGTCTATGATCACCTCCCATCTATTCACCTTGATAAAGGCCATCCTTTTGTGGAAACATTGTTAGATGTATATAACAGTGTGACAGGCGAGAGGTTATCTGCCCATACAATCGGTGGGGCGACATACGCACGTGCTCTTGATGCAGGGGTAGCCTATGGTGCGTTATTTGCTGACAGCCCCGATACAGCTCACCAGAAGGATGAACATGTCTTCCTGGATGATATGGTACGAGCCATTGAGATATACGCGACCTGCATCTATGAATTGACAAAATAGAGTACCTAATTAGACTTGTACAAGTGAAGCAGTTGGGTGATGGTCTGAATCTCGTATAAAGGAGTATTGTACATGAGTAATCATTACTTTATTGGAACGAAAGTGACTCCTAGTATTCAAGAAGTGCTTATTCTTTGGCAGTCCAATTTAAAAGAGCATATGAGTTATAAAGTCTGGCCGCACCCTGAAGACTTTCATATTACGTTAAAGTTTTTAGGTGGATGCTCCGATGAAGTAATAAGAGAGTATATAAGACTGCTTCGATGTGAGGAATGGCCACTTGATTTTTCATTGAAGGTGGGTCCAGCTGGTTCCTTCGGTGATGAAAACACGCCGAGAGTATTTCATGCCAATATCGAAAAAGTCCTGCCGTTATTTGATATTAAAGAAAAAGTAGAAAAAATCGGATGCTCTTTAGGATTCCAAGAAGAAAAGAGGGCCTATCACCCACATGTAACTTTGGCTAAACAGCAACCTGAAGGGAAGTCACCGTTAGTATGCTCAGAGGAAAGCACTCCGTTTCTAAATCAGCATGATATGAATGTTGGAAGTTTTTCTATATTTAAAATTCACCCCAAAAAAACTCCCAGGTACGAAAAAATAGCTGATATAAAATTGAGGGAAAAGGAGTAAGTATGGCACAACTGATAAAATTACAAGATTATGTCTCCAGATATGAAAGGAACATTTTTCAATATCCCCCTAAATACATGCGTTTGAAGAGTGAAAATTGGGAGAAAATGCGAGGCCGGTTTGAACGTGGTCTTTTGCATGTGGAATCTACTGAAGAGGAAAAAACAGAAAAGCCTACGAAGTGGAATAAGCTATTACAAAGATTGAAAGTAGAGGAAGCAGAAGAATCCAATGAAAAAGCTTCTCCTTATATTCCTCAAACACTGAAGGAATTAAAACAATTTTTCTTAGATGGACTGATCCCATTCCAATTGAAATGGGCCTCTACAACGCTGCAGGATAAATCTTTTCTGGCCCCTGCATATTATGAAGAATCAGTTTTGAAATATTTTCTGCAGCGATTTCCAGATACCTACTTGCTTATGTACAAGCCTATCGTAGAAATGAAAAAAGCCCATATGGAGCTTGAACATATAATGATTGGTCCTTTTGGTATTGAAATTATCACTTATTTAACTGATCCTCATGGCGAGCTTGTACACCCAAGTTCAGAGAAGAGCTGGTACATAGAAGAAAACGGAGTTCCTCACAGACGGATGAACCCTTTGATCCCTTTAAGAAGATCAGAAACATTCGTGAAAAGTGTTCTAAGAAAGTATGATCTGGATTTTCCATTCCGTAAAGTAGTATTGGCTCCTGACCTTACTTTCATGGAGGGCCAGGAACCTTATCAAACCGTCTACATTGGTAAAGAAAAATATAATGATTGGTTTAAAGAGAAAAGACAAATGAAATCTCCTCTTAAACATGATCAATTGAAAGTGGCTGAAGCTTTACTAAAGCATAGTAGAACCACCTCTGTCAGAAGGCCGGAGTGGGACTATGAGGAGAGTCTCATGGAAGAATGAGTTCTTTTTCAGGGACGGCTTCTGGGCAGCCGATAAAGTAGCCTTGACCATAATTAACTCCTAATGCATGCAACCAGTTCCACTCATCCCTGGTTTCAATACCTTCTGCTAGAACTTTTATCCCTATGTGTTTAGCACGATCCATTACTTTATACAAAAAAGCCTGTTTTTCAGGACTGGTATGACAATTCTGTATATAGGAGCGGTCGATTTTCAAAAAATCAGGTTGAAGCAAATTTAACATCTCAAGAGTACTGTATCCTGCCCCGACATCATCAAGGGCTACTTTCATTCCTGAGGACTTGTATGTATCTAAAATAGATTTCATGTGATCGACATCTTTGATTTTTTCTGTTTCGACGACTTCGAAAACAAGGTCAGATGGATCGATATTGAACTCTTCAACGATTTGAAATGTGTGCTGCAGACAGAACTCTGGTACATAAATAGTGGAAGGTAAAAAGTTTATGAAAATCTTCTGCCCTGGGATTTGATTTTCAGTCCTAAGTAAAGACTCATAACCGAATATACGGTTTTCTTTCATATCCACGATCGGTTGTAAGTGAGCATTAAAATCCCCGTCATGGATGATTGCAGCTAATTCAGGCTTGCTAATTCTCTCGTATAGATGTTGAATGGAAATCGGAAGTGATTGTGAGGTTTTTGTATTCAGGATGTGCGCCCAGTAATCAGGTGTACTTGTTTTAAATAGTACCTCGATTGAAGCTTTTAATTCTGCTTGGGAATGGTAGTGAAATACATAAGCCTCTTCACTTTCATGAGCGAGTGGGAGTGGAAATTGTTTCACCACTTCTATTATGTGTTCAGGGTTGAACACGATTGCGCCACTCTCAGGAATGAATATGGATGTCCCACAATACTGACAGTCTTTAGCCAAGGTGAATTCCTCCTTCTTTTTTAACCATCTAGTAAATTATCAAATTCCAGTCTGTATTATCTTGCGCTCCAAAGTTGTGGCAAGAACAACTTCAAAGGTTTACTTTAATCATGTCGAGGTTGGTCTAGCCAAATGTGCCTTTGTCCCTATTAGTATAATAAAATAATAACATGTTTGTATAATGATTTGATTTGAATGTAGGAGAAATGTCTTATGTATATCGTAATCGTAAATCCCGAAGCCGGGCATGGAAGATCGATAAGACTGTTCAGGAAAATTCAAAAAGATCCTCTTTATAAAAAAGCCAATTGCCGTACATTTTTCACAGAAGGACCGGGACATGCAGAGAAAATTGCAGAACAAGTGGCCGAAATACATCACGAAAACCTTTCTTCGGTTATAGTTATTGGAGGGGATGGAACGCTGCATGAAGTGATCAATGGAATGAAACAATATCCAGATGTCCCTGTTACTTTTTTACCCGCGGGGTCTGGAAATGATTTTGGACGTGGAATTGGTTTGAAAACCAGAGGCGTAAAACTCTTCAGGAAAATTATTAGTCATCCATTGAATTATCGTGTATATTTAGGTTCCTATGTATTACACCAAAGATACAAATACGGAAAACGAACATTTCTTAATAGTATTGGCTTCGGGCTTGATGGGCATATAGTAACTTTAGTGAATGAATCAAATCACCGTCATTGGATTCGCAAGTTTCACCTTTCAAATTTCACTTACCCAATCGCTCTGCTCCGAGCAATAAAAAACATGAAGCCTATCCACTTTGAGCTCGAAATTGACGGACATACCCATCCAGTAACTGAAGGGATGATGGTGACCATCTCCAATCACCCGTATTATGGTGGAGGGATGAGAATAGCTCCAAAAGCAAGCCTGCAAAGTTCAAATCTACAAGTAATGATCGTTAGGCAGATATCAAAGAAAAAATTGTTGGCTTTATTTTTAAGTGTATTTATAGGGAAACATACCCAGATCAGGGAAGTGGAAGAAATCAAAGCTCATTCTGTAATATTTCGCTCGAAAGAGATGGTCCCTTTTCAAGTAGATGGGCAAGGAGGGCGTTGCTGCGAGTGTCATGTGAAGAAAGCCTCTACAAAAGCAACAATCTTCAAGGATTGATAGATAACTCTTGAAAGTTGAGAGACTAATGAGTTAATCTAATTTAAGGTGACCTGTTTGGATCGTTTTATATTATTTTGGATCAGTACTAAAGTACGCTATACTTATATAGCAAACAACGACGTGATTCAATAACAAGAGGATTTGAGGAATTGAAGGTGAATTGGTTGGAACATATACTTGGTAGTAATTGGACGATAACACCAGCAGGCGGTTCAACAGGAGAAGCCTATTATGCGCAGACAGAAGGAAAACGTTTATTTCTTAAACGCAATTCTTCTCCTTTTCTTGCTGTCTTATCTGCTGAAGGGATTGTACCCAAGCTTGTTTGGACCAAACGGCTGGAAAATGGTGATGTGATTACAGCACAAGAATGGTTAGAAGGACGCGAACTGAAAACCGAGGAAATGAAACACCCGCGCGTAGCTGCATTGTTAAGTAAAATCCATCATTCTTCTGAACTTTTAGATATGTTGATGCGCCTCGGTAAGCATCCATTGACACCTGATGAGATATTGAGAGATTTAAAAGAAAATCAAAAAGTCCTTGATCGACTTGATCCTAGAATTGAAATTCATCAAGCCATTAAGTATCTGGAAAAAAATGTCCATGATGTTCACCACGATGTTCATGTCGTTTGCCATTGTGATACAAATCATAACAACTGGCTGTTGTCCGCTGATGATCGACTTTATTTAATCGATTGGGATAATGCAATGGTAGCTGATCCTGCGCTTGACCTTGGAATGCTGCTTTATACATACATCCCAGCGGACTATTGGAAGAATTGGTTGCAAGAATACGGTGTTGTACCTGATTCTCCTATGCATGAGCGTATGAAGTGGTATTCCGTTTCCCAGGCACTTTCCTTTATTCAATGGCATCAGATGAGAGGCGAATATGACGAAGCGACCATCCGGACAGAAAAATTGAAAACGATTATGAAAAGACATGATATCATAAAATAATTACTGCCCTTATAAAAAAGGAGCAAGTGGAATTTCAAGCCAAAATTCCACTTGCTCCTTTTATCAATTTCAGACAATCTTCTACTAAGTTGTGGACGACTGAAAATATTGCAGTGCAAAAAAACCGCTGCTTAGGCAACGGTTTTTTCGATCGTTGGTGTATATTTAAGTTTTTTCTCTTTAACTTCTGGACTCATTTTTTCGTTTAGTTTTTCAAATGGATATATGAATAAAGCGTATCCTGCAAATAGTACAGAAAATCCGGCTAAAATTGTCATTTCAATTGATTTAGTCAAAAGTTTCATATGTTAATTAATCACTCCTGTTATTTATTTTGTAACACGATATTAATCATAAACGAGGAAGCGCTTACAACCCAACCCTGCTATTGGAGGATAAAACGACTTTTTCAATGAAGTCCTCGATTGTAGGAGAGTTATCCCCTCCATCATCCAATATAAGCCTTTTTATACGCACATACATCATCATTCAAGCGATTCTAAAAAAATTTTAATTTTATCCCGCTTCATGGTACGATTTTAACGATAAGAAGGAGGATTCCATAAATGCGTTTAAGACATAAACCTTGGGCAGATGATTTTTTAAGAGAGAATGATCAAGTTGTCGTTCAGAAACCCTTTGAAATGAATGGGAAGTGGGAGGAGCTGTTCCCAATGCCAGAACAGCCTCTTCATTTGGAGATAGGATCCGGTAAGGGGCAGTTTATTGCCGGGATGGGCCGTCAGCATCCAGAATATAACTTTATCGGTGTTGAGTTTGTAAAAAGTGTGATTGTTGGAGCTGTAAAAAAAGTGCTTCAGGCTGACACGGAAAATGTCAGGATGGTCAACGAAAATGCAAGAGATTTGAGAGATCTCTTTGACGAAAATGAAGTTGACCACATCTACTTGAATTTTTCTGATCCATGGCCGAAAAATAAGCACGAAAAGCGGAGGTTGACTTATCATACGTTTCTTGAACAGTATGAGGGCGTCTTAAAACCTGGAGGGCAGGTTACTTTAAAAACGGATAATAAAGGATTGTTCGAGTATTCTCTTGTCAGCTTTTCTGAATACGGAATGGTGATTGAAGATGTTTCCGTCGATCTCCATGCAGATCAGGATCCATTGAATGTTCCTACTGAATATGAAGAGAAATTTTCTGCTAAAGGTCAGCCGATCTATAAATGTAAGGCTCGATTCAATACGTGATACCGCTTACAATAGCTCTAGTTGTTATGCTAAACTAGAGCTATCTTTGATAATAGAGGGGATGATTGTTTGAAAAAAATGAAAATCGGGCGAGCTTCATTGACCTGGCTTGAGGGGGGAGTTACCCATATGGATGGAGGAGCGATGTTCGGAGTAGTTCCTAAGCCTTTATGGAGTAAGAAGTACCCTGTGAATGAGCGTAATCAAATTGAGTTGAGAACGGATCCGATACTATTGGAAATTGATGGGAAGCGGTTGCTTGTCGATACAGGGATAGGTAACCAAAAGATGAATGAGAAGCTGAAGCGGAACTTCGGTGTATACGAAGAGTCAAAGGTAGAGGAGTGTTTAACAGAGTTAGGCTTGACTTGTGAGGACATCGATTTTGTTCTTATGACTCACCTCCATTTTGATCATGCTTGCGGATTGACGAAGTGGGATGGCGATCAGTTAGTTGCTGCTTTTCCTAATGCGGTGGTTTACACGAATGCCACTGAGTGGAATGAAATGAAAAATCCCAATATGCGTTCAAAAAATACTTATTGGGAAGCAAACTGGAAGCCGGTGGAAGAGCTCGTACATACATTTGAAGATTCAATAGAGATCTTACCTGGTCTCCGCATGATTCATACAAGTGGTCATAGTGATGGACATTCTATTATTGTTTTTGAGGATGAAGAGAATGTTTTCATCCATATGGCAGACCTTATGCCGACCCACGCGCACCAAAATGTCCTGTGGGCCCTTGCATATGATGATTTTCCAGTGACTTCTGTTCATGAAAAACAAAAGTGGATGAACTATGGCTATAATAGAAATGCCTGGTACGTTTTTTATCATGATGCTATTTACCGTGCAATGCGTTTTGACCAACAAGGAGAAATTGTAGAGAAGATAGAACAAGATAAACATATCTATGAAGAATGATGAAAGCCCCCCAGCTTTTTTACTGGGGGGCTTTCATATCTTATTATGCCGTTGTTTCAGCTACATCAACAATTGTACCTGTATCGGTATCAATGTAAAATTCAAATTGAGACGTTTCCCCGTCCTGATTCTTAGAAATACCTCCACGGTAAACATCATAATTAATGCCATTCTTGTTCAATTCTTCTGGCTTCATATAGATCCAAGATCCGCTGATCGGTCCTTGCTTTTTAAAAGCTTCTTTTGCAATCTTCAAAGCTTTTTCAGGGGTAACTCCCTGACCATTATTTAACTGTTCTTTGACAACATAGCCTGCTAATGCTCCTACACCAGCAGCTAGTGCGACTTTTTTCCAGTTCATAAAACAATCACCTCACAACTAATTTCTATCTTACATTATACTAAATATTCCCGTTAAAAGGAAATCAAAACTATATTAGGGTGGCAGATTTGTAGAAACCTTTTAAAAATTCCGTTAAAATGATAAAAGATGGACAAAAAGGAGATGTACATATGAATAAAGAAACGCAAAGTCTTTTCAAAACCTTGACGGAACTCCCCGGTGCTCCTGGTAATGAGCATATGGTTCGTCAATTCATGAAAGATGAACTGGAGAAGTATTCTGATGAGATTGTTCAAGACCGTTTAGGCGGTGTCTTCGGAATGAAAAATGGTAAGGGGCCAACAGTCATGGCGGCAGGTCATATGGATGAAGTCGGCTTTATGGTCACTCAAATAACCGAAAATGGAATGATCCGCTTTCAAACGTTGGGGGGCTGGTGGAGCCAGGTGATGCTTGCTCAGCGTGTACAAGTGATGACAGACAAAGGACCTATCGTGGGTGTCATCGGTTCGATACCACCTCATAATTTGACGCCAGAGCAAAGAAAGAAACCGATGGAAATCAAAAATATGCTGATAGATATCGGGGCTGATGACAAAGAAGACGCCAAAGCGATTGGTGTTAAGCCAGGACAGGCTATTGTCCCGATTTGCCCTTTCACACCTATGGCTAATGAAAAGAAAATCTTAGCTAAAGCTTGGGACAACAGGTATGGTTGTGGTCTTGCCATCGAACTATTGAAAGAGCTTGAAGGGATAGACACACCGAATAAACTGTATTCAGGAGCTACTGTACAAGAAGAGGTAGGACTGCGTGGTGCGCAAGTAGCTGCAAACATGATCAACCCCGATATCTTTTATGCTCTCGATGCTTCACCAGCTAATGACATGAGTGGTGACAAAAAAGAATTCGGACAATTAGGGAAGGGAGCACTTTTACGTATTCTTGATCGCTCTATGGTCACCCATCGCGGGATTAGAGAGTTCATCTTAGATACAGCGGAAACACATGACATTCCATACCAGTATTTTGTATCACAGGGCGGTACAGATGCAGGAAGAGTCCATATGGCGAATGATGGTGTGCCATCAGCTGTCGTAGGGATCAGTTCACGATATATTCATACATCTTCTTCTATCATTCATGTTGATGATTACGCAGCAGCGAAAGAGCTGCTCATTCATCTTGTGAAAACAACTGATCAGAATACGATCGATCAAATTAATAAGAATGTTTAATTCAACCAAAGTCACGTATGCTGATGTCAGCAGGCGTGACTTTGTGCTAGAATAGGAAATCATATAACCAAAAGAAGGCAAACCATTTTTTCTAAAAAGAGAACCTCTTATCAGTTTACCTTTTACAAGTCATCCATTCTCATTTGGGATACAGTCGATGAAGCTTTCTTGGATTCAATAATCTAACTAGATATCAGAAAGAGAAAGGTGCATGGTATATTGAAAATATATGTGGGTTCAAAAAACCCTACAAAAATCGCCTCTGTCAAACACGTATTCCCTGAAATGGAAGTTGTAGGAATTGAAGTTGAATCAAAAGTGGCTGCACAACCTTTCTCAGACGATGAAACACTAGAAGGGGCGATCAATCGCGCTCGTGAGTGTGCTTCGAATAATAAAACTCATTTAGGAATAGGGCTTGAAGGTGGAGTCATGGAAATTGAAGATGACCTTTATTTGTGTAATTGGGGAGCTTTAGTGGATTCGAAGGAAAATGTTTATACTGCCAGCGGGGCAAGAATCCTACTCCCGGATGACATTAAAGCTGACTTAGAAAAAGGGAAAGAACTAGGCGAGGTTATGGACATTTTCGCTGAAAAAGTTGAAGTAAGAAAAAATGAAGGAGCCATCGGTATTTTTACGAACGGTTTCATAGATCGTGAAGAAATGTTCACACATGTAGTGAAGCTGTTAAAAGGGCAATGGTTGTATGACCAATAAAAAAAGGATGCTCTAGTCAATTGGCTAGCAGCATCCTTTTGCTTTTACATTTATGTGTAAAGGTACTCTAACACCTCTACAGCCTGATCGATAGATTCGACTGTGACATCCGCTTGGTTTGATAACTCTTTAAGCGGGTGTACTAAGGTTTTTGGTCTTACCAAAATCAGTGGCTTGTGAAGTTGCACGGCCGCACTGGCATCCATTGCTGTATTCCATTGTTTATAGGATTCCCCAAAAAGAGCGATGACTGCATCTGATTTATGCAGAAGGACTTGTGTTCTGAAGTTGTTGATGCTTGAGGCGGCATCATCACGATACACTTTATCAGGCTGCTGGCCGAGGATGTTTTCTCCAATATCGTCTGATAGCTCGTGGTTTACTTGTGGACCTACAAAGTGGATCGGCAGGTCTTTTTTTGCTGCTTTTTCCTTCAGTTGGTTCCGCCAATCATCGTGAATCTGCCCCGCTAAGTATACAGTTAATTCCATTAAAACGCCTCCCGAATTATCCTTTTGATTTTAGTATGAAAGAGAAAATGTCTTCTGTCCAGACATCCACTCTTCAGTTGCAAGGGAATTGACAGGTTCCTATGATTAAATGATTTTTTTTAGAACGTATAAAAAATCCCCTCTTCTCTATGAGGAGGCTACTGAAGAACTGCAACTTTCTGAGTTATGCATCAAAGAAAAAAAGCCGAGTAGGACGGTTTTATCGTTCAACTCGGCTTCTTTGTTATGACGAGACATTCGAGCATTTACTCATCTATGAGCTTTAGTATTCGTTTGATATTGACGGTGAAGATCGCCGCCGGCCCTTGTACACTCAGAGTGATGTTCTTTTATAAATCAAAGAACATCACTCTTTTTAGATGGGCATCGTTACTTCCACGATGAGCGTTCGGTGGTGACGCCTGCGGCAACAGCGCGAGCCGAAGATCCACTTGGTAAAGTGATCTTCTTGACCAAGTTTAGCTGAGGCCGTGCCCGCGGCAAGCATCCACCGACAAGCGATTCGTGAGAAGCAACAACAAACATTAACCGCTCCTCTAGATTGATGAGGGTTTTTCAGCAGCCTCTCTATGAGGAGGGGGGAGGTATCAGGAAGATAACTTGTCTTCTTTAGTTGTTTCTTCGATTTTCAATTGCTCATCAGCAGAATCAAACTCACCTTGATCCTCTTCTTGTAAATGGTTATCTTCAACAATTAGTGAATGCAGTAGGGTTTCTTCATTGTCATACTCTTCTTCATCCTCATCCAAACTCCCTATATCTTCTGCTTGTTCTTTAATCGTAAATTGACTGATTTCAGCCGAAAGCTCTTGGGACAACCCTTGGAGGCCAGTAGCAGACTCGTGAACTTGTTCGATGGATAGTAACTGATTTTCACTTGATGCGGCGACTTCTTCTGCAGTAGCTACAGCTTCTTCTGATATGACACTGATACTATGGAGCCTTTCTTTTACCTCGTCATTCACTTTATCAACGCCATGTACAGCATCTTTCACTTGTATGATTTGCTCATTCATAAAGTGAACATGGTTGGCAATTCGGTTGAAAGCTTCTTTTGTGTGAGTGACGGCTTCATCCTGGGAAGTTTGGTAATGGTTGAATTTTTCTGCTTCTGTTGAAAGTGCAGACATTTGCTGAGCCATGTTTGCTACCATTTTTTGAATGCTTCGCGCTTCATTTTTTGAACGTTCAGCTAATTTTCTCACTTCATCTGCAACAACTGCAAATCCTTTGCCTGCTTCCCCTGCACGGGCAGATTCAATGGCCGCATTCAATGCAAGGAGATCTGTATTATCTGCTATATCCTCAATGGTGGCCACTACTTTATTTACTTCTTTGGACTGCTTGGAAGCAGTTTGTACTTCGTTCGCCATATGAGAGGCAAGTTCTATAAAAGCATTAGAGGTATGCTCTAGATCTGCCACAGTCCTTAAGCCTTCTTTGCCTTCTGATCTGGCTTCCCCTAACTTCACTTCAATCTCTTCAGTAGATCGTTTTGTGTGAGTGATGGCTTCGGATACCTCGTAGATGAATTGATTGGTCTCGTCAATTTTTTGCGCTTGTTCTTGGGAACCGGTGGCTACTTGGTTGATGGCATCGTTGACTTCTTGTGCTTGATTAGAGGTCTGATCAGAAATGTTTGCGAGTTGTTCTGATGATGTATTCAGAACCCCGGTCGCTTGCAGGACTTTCCGAACAGATTGCTCCATACGGTCAGCCATATGGTTGAATTGTCCTCCGAGTTCTGCCATTTCATCATTTGAATTTAAATTGACGCGGTGAGATAGATTTCCATCTCCGATAATCGTAGCACTTGTTTTAAGGCTGTCGATGGATTTTGAAATGGACCGAATGAGAAAGAAACCGGTAAGCAGCGTAATAAGAAGGACGACACCACCCAGTATGGCAAGCAAAATGGTGATCCATTGCTGTTGACTCTGCTGTTCTTCTAATATTGTTCCATTGATTTCTTCAGCAGCAACCATAACCTGGTTAACCTGATTTGATACTTCTGAAGCAATGGATTCAAAGGAAGATTTTATTGTCAATGCCTGGTTGAATGTACTGTCCATTGAATTGATGGTTTGTTCGTATTTTAATAAGGTCCTATTTAGAGTGGATGTCTGCTCACTAGTCAAATCGAGAGAGCCAGTCGTATTTCTGAAATCTTTGGCACTTGCTTTAAAAGTGGAGAGGTTTTCTGCATTTGAATCGTTTATGTATTCTTGTTCAGCTACTTTCAATTGCAGCAAAGCACTTTGCAAAGGAGGGCTTTCGACTTCAGCGATTACATTATTAAATTCTTCATATGAAGAATTAATGAATTTGTACATTCCTTCTTCATCGGAAAAGCCGACAAGTTTGTACATATTTACTAACGGTCCTAGTTCTTCTATGTAAAGTTGAGCTTGTTCATTGATTTTATTGAATTGGTCTCCAATTTCAGGGTAGCTGCTGTACTTTTGGGTGTAATCTGCTGAAGCCTTTTCAACCCGGTCAATAGCAGTTTGGATGGACTCTGCTTTCTCCTTGTCAGGATTATTGAAAAACCCTTGTTGCTCAAGGATAGTGGCGGTCATCAAGTATTTAATTTCTTCACTGTCTGCTAAAGATTGTTGGATGTGGTAGCTTTTGTCTGCCATAATTGCCTGTTTTTGAAAGAAGTAAGTAGAAAAACCAATAATAACAAGTAAACCTAATAATGATACGATTAAAATAAAACGAACCCGACCTCTGATCGATTTCATTCGACCCCTCCTCTGAAAAATTCACAAATTTCTTTATATACTGATTTATTATAGAACTTTTTGTCTAGTAAAACAATAGGAGATGCCGAAAGTGTTGTGGGCTTTTAGACTCATGATATGCCACTTTTGAATAATGTATTTACACATGTATGATTTGAGTGTAAGATGGAGTGCGGTAAGGTATGGGAGGGAAATTAATGAGGGAATTTTTAAAAAGAAAAGGTGTACATATATCGTTTCATGCCTATTTAATCACTGCTTTAAGCTACATGGCACTAGGGTTATTCTCTTCTCTTATCATCGGTTTAATAATCAAGACGATTGGAGAACAGACTAGTTTATGGTTGGTTTCAGAATCATTCATTGAAATGGGTACTTTAGCCATGGATACGAAAATTTGGGGAGGAGCTATTGGCGCCGCTATCGCGTATGGTCTGAAAGCACCCCCTCTTGTCATATTCGCAGCCTTATTCAGTGGAGCTTCAGGAGCTGAATTGGGCGGTCCAGCCGGTAGTTATATTGCGGCTTTGCTAGCAACGGAATTCGGAAAAATAGTGAGCAAGGAAACTAAAATAGATATTATTTTGACGCCATTTGCTACGATTATTGTAGGTTATACCGTCGGAGTATTGCTCGGGGCACCGATTGGTCAATTAATGACAGGTATCGGTGAAGTCATCAATTGGTCTACTCAACAGCAGCCATTTTTGATGGGGGTATTGGTGGCTGTGTTGATGGGGCTGGCTTTGACAGCCCCGATATCAAGTTTAGCGATTGCCTTGATGCTTTCCTTGGATGGAATAGCGGCTGGAGCGGCTACAGTAGGGTGTGCTGCCCAAATGGTCGGTTTTGCAACAATCAGCTATCGAGATAACGGATTCGGGGGGGCATTAGCACAAGGTATAGGAACTTCTATGCTTCAGGTGGCCAATGTGGTCAAAAAACCACTCATTATATTACCGCCTACTATAGCAGGAGCGATTCTGGCTCCTGTGGCTACAGTCTGGCTATCCCTCCAGAATAATGCAGCAGGAGCGGGAATGGGGACAAGTGGATTTGTTGGCCAAATTATGACTTTTGAATCTATGGGTTTTTCATGGGGAATCGTCATTACTATTCTGTTTCTCCATTTCATCGGACCCGCTGTCATCAGTTATATATTTGCTTATTGGTTCAGACGCAAAGGATGGATCCAACCTGGAGACATGAGGATTGAATATGATTGAACCTGTGCTAAAATAATTTCTGGAGGTGCAGCACATGATTACTTTAGAATCAGATCATCAATTGAAAAATCTTATTGAAAATGAATCCGTTATACTTTTATTCTCAGCTGATTGGTGTCCGGATTGCAGGGTGATTGAACCTTTCATTCCTGAATTAGAAGAGGATTATTCTGATTGGACATTCGTCTATGTCGATCGGGACCAATTCATACACGTATGTGCGGAAAATGATGTCTTCGGAATTCCTAGTTTTCTTGCTTTTAATGATGGAGAAGAAGTAGGACGATTTGTTAGTAAAGAAAGAAAAACAAAAGAAGAAATAGAAACGTTTCTTACAAAAGTGAGCAAATAAACACAAGCTGTGCGAAAAGCACAGCTTGTTTACTTTTTCTGCTATAGAATAGTGTGTATAATAGAATACGGTATAGTTAGAAGAAACGAGGAAAAGGACAAACTTCTTTCTTCCATCATAAAGGGGGAAAAAGAATGAAAATGACCAGTATTAAAATGAAGAAGAAGTTGGAAGATCGTCTGAAAAATGATCAATGGAAGACGACTTTCAATAGGGATAAAGATACTTTTAGAATTGAATGGATCGATTCAGGTGAAGGAATTACCATTACATTGCCTAACGTCATCTCAAAGTTCCAGGCTCGTGGAGAACCAGCTCTTGATGAGCTGGAGGATCATGTCCAGGAGGCACTGAGAGTGATGAATGAGACCCATCACTTAACGGGAAAAGAGCAGCATATCTTTCCTGTAATTCGCTCGGCATCTTTCCCTACAGAAACAGAACAAGGCAAAAAACTTATATATATAGACCACACCGCGGAAACAAGGGTGTATTACGCATTGGATCTCGGTAAATCTTATCAATTGATTGACGAAGAAATGCTTGAACGAGAAGGTTGGACACTTGGAAGAATTACTGAAGTGGCAGGGTTCAATGTACGTTCTCTTCCAGTGGAAATGAAAAAGGACAGCGTATATGGGAATGATTTTTATTTTCACTCCATGGGTGATGGTTATGACGCCAGCCGAATTCTGAATGAAGTTGTACTGGAAGAATTGAAAGCTGAATGTAAAGGCGAACTTGCCATCAGCATCCCTCATCAGGATGTCATCATTTTTGCGGACGTTCAAAATCCTGAGGGTTATGATATATTAGCTCAGATGGCAATGAAATTTTTCGCAGAAGGTACGGTTCCTGTTACCTCCTTATCTTTTCTTTATGAAGACAAGCAATTGGAACCGATATTCATCCTTGCCCAAAAGAAACCGAAAAAGGATCGAAAGGAAGAGTAGAAAATGGATGTGTATTATAACCGCAATGGAGTCGGTGACGTGTTGATTATCCCGATAAAACAGGGAGAGCAAGACACTTTTAAGAAAGAGGAGTATGGTGATGTTGTTAAAATCACTGATCGTAGAGATGGGTCATTGTTAGGATACAATATCTTTAATGCCTCAAAATATTTCGACTTGAAAGAACAAGGGAAAATGCGTATGACTGAAGAAATGCTGGCCCCTATCAAGAATTTGTTTACGAAAAACCAATTGGATGATGTCCTGGATTTCGACTTGGCGCCTAAATTTGTGGTTGGTTATGTGAAAGAGAAAGGCGCCCATGAAAATGCGGATAAACTGAGTGTGTGTCATGTCGATGTTGGGGAGGAATCCCTGCAGATTGTATGTGGTGCGCCGAATATTGAGCAAGGCCAAAAAGTAGTCGTAGCAAAAGTCGGGGCTGTTATGCCTGGTGGGATGGAAATCAAAGATGCTAAATTAAGAGGTGTTCCTTCCACAGGAATGATATGTTCAGCCAAAGAGTTGAATTTACCTGATGCTCCTCAGGAAAAGGGGATTTTAGTATTGGAAGATCATTATGAAGTGGGACAACCATTTGAATTCTAAATCCCTTGATGTTAAGCAAAGCAGTCTGACTGCTTTGCTTTTTTTGATTCAAAAGTCATTTTTAAAGGGATTGTAAACCAAACTCCTGTTGAAACCTGTTAAAATAGTGTTAACCAAGAGTATGATTCAAATTGGAAAAGAGAGTGAACGATATGTGGAAAGACTTAAAAAATAAAATGAAACAATGGTTTGAACCAGATGAAAATTCAGCAGAGCAACCGCTACAAAAAAAAGAAGAACGACATGAAGTCAATGCCAAAACTAAGATGACTTACAGATACCCGAAACAAGGAGAGTTCCGTTTTCCGGTTATACCGGACCAACCGAACAGGAATAGTGAGGATGGTAATGAAGATACCTCCCAGCATGAAAGTAGACCTCCAAGAAGGAAAAAGGCTGCCGAAGAACTGCCTAAAGTGGAAAGACAACAAAGGAGAAGGCCATCCCGGAAACAAGGGGATAGCCAGGCTCAACAGTTACCGGAAACGTCTTCTGTTCCTTTTACACCGACTGATGTCCCTTCACCGATTTATGGTTACCAGGCGAGGCAAATGACGAAGGGATTGGAAAAACTGGAATATGCTGTTGAAGAAGAGAGCAAGCCTGGTTTCTTTACAGATTCTAATGATGAAAAACAATGGCAAGATTTGAGAAAACGTTTAAGGGCTCGTGTTCAAGAGGGAGAAACTGCTTCGCAGAATAAAACGACAGCAGAGACACCGAGTGTCCATGAAATAGCAGAAGATGAAATGGGAAACCAAGAGGTTCACAAGGAAGAAGCAGCAAGCATCGAGGTAGATACTCAAGCTATGGATAGTCAGAAGACTATAAATGAGACCGTTTATGAACACCAAAAGGAAGAAACGGAAGAACTTCACACGTCCCCCCCTGTTATTGAAACTGAAGACTCAGTTGTAGAAGAAGCAGATCAAGAAGAGATAAAGGGGAGCAACGAGGCAAACGAAGAAACTGAACCATTTGATGAAGAAGTTACAGAAGAAAACGTTGAGATTGAAGAAACACCTATTCCTGAAGAAAAGGAAACTGGCAGGGAAGAGCTGCATCAGGAGGAAGAAGTGGAGAAGCCTAAAAGAGATGAAGAACCCGTCCAAGAAGATTCCACCCCGGTCCCTTCTAAAAGTGTTGAAGAACCAAACAAGCCAAAAGAAAAGAGAAGTGTTCCTTTCAATGTGCTTATGACCCCAAGGGATAAACGTACCAGGGACAATCAAAAAGACAGTATTCATAGGCCTCCAGAAAAAGAACAAAACCAAAATAAGGAACCAATGAGCCCAACAAAAGAAGAGACATCAGTTCCTGAGAAGCGGGTGGAATATCAAACCCCCCTTCATTTACTGGAAGATCCGTTACGTCCGAATTCTGATGATGATACATGGATAACACAACAAATGGAATTATTGGAAACGACTCTACGCCATTTCCACGTGCGTGCCAAAGTTGTCAATGCAATGAAGGGACCGACTGTCACTAGGTTTGAAGTTCAGCCGGAACCTGGTGTGAAAGTAAGTAAAATCACCAACCTGTCTGATGATATCAAATTAAGCATGGCAGCGAAGGATATCCGCATTGAAGCACCGATCCCTGGTAAACAGGCAGTAGGTATAGAGGTACCTAATCAACAATCGCAAATGGTCGGTCTCCAAGAGATTTTTGAAGCGGATGCGTTTCACTCGGATAAGTCTCCATTGTCTGTCGGTTTAGGGCTGGATATAGGCGGAGATGCGATTGTCACCAACTTGAAGAAGATGCCTCACGGTTTGATTGCAGGGGCTACAGGGTCTGGAAAAAGTGTGTGTATCAATACTATTTTGATCAGTTTATTATATAAAGCCCATCACGAGGATGTGAAGTTTCTGCTTATAGATCCTAAAATGGTTGAACTTGCACCTTATAATGACTTACCACACTTGGTTTCGCCGGTCATTACAGACGTCAAAGCAGCTACAACTGCATTGAAGTGGGCTGTCAAAGAGATGGAGGAACGTTACGAAAAGTTCGTTGAAGAAGGCGTACGTGATGTTGAGAAGTATAATGATAAAATGGTGAAACAGAACCGGACAACTGAAAAGATGCCATACTTAGTAATTGTCATTGATGAACTGGCCGATTTAATGATGGTTTCACCACAAGATGTAGAAGATGCGATTTGCCGAATTGCTCAGAAAGCGAGAGCTTGTGGCATTCATCTTCTTTTAGCTACACAGAGGCCTTCGGTGGATGTCATAACAGGCTTGATCAAAGCGAATATCCCGACACGGATAGCTTTCAGTGTTTCTTCACAAGTAGACTCAAGAACAATCATTGATTCAGGCGGAGCGGAGAAACTCTTAGGTAAAGGAGATATGTTGTTTGTAGAAAATGGATCAGGTCAACCACTAAGAATACAAGGTGCTTTTGTATCTGATGATGAAATCGAGCGTGTGACTAATTATGTAAAGAAAATAGCTCCTCCTCAATATTTGTTCCATCAGGAAGAACTGATGAAGCAAATATCTACAGAGGAAGACACTGATGTATTATTTGATGAGGCCGTAGCGTTTGTAGTGGATCAAAATGGGGCAAGTGCTTCTCTTATCCAACGCCGTTTCAAAGTAGGTTATAATCGGGCTGCACGTTTGATTGATCAAATGGAAGACTTCGGAATCATCTCAGAGCAGAAAGGAAGCAAGCCGAGGGATGTTTTATTGACCAAGCAGCAAATCCAGGAATTAATGGAGTAAAGAAGGTCGGATTGGGCGAAAGGCTTGTGCATTAGTCCTCAATTTTATATGATGGACTATGAATGATTTTCGAATTACAACGACCTCAATGTTTAAGGAGTAAAGACATGAAGGAAATAGCACGCAAATTAAATGGCGAAATCAGCCGATTGACTAATAAAACATTTAAATTTGATGAGCGGGTAGCCGAAGGTTGGTTTTCCGCTGTCTATTTTTTGAAAACACGTGATATTGTTGAGAATCATCTTCCTGATAATATAGTGACAATGCAGTTTTTCCAAAAAGATCATGCCGTATTGTGCGGAACTGATGAAGTGATTGCATTGATCCACACGTTTTCAGAAAATCCGGAAGAATTGGAGATTTACTCCCTTAAAGATGGGGACAGAATCAATCCGTATGAAACTGTACTCACGATTACCGGACCTTATCAATATTTTGGGTTTTTAGAAGGCATCATAGATGGAATTCTGGCCAGAAGAACGTCGGTGGCTACGAATGTTTATAATGTTGTAAAGGCTGCCCGTTCTTCAGGCAAACAAAAGCCCATCATCTTTATGGGAGACAGGGACGACCACTTCACTCAACAATCTGGAGATGGTTATTCAGCCTTCATCGGTGGGTCCACTGCCCAAGCCACTCATGCAATGAATGAATGGTGGGGGAAAGAAGGAATGGGAACGATGCCTCATGCCTTGATCCAGATGTTCAAAGGGGATGTGGTTGCTGCAACCAAAGCTTACCATGCGCAATTCCCTGACGATCAACTGATGGCCCTCGTGGACTACAATAATGATGTCATAACCGATTCGCTTGAAGTCGCCCGTGAATTCGGGGATGAGCTGAAAGGCGTCCGCTTAGACACCTCACGTAACCTGGTTGATAAGTATTTCTTGAGAAATCAACACCTGATGGGGACATTTGACCCAAGGGGTGTCAATCCGGAGCTCATTTTTGCATTAAGACGTGCTTTAGATAAAGAAGGTTTTCGGCATGTCAAAATCGTCGTCAGCGGTGGTTTTACAAAAGAACGTATACGTGCTTTTGAAGAGAAAAAAGTGCCTGTCGATATGTACGGAGTCGGTGGGAGCTTATTGAAAATCAGCATTGGTTTTACTGGAGATAACGTGTTGATCAATGGAGAACCAGAAGCTAAAGAAGGAAGACGTTATAAACACAACCCTCGTTTAGAATATGTGGAATATACAGAATCAGAAGAGTAATGATGTGATCAAAAGGCACGAGCGTCTTCTCGTTTGTGCTTTTTGAATCGTATGATATTCTTTTTCTCGGCCGTATTCCATGATAAGATAAGGCAATGCAAAAGCCACGATGTTTAACAACTTGAAGTTTAAATCGCATATTGAGAAATGTTACATATACTATACTTAAAGTGACCCACTTTATTTTGGAGGTTCTTGTTTATGACAACTTACCATTTTATTGGTATCAAAGGAACAGGAATGAGTTCGCTTGCCCAGATTCTCCATGATTCTGGTGAGAAGGTTCAAGGATCAGATGTAGAAAAGCGTTTTTTTACCCAGGAAGTTTTAGAAGCTAAAAATATAGAGATTATGCCTTTTTCTAAAGAAAACATTACAGAAGGATTGACGATTATCGCTGGTAATGCTTTTAGTGATGATCATGAAGAAATTAAAGAAGCAAAAGAGCAGGGTCTTCCATTTTACCGATATCATGAATTCTTAGGTGAATGGCTAAATAAATATACAAGCATTGCAGTAACAGGTGCTCATGGCAAGACCTCAACGACTGGTTTGTTAGCTCATGTCCTTTCTGAAAATTACCCGACCTCTTTTTTAATCGGTGATGGTACAGGGAAAGGGCATGAAGATGGTCAATACTTCGCTTTTGAAGCGTGTGAATATCGTCGTCATTTCCTTTCCTATGAACCCGACTATGCCATCATGACTAATATAGACTTTGACCACCCGGATTATTTCACAAGTATTGAGGATGTATTTCAAGCCTTTCAAGAGATGGCAAAACGAGTCAAGAAGGGCATCATCGCATGTGGTGATGATGAGCATTTGCAGCACATCCAGGCAAATGTCCCCGTCTTATATTATGGATTAGCTGATACCAATGATTTTCAAGCACAAAATGTTCGGGAAAGCTCAGAGGGAACTACATTCGATGTTTTTGTCCGTAATAATTACTATGAATCTTTCACGATTCCTCAATATGGTAACCACACAGTACTGAATGCATTAAGTGTAATTGCTCTTTGTCACTACGAAAATATGAAGCCTGAAGAAATCCAACAACTTTCGACATTTAAAGGTGTAAAACGTAGGTTTACAGAGACAACATGGCAAGATCAAATTTTAGTAGACGATTATGCACATCACCCGATTGAAATTACGGCTACGATTGATTCTGCTCGAAAAAAATACCCGGAACGCCCGGTGGTTGCAATCTTCCAACCCCATACATTTACGAGGACAAAAACATTTTTGCATGAATTTGCGGATAGTTTAAAGGAAGCGGATTATGTGTACCTTTGTGACATATTCGGTTCAGCCAGAGAGAACGAAGGAAAACTTACCATTGATCATCTCCAGGAGTTGATACCGGAATCCAGACTCTTACAATTAGAAGACACAGAACAACTAGCCTCTTATAAAGATGGTGTCTTATTATTTATGGGGGCTGGGGATATCCAGAAATTCCAGGAAGCTTATGAAAAAAAGAATGAATAAAGGGAAGTGCGGCTTGAAGGTGGTAAGCCGCACTTTTTCTCGGAAATTATAGAAAAACATAAATATAAAAAGGGATTTTTCGGCATAATAGCGAATATGTCCATTTAAAGTAACCTTCACGTTTAGAAATGTCCCTTTTAGGGTATAAACTAAAATGTGTTGATTACATAAGAAGGAGTGTGCAGGGGGAATGATTATAATACTTTACATTGCTGCATTAATCGCAGCAGTGGCTTTTGCTGTTCTTGTCATTTTCTTGGCGAGGACACTGACGGCCGTGCGCCGAACTATGAACAACGTTGCTGACACTCTTGAAGGTGTGGAGAAACAAATGGAAGGCATCACCCTAGAGACGACAGCTCTCTTGAATAAGACTAATAAATTGGCTGAAGATGTTGGCGACAAATCCCAAAAGCTAAATACTTTAGTCGATGGTGTCAAAGGTATTGGGGATTCTGTTCAAGAGTTCAATCAATCGATCCGCTCCGTATCAAGAGGTCTTACACAATCCGCTAACGAAAATACGGATACGGCAGCTCAAGCCATGAAGTGGGGGCAAGTAGCCATCAATTTATGGAAAAAGGCAAAGAAAGAAGATATTAAATCCTAAGGAGGAATTGATTATGAGTCAACAAAACAATTCACAGAACAATGGACAAAACAACGGAAATGGAAGAGATTTTGTACTGGGTTCTTTAATCGGCGGCTTGGTCGGTGCAGCAGTAGCCTTATTGTATGCTCCGAAATCCGGTCGTGAATTGCGTGAAAACATCAACCATAGTTCGACTGAATGGAAAGAAAGAGCAGGCGAATGGAAAGATGTCGCTTATGAAAAAAGCGGGGAGTGGAAGAATCGCGCTGTAGAGTCTTCTTCTCAACTATCTAAAAACGTTTCTGAAAAATCTCAAGAGTTCAGTGGAAGAGTCAAAGATAAAGTGAAGAACTTCCGTACGAATGAAGAGGATGAAGCTGAACAAGCAGCTCAGGAAGTTGCTGAAGCGATCGAGGAAGCGGCACAAGAGCTTGAAAAACAGCAGGATTCAACGACATCATCTAATCTATAATAAAAGAAATGATGGAGGCATTTCCTGCCTCCATCATTTTTCTTCTTTGGAGGGTCTGTTTTGAAAATTGAAGTCATCAGCTCAATTGAAGAATTTGAAAGTATTTTAGAAACTAATTCTGAGTTTTTTTTATTGAAGCATAGTTTAACATGCCCCATCAGTGGTGCTGCGAACATGCAGTACGAGCATTTCAGTGAAGATGCAACGGTACCGTGCTACACCCTTTACGTACAGGAGAGTCGGCCTTTAGCCAATCATATCGCTGAGGTTTTCAGTATCCGCCATGAGTCCCCGCAAGTGTTGCATTTTAGTAATGGAAAGATCGTTTGGCATGAGAGCCATGGCGCGATTACAACCCAACGCTTAAAAGAGGCATGAAACATAATACTGAGAGCATAGAAAGACACACGATATAAGCGTGTGTCTTTTTGTTTAGGAATACTTTGCTGTATAAAGCCTGTTCCCCAGTACACTCATAAAATTTTTGCAAAATGGAAGTTCGGTTTCACGTGACGTGGGTCCTTAAGTTTGTCGAGGCTGAACAAGGTGATTTCGATATAAAGTATACGCTTCTAGACTACTTTTTTTGCAATACGTAGATGGTCTCCAGAGAAGATTGCCGTATGGAAGGAGACTTCATCATCATTACGATAAAGCTGAAAAGGTTGCGGTACCTTCTCCAAATCAACATCAACATATTTAAATATATCCTGAAAGATAAAGCCTTGTTTTCCGATCTTTTGTGTCATCAAAAAGTCGTCAGGGAATATATAAGCATCCTCACTAAGAGTTGTATCATTCTTCAAAATCTCATACCTGATGTTTTTTAGTGTAATTAATTCGTCTTCAAAAAAAACATCTATTTCCTCCCGGCAGTTTATATCATTATACTTCAATATATCCAGGAGGGATAAAGGATACTGAACCGGTCTTTCGATTCGATCCCCGTCTGAGACCCTATCTTCATCGAGAGCTGGCACACCATTTAGGACTAAGGTTTCTTCCTTAGAAGGAAAAGGGTAACTTTGGTTATCGATATAAACACTCGGACGCTCGAAGGTTTCCTCCCATACACCTAACCTGAAAAAAACTTCTTTACAATCCCGCACTTTACGTAATGGAAAATAATGAATAATGTCATGATCTTCGATTTTCTGGTCGGAATTTGCGATTTGCTCATTAATAAACACACACGGGTCGGTTAACAGGTAAAGGCATCCCTCATAATGGAATTGCAAAGGTGTCAATTGATTGATTAAATCTTTCACGGTGACGATAGGTCCTTTTCCATCTGCTCCTTTTTCCACATGAATGACATCCCCATGGTGGATAGGGGTATCCAAGGAAGCTTGTGCACCATTTAATTTGATAATGGGAGGGTTACCATATGTACCTTTTAATGTTTGTGAGACACCGTTGACCTCTATAATGGAGGCATGACCTGGTTTACCGTACAACTTTTTTATATCTATTCCAGCTGTCAATAAACTGTCTCCTAGGGTAAGTGTATTTATATCGAATAGACGTATCGTGCGATCATTTACTTTCAGGCTTATGTATTGAATCGGATTTTGCTTGGCGGCAATGGCAATCCCTAATGGTGTGACAAAAGATGGGCCTTTAGGCAATTGGTCTTTTTGAGTTAAGTTTTGTATGGCTTCCGTTCCTCGTATAGCGACACGGCTTTCTGAGAGCCCAAGTTTCTTTGCGATGAAGGTGGTAATTTCCGGTGTTTGACTCCCCCCGCCGACAAGCATCACTGCCTTCGGTGGTTTTCCGTTCAATAGAATGATTTCATGGGTAATCTTTTCTGCCAGATGGTCAATTGAAGAGTGGATTTGGTTTATGACTTCTTCGTATTCGAGTTTGTGTTCAAAACCGAGAATATCTGTAATTGATACTTCATTCCTTTCAGATAACTCACGTTTTGCCTTTTCGGCTAATGGAAAGTCAAGCAAATATTCATCACTGATAGCTTCAGTGATCTCGTCTCCGGCAGAGGGGACCATCCCGTAGGCAGATATTGTTCCGTCTGCAGTAATCGCTATATCACTTGTGCCAGCACCTATATCTACAAGCGCAACATTAAGCCTTCTCATGGACGTAGGAATTAATACTTGAATTGCGGCGATAGGCTCAAGTGTCAGAGCTTCCATTTCCAAGTCTGCTCGTTGCAAAGCAGAAAGGAGTGATTCGACGACAACCTTAGGAAGAAATGTCGCAATGATTTCAACTGTTGTTTCCTCTCCCTGCTGATCAATCAGTGATCCGATGGGGTGACCATCCAAATAGTAATGTAATACTGAATAACCTACACAGTAATAATGGGAGTGGTCCTCTTCATTCGTTTCTTTGGCTAACTCTACCTGTGCTTGTTGGACAGCCGATAATTCGATATGAGAAACCATTTCATCATCTATTAGGGGCTGATCTTTGATGGATGTGGAAATACTTGAGCGTTTGGTCTTCAGAGCCCTTCCTGCTGCTGCCACGCATACACTCTTTAATGGCCCATATTTCTTTTCCAACTCTACTTTTACTTTATTAATAATATCTGCTACCAAGCGTATATCGTGAATTTGCCCATCAAGCATCGATCGTTCCTGATGCTCTATTGTCAAATGATCCAGTAGATGGAAATCATCATCTTCTTGTTCTAATATGAGTCCAACGATTGAGCGTGTGCCGATATCAAGGGCGAAAATTTTCTCATTCATTCGCTTATGTACCTCCGATAAATCAAACTTTTTCTACAAATATTTATGAAATCTCTCACTAGGGGTGACAACATTAAAAAAATTAGCTATAATTGTCCCTAATTATCTAAAATGTATCACAATTTATCTTAACATTAAATCTTTGTAGGGGGACGAACAAATGAGTAATCAAAAACTTGACCACTTGCGCAGCCAATTAGATGATGTAAATTTACAGCTTCTGAATTTAATCAATAAACGCGGTGATTTGGTAAAGGAAATTGGTCAAATCAAAGAACATCAGGGGATGAATCGCTTTGACCCAGTAAGGGAAAGAGCGATGCTTGATCAACTATCGAAGCATAATGATGGACCATTCGAAGACTCGACTGTTGTTCACTTATTCAAAGAAATCTTCAAGGCGGCATTAGAGCTTCAAGAAGATGACCACCGAAAAGCCTTGCTTGTATCAAGGAAGAAGAAGCCGGAAGATACGGTAGTAGATATCAAAGGAGAACGAGTAGGTGACGGCAATACTCATTTCATTATGGGACCGTGTTCAGTTGAAAGCTATGAGCAAGTGTCTACAGTAGCTAAAGCTGTCAAAGGGCAGGGACTGAAGCTATTACGTGGAGGAGCTTTCAAACCACGGACTTCTCCTTATGATTTCCAGGGTTTGGGGATAGAAGGTTTGAAAATGCTGAAACAAGCAGCGGATGAGCAAGATCTCGCTGTGGTAAGTGAAATTGTAAATCCTGCAGATTTGGAAGAAGCTCTGGAATATCTCGATGTCATCCAAATCGGAGCCCGGAATATGCAGAACTTTGAGCTGCTTAAGGCAGCAGGTTCAGTAAACAAACCCGTGTTATTGAAGCGTGGAATGTCTGCGACCATTTCAGAATTCATCAACGCGGCAGAGTACATCATTTCACGAGGGAATGAAAACATTATCCTTTGCGAACGTGGAATCCGAACGTATGAAAAAGCGACTAGAAACACGTTGGACATCTCTTCTGTACCGATTTTAAAACAAGAAACACACTTGCCTGTAATGGTTGATGTGACCCACTCTACAGGCAGAAGAGACTTATTGCTGCCTGCTGCCAAAGCAGCTATCGCTATCGGAGCCGATGGTGTTATGGCTGAGGTTCACCCTGATCCAGCTGTCGCTTTATCTGATTCGGCACAGCAAATGGATATACCGACGTTCCAGTCCTTCATGGAAGAGTTAACAAAATAAATTATTTGTGATAAGTTAGGCTGGAATTCCAGCCTAACTTATTTTTTAGTACAATTTTTTGCAGTAGAAATGCAATTCGTTATAATGATAAGGGTACAATAATAGGTAGAAAGTGGACGAATATTGCGCAGGCAGAAGATCTGTCGTATGATTATTTTATTGAATAAATATGTACGATGGGATTTGACGAAGGAGGATGCAAGATGAATGTAACGATATATGATGTAGCGAGAGAGGCAAGCGTTTCTATGGCAACGGTTTCCCGTGTAGTAAATGGGAATCCTAACGTAAAACCCGCAACAAGAAAAAAGGTCCATGATGCGATTGAGCGGTTAGGTTACCGCCCGAATGCGGTGGCGCGTGGATTGGCGAGTAAAAAGACGACAACGGTGGGAGTGATTATCCCAGATATCTCCAGCATTTTCTTTGCTGAACTTGCTCGAGGAATTGAAGATATAGCAACGATGTATAACTACAACATTATCCTGAGCAACTCAGATCAAAATAAAGATAAAGAACTTCACTTGATTAATGCGATGCTTGGCAAACAAGTAGATGGTCTTATCTTTATGGGCGGTAATATAACAGACGACCACATCCGTGAGTTCAAGACTTCTTCTGTGCCGATCGCTCTAGCTGCAACGGTCGATGAAACCCAAGAAACACCTTCTGTAAACATCGATTATAAAGAAGCTTCCTATGAAGCTACCCAATTATTAATTGATCATGGTAACAAACGTATAGCATTTGTGGCAGGACCTGAAGATACAATCATCAATACAGACAAAATAGCAGGATTTAAAAGTGCTATGAAAAATAATGGCCATGAATCACCAGAAGATTGGATTGTACAGGGTGATTACTCTTATGATTCTGGTTTAGAAGCTTTAGATCAAATCCTGGAAATGAAAGAAAAGCCCACCGCGATTTACGTATCTTCTGATGAGATGGCTCTTGGTGTTATCCATGGTGCTCAAGATAAAGGAATCCGTGTACCTGAAGATATCGAAGTTTTCGGCTTCGATAATACACGACTGGCGACAATGGTACGCCCCACTTTATCCACGGTTGTTCAACCGATGTATGATATCGGTGCTGTAGCTATGAGATTATTGACGAAGTTCATGAACAAAGAAGAGGTAGAAGAACAGAACGTAATTTTGCCGCACCGAATTATCGAAAGGAACTCAACTCAGCAGAAATAGTACCGATATAGTAAGTATAAGGTACTTGTTCGAAACTGAGGAGAGAGTAGAATGACAAAAAAAGATATTTTGACTCCAGTAGGAATTACCGTCGGATTTGCCATGGTCATGTTTGGTATCATGGCAAATGCGGGTTTCGGAGGCATTACGTCGTTTATTCAAGCGTCATCGATCATCATCGTGCTCGGTGGATTGGTCGCAGCGATTCTTGTTAACTTTAATGTAAGCGAAGTGAAGTTGACTTTCCGTGTTACTAAAGAGGCTTTCAAGGAAAGCGAGATGAATTTAAGGGAATTGATCACTTTGTTCGTCACTCTATCGGAAAGGGCGAGAAGGGAAGGATTACTGGCTCTTGAAGCAGAGTTGGAAGACGTAGAAGACCCTTTCATAAAAAAAGGTATTTTGCTTGCTGTCGATGGCATTGAACCAGAGGTCATCAACGACATCATGAAAGCTGAAATCGTCGCAGTTGAGGAACGCCATCAAAGAGGCCGGGCGATTATTGAAAAGGCTGGAGAGTATGCACCTGCTTGGGGAATGATCGGGACCCTGATTGGTTTAGTTCTGATGTTGCAAAGCTTGTCCAACCCTGAAGCTTTAGGTCCCCAAATGGCTGTAGCTTTGCTAACGACATTTTATGGAACACTGTTAGCCAATCTTGTGTTTACACCTCTAGCTGGGAAATTAGAAAATAAAACCTACCGGGAGATTTTTATTAAACAAGTGATTATCGAAGGTGTTATTGGTGTACAGTCTGGTCAGAATCCTAAAATCCTTGAAGAAAAATTAAGTGCATTTTTATCCGAAGAGGATAAGAAAGTAGTAGAGGAAGAGCAGCAGGAGGATTCCTTGGGAGAGACCGCCAATGAAGCTTAGAGGAAAGAGGAAAGCCGATAAAGGTGCTCCTAAATGGATGACTACATACGCAGATATGATCACTTTAGTCCTCGTTTTTTTCATTCTTTTATTTTCCATGTCGCAAATCAATCTTGTTAAATTCGAAGCTATTGCGGAATCCTTCCGTAACAGAATGATTTTTGATTTTAATCCTTCTGCAGTAGAAAGTGATTATCCGACAGAGCAGACGAAAATACAGGAAAACGGTGAAAAAAATAATGAGTTTGAAACACCAGCCAAAGACCCGGACAATATGGCTGAAAAAGAAAACCGTGAAGAAGAAGTTGAAAATCTAGAAGAATTGAAACAAGAGGTCGATCAATATTTGAAAGAAAATGATCTCAGTGATATTATTTCAGCTACTCAATCTGAGCGTGGAATTATTCTTGTCCTTGAAGAACAGTTATTGTTCGAAACAAGTGAAGCCGAGATTTTGGATGGAGCAAAACCATTTTTATCTAAAGTAGGTAATCTGCTGATGAACATTCCGAACTTTGTAAAAGTTGAAGGTCATACAGATAATAGGCAGATTTCAACTTTCCGATATCCCTCAAACTGGGAGCTATCCGGAGCCAGGGCCAGTAGTGTCATCAGGTATTTAACAGAGAATACAGAGAATCTCGCTCCAAAAAGATTTACCGCTGTTGCATATGGAGAAACCAGACCTGTAGCACCGAACAATTCTGAAGAGAACTGGAGCAAAAATCGAAGAGTTGAAATAGTGATCTTAGATCCAGAATATGAAAACTCGACACCATAAAAGAGACTGGGATATTAGAATTTCCCCACTAGAAAACCCGAACAATTTTTGTTCGGGTTTTCTTTAATGCATACGCTGCTCCGGCAACTTACTTCGCTTTCTGCGGGCCACGGCCTGAGCCTCGTGCTGTTCTCGCAGGAGGCTACGTATGTTGCCTACGCCTCATTTGATCCATTCCACCCTAATGTTCGGCTTTTCCAATGGCAATTATCTTTTGTCCCACCCTCTTTATTTTTCCCACAGGGTTCTAGCTTACCAGTGTGGGATGTGCGTTTTTACAATAGGATTGTTGCGATTTTAGTCGCTTGTCAGTGGGGCCAAGCGCTATGATTTTTATTTTACATAGAATTGTATTTTTTCTGGTTGTGGATTAACTGCAAAGCTTTTTCTAATAGCTTCTCATTCTTTTCTGTAATCTCTTTTCGCCTTGGGATTGGGTGACAAGCATCTGGAGGGTCCTCCCATGATGTAACCAAAGACACAGGTGCTTTTTTCTGCCATTTGTTAACCCATACTTCTGGTAAATCCCCTTCAAAAGGAGTCTGATCCACCATCACTTTCCAAATTTGTGACCAGGCACGTGGGACGACACGCCAGATATCGTATCCTCCACCACCAAGAGCTATCCACTTTCCATCACAGTATTGGTGGGAGAGCTCATGAGCAATTCGCGGAATTTGCTCATAAATCTTCATAGTGGAACAAAGGTGTGTGAGTGGATCCAAAAAGTGAGCATCTGCTCCGTTTTGGGTAATGATCACGTCCGGTTTGAAGAACTCTACAATTTCCCTGAAAGCGGATTCATAGACATGTAAAAAAGATTCATCTTCTGTAAATGCATCTATAGGTAAATTAAAAGAATAACCATACCCTTCTTTCAGCCCTCTTTCGTTCACATTTCCTGTACCAGGGAATAGATAACGGCCTGTTTCGTGAATGGAGAAAGTGCAAACATTCGGGTCATCATAAAAAGCCCATTGCACGCCATCACCATGGTGAGCGTCAGTATCCACATACAGCACTTTATAGTCATATTTTTCTCTAATGTACTTGATGCCTACCGCTCCATCATTATAGATACAGAAACCAGAAGCTTTCCGCTCGAATCCATGATGCAGCCCTCCGCCAAGATTTAATGCATGCTGCACCTTTCCCTCTAGTACAGCATCAATCGCAGAGAGTGTGCTTCCTACGAGCAGCTGTGATGCTTCATGCATGCCTTTGAACATTGGTGTATCTTCAGTTCCGATTCCGTATTCCATTCCTTCTTCTTCTGATAACATCCCCATGCCCGCTTTTTTCACTGCCTGAATATACGGTTTGCTGTGTGCTAGCGCCAATTCATCTTCTGTGGCCAATCTTGGTTTGATCATATGTTGCTGCTCTAAAAAACCAGAAGCGTCCAGCAGTTCTTTTGTCATGACGACCCGCATCTGATTGAAAGGGTGATCATCACGAAAGCGGTAGTTTGTAAAATCATTGGAATAAACAAAACCTGAATGACAACTCATGATAGCATCCCTGGCATTTTTGGCCACAATACTTCATAGCCCTCTGATTTTAAATCCTCAATCGTCGGGAGCGGGTTCATTGTCTGAATACGGACAACAATGATTTTATACTTAGGATCAGGTTTATAAGGATAAATAAGAACAGAACTTATATTCACTTTACGTTTACCGAAGACTTGGGTAACTTGTGGCAGTATCCCGGGCCTGTTGATGACCTTCACTTCGATTTGAGAACTTTGAACGTGGGTTCCTGTTAACTGGATCAGGGTGTAAAGCATATCTTTTTCAGTAATTATTCCCACAAGTTCTTCATTCCTCGTGACTGGGACACAGGCAATCTCCTGTTCATAGAAAATTGAGGCCACTTCTTCTACGAAATCTAAGGGATGTACAGTAGTAACAGGAGATGTCATGATTGATTTGATTGGGTTTTTCAACTCTTCAGGATCTGTATCTTCTTCAAAAATTGAAGGGCTTGCATCTCTTACATCCCTGTCTGAGACAATTCCAATGACATGTTTTTTTTCATCAATGATGGGGATGTGGCGGATGTGATGTTCATTTAGAAGCTTTAGTGCCGTCCCTATTGTTTCCTCCGCGGGAAGGGTAATGACTTTATCTTTCATGATTTCTTCAACTAACATTCAGTTACCTCCTTGTCTCACGATATTGATGCCTTGTTAGAAAGCGTAATCTATCAAATTCCTCAATAGAAGATCCTGTAACATGCTTTCCGATTTTAACCATCAAGCAATTTGCGGGGTGGGATATAATTTCTGGATCATCTGTAGGGGAAGGGGTCAAGCCACCAGCAGCCATCATTTTTTCCATCACTCTCCGATAATCCCATATGTTCAGTCCGGTACCTTTTAAATCCCAGTGCCAATAATATTCAGTAGATATAATAATGTAATTCTCCATGTATTCGTCTCTCATTGTCACTTCTAAAAGCCGCGAACCGATACGATATCCGCGAAAATCAGGGATTACTTCGATCGCCCCAAGTTCAATAAGGTCCTCCATGTTGCCTTCAGACCACCGCTCTAGAGGATCTGGATGGAGGTAGGTGACATATCCGATGATATCTTCATTGTTTCTTGCAATAATTATTCTTCCTTCTTCAAAATCAGCGATCCCCTTGATTGCCTCGAATTGTTTTTCAGCAGGACGGAAAGCAGTCAGCTTTTCATTGAATGTATATTGGGAAAGCTCTTCAGCAGATAATGGACCTTCGACTATCACTGGTCCATGCTCCGTGTCAAATGCTTCAAAATGATAGATTTTTTCATGATTCATTCAGTCACCACCTGAAAGAGATTATTAGTAATAAAGGTTCAATTTTCTCCATTATACATTAAATTATATGATTTTAAATTCGCTGATAAAAATAAAACTCCGATCGTTGAACGATCGGAGTTTTTAAATTTGTTATTCTTCATCTGTATTTGAATCACTTTCCGTATTTTCTCCTGAGCTATTAGCTTCGCTATCGGAGTTACCTCCAGAACCGTTACCGCCGCCGGATCCGCTTCCAGAATCATCACCGGAGCCATCATCGCCCCCGGACCCGCCTCCAGAGCCATCACCGGAACTGTCACCGTCGCCGGCCCCGCCTCCAGAGCCATCACCGGAACCGCCATCGCCGCCGGACCCGTCTCCAGAGCCATCACCGGAACCGCCATCGCCGCCGGATTCGTCTCCAGAGCCACCGGAATTATCGCTCCCAGAATCATCATTTGAGCTGTCATTATCCGATTCATTTCCTGAACCACTACTCCCATTTGAAGCTGAATCATTCCCTGAGCCATTGTCAGACCCAGAATTTCCGTCAGAACCGTTATTATCTTCTGAAGGCTCTGGTTCAGGCTCAGGAGCATCCGGGTCTCCTACTGTAGCTGGATCTGATAAGGCTGAAGATTGTCCAAAGTAATCGACTGCTCTGACTGCATATACACCTTCACCACCGGAATAGCTGATGGCATTGTCTACAGTACTTCCAATTAAAGAATAGGAGCCACCAGGTGTTGAAGCGCGATATACGCGGTAACCTACCACATCGCTGCTTGCAGACGAGGACCAGCTAATGGAAGAACCACTAGTTGAAACAGATCCAGGAGCTGCAGGAGCTTGCCCATCGTTATCTATCGATGTAGCTGTCGAACCGATAGATCCTGTTGAAGGAAGGGCAACATTTGACCATGCTCCGGAATTCGGCAAGAGCTCTCTTAGCACTTCAGGGCTTGTGTAGCCATTCTCTTCAAGGAATTCAGGGCTTAACGTTACACCGCCACCATCGAGGATGAACTCATTCGGAGTGTTAGAGCCAGCCACAACAAGCTGATCTTTCACTCTCACGAAATCGCCGCTAATTAAGCTGTCATCGACTTTGCTTGGCGCATAGTCAGCATCATAAATATCGCTTTTTGCAAGCCCAACAGAGGAGCAAAGATCTGACGCAAGCAGACCAGAGGTTGCACAATAAGATCTTGTCACCAAGCCTCCAGGGCTCTCGAAGTTATCACTTGGGACCATTAATTCTGGTCTGATCTCAGACACTGCATTGACCACATCTGCCCATAAACCTTGTGTTCTCGCATTGTAATTCAAGTGCTGCATATTACCTTCTGCAAATCCTGTCCACATACCCACTGTGACATTCGGGTTGGTAGCTACGAACCAGGAGTCTCTTGTATATTGTGAGGTCCCTGTCTTACCTGCCCAATCGACGCCGCGATTTGCGAGTAAACCTGGGACCCTTGAGCCTGTTCCATATTCCAGAACATCCCTCATGACGTCAATAGTCAAATAGGCTGCCTGTGGGCTGTAAACTTCAGTTTCTTTCACTTCATGTTCATAGATGGTTTCGCCATCGTTTGTTTCAATTTTTTCAATCATATAGGCATCGACGAATTTCCCCATGTTGCCGAAAGTGGCATACGCATTCAGGTTTTCCTCGACCGTTATACCTCTCGTAAGGCCACCAATGGCCATGGATTCGTTTGTATAATCGTCACCAACTAAACTACTTCCCATATCCATTTTCACTAAATAGTTCTCCACTGGTTTTTCATTTCTAATTTCATTGTATTGTTTAACGGCGGGAATGTTGTAAGAATTCGCTAACGCATACCGTGCGGAAACAAAGCCGCGATGGTTTCTCGAGAAGTTACGGACTTGAGTACCTGCATTATAATAATATGGGACGTCTGCTATAACCGATCCTGGTTGAGCAGCCCCCATATCAAAGCTTGGACCATAAACGAGTAACGGCTTCATCGTACTCCCGTTTGAACGGCGCGCCTGTGTTGCGTGGTTCATAGATTCTTCTTCAAAATCATAGCCGCCGATAAAGCCATGGATTTTACCTGTTGAATTTTCAATGACCATGCTACCTAATTGAAGGGGAGTATCCACTTGTATTTCTTCACCCTCTGCATTGAAGGCTGTTTTCTGCCCCAAGGCCAGTTGTTTTCAGTATAGGAATCTCTGACCTTATTCATAACTTCATAGACTTCTTTATCCAGCGTAGTGTGGATTTTGTATCCTCCGGAAGACAGTTCCCGTTCCACGAGGGTAGCATATTCTTCCTGTAAGGCTTCATCTTTGTCCAGATCTTCTTGTGTATGTCCGTTTTCTTTCAATAAGTAGGCTTTAATGTGTTCTTTAGCTCTACTCTGTACTTCCTGGTTGATAGCAGGATATTCCCCGATAGCTGTTGCTTTAGGATCAGCTAAGGTTTCCTCGTTGATCTTGAATTTCATAGCCTCATCATATTCAGCCTGAGTAATATATTCGGCTTCCAACATGCGGTCTAGTACTTCATGCATTCGATCGATACCATCTTCAAGATTCTCTTTCTCTTTAATTGATCCATTGTTGTTGAAAGGTGTATATCCGAATGGTGATTGCGGCAGGCCCGCGATATATGCTGATTGGGCAAGGTTCAATTCACTCGCATTCACCCCGAAGATTCCTTGGGCTGCAGTCTGGATACCAGCTACGTTTTGTCCGTTGGCATTTCTGCCGAAGGGAACAATGTTCAAATATGCCTCAAGTATTTCTTCTTTTTCTAAGAATTTTTCTACTCTTAAAGCAAGGAGCATTTCTTTTGCTTTACGTTCAAAAGAAACTTCATTAGTTAGAATTTGATTTTTAACTAATTGTTGAGTTAAGGTACTCCCGCCAGTTTTGACAGCTGAGTTTGTCACTTCTTGCACGACAGCTCTCATAACCGCTTTAGGAACAACACCTTTGTGCTCTCCAAAATTCTCGTCTTCTGTCGCTATTACAGCATTCTGCAAATGTTCACTGACTTGTTCTAGTTGAACTTCTTCACGATATAGGTCTGAACTGACATCACCAATTTCTGTTTCGTCCGTAAAATACATTGTGGATGTTTCAGCGTAATTGTAAATCGTCTCTTTCATTTCTTTTTCGCTTGTGACCGGCTGGTCTTTTACTAGTGAAGCGAAATAGCCGGCTCCGACTCCGCCAGCGAAGAAAAGCCCGACAACACCAATGATGATAAAAAATAAGATGACGTTCCAAATGACATCATAGGTGATGCGGGTCTTCTTCTGGATGGATTCGTCTTGCCAAAGAGACCGGAAATCCAATTTATTTCGACCTTTCTTCTTATTATTAGACATGATAATACCTCCTAAAAATCCATCAATATTATAACACAACGGGGAAAGATAGGATATATAACCATCCTCAGAATTTGTTGCTTTTTTATTTTGGATATGATAAATATAGTACATAGTTGAATATGCGTGCGTTGAAAGATTGAAGTAGAGAACATTTCCCTGCTACAGAGAGCTGACGGTCGGTGGAAGTCGGTGCAAATTTGTTTTTGAATTACGACCTGGAGCAATCTTCTGGTGTGAATCAGAAGACGGTGTGATAGCCGTTATCGATACAAGTGGCACATATATTGTGCAACAAGGGTGGTACCGCGAAAAGACCTCGTCCCTTTTTATGGGGAAGAGGTCTTTTTTTCGTCTTCTGACTGAAGGGACTATTCTCGTATTTTCATCTCCAAGGTTCCCTGCAACCATAGCTCAACATATAGGAAAACGATAAGAGGAGTGGTCAGAATGGATTTGTTAAAAGATTTGCACCAGCGAGGTCTGGTCAATCAGATTACAGATGAAGAAGGTTTAGAAAAGCATTTAGATAGCGGCCAAGTCACGCTCTACTGTGGATTCGATCCAACAGCTGACAGTTTGCATATCGGACATTTACTCCCTATTTTGATGCTGAAAAGATTCCAACAGGCAGGACACCGACCTATCGCTTTAGTTGGTGGCGGTACTGGCATGATTGGTGATCCAAGCGGGCGATCTACGGAGCGTCAATTGAACAATGCGGAAGTCGTTCACGATTACAGCGAAAGCATCAAAAACCAGCTTGCAAAAATCCTCAACTTTGAAGAGGGGGACAACGCAGCTGTAGCCAGAAACAATCATGAGTGGTTGTCACAAATGACCATCATAGATTTCCTGAGAGACACCGGCAAACATTTTGGGATCAATTACATGTTAGCTAAAGACTCTGTAGAATCGAGAATTGAACAAGGAATCAGCTTTACTGAATTCTCTTATATGATTCTTCAATCATTAGATTTTCAGCAACTTCATGAAAAAGAGAACTGTACCCTTCAAATAGGGGGGAGTGACCAATGGGGGAACATTACAGCAGGTTTGGAATTACTGAGGCGATCAGCTGCTGGGGAGCAAGAAGTAGATGCATACGGTTTGACGGTTCCATTGATTACGAAAGCAGATGGATCCAAATTCGGAAAAACAGCTGGCGGTGCGGTATGGCTGGATCCTGAAAAAACCTCTCCTTACGAGTTTTACCAGTTCTGGATCAATGCCGACGACCGCGATGTCATCCGCTTCTTGAAGTCCTTCACTTTCCTAAGTCTAGAAGAGATTGCAGAGTTAGAGAAGGAAGTGGAAGCACAGCCTGAAAAACGGGTTGCTCAGCGTAGGTTAGCAGAAGAAATGACAGAGCTTGTCCATGACAAGGAAGCGTTGAAGCAAGCAGAGCGTATTTCTGAAGCTCTATTTAGTGGAGATATAAAAGCTCTTTCTGGAGAAGAAATTGAGCAAGGGTTTAAGGATGTACCTGCTTACACCTCTGAAGTGAAAAATCCTCAACTTCTTGATTTGCTAGTTGAAGGTGGTATTTCATCCTCTAAGCGACAAGCTAGAGAAGATATCGGGAATGGTGCAGTATATATCAATGGAGAACGCAATCAGGATTTGAAGCACACGATTGGAGAACAGGATCGAATCGAAGACCGTTTCACTATAATTAGACGTGGCAAGAAAAAGTATTTCCTAATTAGATTCCAATAAAGGTTTTACTGGTGATCGGTTTGGAAGCACACTTTAGAATATGGATATTTTCATACTATATAAAGGGGCGTTGGCAAACTACTTGTTTCCCAACGCCCCTTTTCACTCTAACGAAATTACGAACTGGTCCGCTCATTGTCGAATGATATCATCCATAGAAAAAGAAAAGCCCTAGAAATGTAAGTGGACCTACATTTCAAGGGCTTTATTGTATCAATTAAATATCTTACTCTATTAACGGGAGTAGAATTCAACGATAAGGTGTTCGTTGATTTCGGAAGGAAGCTCTGAACGTTCAGGAAAACGAGTGTACGTTCCTTCACGCTTGTCTTCGTCGAAAGTGAGGTATTCAGGTACGAAGTTGTTTACTTCGATCGCCTCTTCTACGACGTTAAGTTTTTGAGATTTTTCACGAAGGCTGATCTCTTGACCAGGAGCTACGCGGTAAGATGGGATGTCAACGCGACCACCATCTACTGTTACGTGACCGTGTGTAACTAGCTGACGCGCTTGGTTGCGTGTACGAGCTATACCAAGACGGTAAACGATGTTATCCAAACGGGATTCAAGAAGGATCATGAAGTTTTCACCGTGGATCCCTTTCATGTTACCCGCTTCTTCAAACATACGACGGAATTGACGCTCAGTCAAACCGTACATGAAACGAAGCTTTTGCTTCTCTTGTAGTTGAAGACCGAATTCGGATAGTTTTTTACGTTGGTTTGGACCGTGTTGTCCAGGTGCGTAAGGGCGCTTTTCAAGCTCCTTACCAGTTCCGCTTAAAGAAATACCATAACGACGAGATTTTTTCCAGGTTGGACCTGTATAACGTGCCATAGGAATTTCCTCCTTTTTATTTTATTTTGCATAAAATAAAAACAGTGTGTTCCTTCTTTCATTGCTCATTATGTTTTCATGCACCTTCGCCCCAGCAGCAGAGAGTTACGCGATGCACCTTCGATAGTGAAGGAACAAAATGAAAACAACGACGGTTCACATAGGCTGCCATTTATTTTACACAAGGACCATTATAATTTTATATAGACCTTAAGTCAAGAGGATAAGCGATGTTTCTTCCAAGCTATCACCTTAATTCAGGGCAAAGGGATCGTTTTTTAAGCGAATTGGAAAAAATTCCATTAATATGGTCGTTCAGATGATTAAAGTCATGGTACAATATACTCAATAAGTTTGTAAGGGAAGATAGGTGAATAGAATGATTGTAAAAAACTTTATTGAACAGCGAATTCAAAAAATTCAAAGTCAATTATTCGAGTTACTCACAACCGAGACACCTTACACCTTTGAACAATTCATTGTCAATCTTTCCATAGAAATGGAAGAAGTAGCGGATGCCCATTTCAGTGCTATTTATTTTTTGGATGAATGGAAAGGCCATTTCCGGTTGTACTCGGAAACTTCTCCAGGTCACCCATTTTTACGTAATCACTTTTCTTTAGATGATCTCATACATCCAGACTCTGACTCTCTCAGCTCAAAGGAAGTGGAACATATCATACGTTCAGGGGATACAACGATGGATTTGTCGATCACATCGCTTGGGTCAGGGAAGAAGATATTTGGGTTCTTAGTCTTAGGGTTCGATCAACTTCCTTCTTTTGGAGAAGGATTGTTTAAGGTCCTTTCTGATGAATTGACGAAATGTATTAAAAAAGTCGAAGGTCTATATTCGACTCTTGAAGAAAAGAAGAAGTATGAGTTGCTTTATAAAGTTACTTCTCAATTTCATTCTTCTATTGATACAGATGGAGTTTTGAATGAAGTGATTGAGACTTTGAGGAAGGTATATCCTGATTTTCAGTATTACCTTTTGTTATCGCAAGATTATACAACTGATAAAGACTTACCGGTCCGTGAGCTTGCATACGATATGGATCCATCTTCAAAAGCGAGTATACAAGCTTACATGAAGGGTGAAATACAAATAGAAGATCGCCTTCAAGAAAAACAATCGTATTTATACGCCCCGTTGAAAGGGAAACAAGGGATATATGGGGTTTTACAAGTGGTCGCACCGAGCTATTTATATTTTCCGAGAAAAGATATAGAATTTTTTCTGCTTATTGCAAATACAGCAGGTAACGCACTTGAGAACGCTCAACTCTATCAACAATCAAGAAAACTTAATGATGATTTACAATTGATCAATTCTACTTCTCAAAAATTAAATTCAAATATTCGATTAACTGAAAAGATAAGTTTTATGGCTTTCAAAATCGAGCAATCGTTCCATGCCCATGAAGTTGGTTTCCTCACATGGAATGAGGAACAACCTGATTATTATGTACTTGAAGGAAGTTCATCTTTTTTCACTTCAAAGCAGTGCACCTCTTTGGTCAAACAACTGGAAAAAATGGTGGAAGATCAGGATGAAGCACTGTTCATCGGCGATTTTAAGAATGAAATGACGGAGGAATACAGCCCTTTCAGATCAGTGATGGCAGTGCCGATGACGGATCATGAACATATAAATGGTTTAGCCATCGTGCTTCACAAAGAACCATATTTTTTTACATTCGAATCATTCAAACTTCTGCAATCACTGGTCCATCACTCGACACTCGCTTTTGCCAATTCTATGCTGAGGGAAAAGCTCGAGAAAGCTGTGATCACTGATTATTTGACAAAATTACATTCGAGAATCCATTTGGATGAATGTGTAGAGAAGCATATCGAGGATAGTCAGGAAGGGCATTTGATTCTTTTTGATATTGATGATTTCAAACTGGTTAATGATACATATGGTCATCAAATCGGGGACGAAGTCATTTGCCAGGTGGCGGACGTCATTAAGGATAACATTGAAGGAGTCGGAATAGCAGCCCGGTGGGGAGGGGAGGAACTGGCTGTATTCTTACCGTTGATTTCAGCCGAAGAAGCACATGAACTGGCTGAAAGGATGCGAAAAAAAGTTGTTGTCAATACTCATCCTTCTGTGACAGTTTCTTGCGGCCTGGCTTCTTGGAATATCTTAAAGAGTATGCCTGACCGAAAACAGATTGTTCAACGAGCGGACCAAGCTCTTTATAAAGCTAAAAATTCTGGTAAAAATAAATTGGTCGTTGCGGAAGAGTATCGCAACTCTTTTTAAAGAACTAAAACAGCCCGATTCCAAGGTATATGAAGGAAGAGGCTGTTTTTAATTTTTACAAATGCTTTTGCAGGGTTGTGACAAAATCAAGCAGTTTTTCTTCATCGATTTCGTCAAATCTGCCTTTAGAAGGACTGTCTATATCTAAGACACCATAAATCTCTTTATCCTTTAAGATAGGTATGACTATTTCTGATTGACTTGCGGCATCACAAGCAATGTGCCCTGGAAAGGCCTGAACGTCTTCGACTCTCTGGACACTTTGCTCAGAAACGGCTGTCCCGCAAACTCCTTTGCCAGATGGAATTCTTACACATGCAGGCAAACCTTGGAACGGACCAAGCACCAGTTGATTTTCTTTCCATAAGTAAAACCCTACCCAATTCACATCTTCTAAGAATTGATTCAGTAAGGAAGAAGCATTCGACAAATTAGCAATGGCATCCGGTTCATCTTCAATGAGGGCTTTCAATTGTTTGATCAATAGACCATAATTTTCTTCTTTAGTGCCGGTATAGGCAGATGATTGAAACATATTCATACCTCCTGATTTTGCGTGATTCGACAGGTGTTCGAAATTCATGTCGGTATTTGATGGACGATTATAGGCAGGAAATCCTACAAAAACAGAGAATCTTTTCCTAAGGGGGAAAAATGATGACTCGACTGAACATGACACGTTCTAAGGTGTTAGATGTAGCCTGCCGCCTATTTTACAGCCAAGGATTCAATGGGACATCCGTGAGAGATATTGCAAAGGCTGCAAATGTCAATGTCTCCTTGATCCATTATTACTTCAAAAGTAAGCAAGGTCTTTTTGAATCGCTTGCTGTCAGTTATTTTGAACCTTATCTTGAGATGTTAGAAAGTGAGCAACTTACTGACGATGATAATCATTTGAATTCTTTAGTGAGGAAAATTTTACATTATAAACAATCCCATTATCAACTATCCTGTTTGCTTTATCGGGAATTAACTTTGAATACCGTTTTTGCTCGTGAGATGCTTGTTACTTATTTAGCGAAGGAAAATCATCTTTTCATACAACTTCTTTTTCAGAAAAACTCTCAAATCGAAGTGACTTTTAAAGAGAAGCTTTGCCTTCTACAATTAAAGGGGCTTCTTAATGCACCATTCATGATGCCTCAGGAGTTCAAGGATCCTTTTATAACAGAAGCATCCATAGACCATTTCGTCAGGGTGTATAGTGAACTTATGAACGATCATCAATCTGTACAATTGATAGCTGCTAAAATGTAAGCAGCTTTTCATCTATATCATCCAGACCTTGTGTAATAGCTGAAGATTTATGAGCATCTGAACCATAAATCAGAGGAATCCCCATTGAGGAAGCCCGTCTCGCTAAATTTAGAGGTGGATAAGTTTCTTTGCAATGGGGTTTTTTTGTACCTGCCCCATTGTAATCAAGTGAAAAGTCATTGCTTTTCACAAATTCAAGGAAATCGACCGCATATTCCTTCCACTGTTCCGGAGCAGGAAATAAATGATGAAATTTCTTAACAAGTGTCATATGACCGATACGCTTTGGTTTAAATTCACCCAGGTCGCTCAAAATTGATTTCTTAAGTGTCTGAAAATACTTTTGGTATAAATGGTCATTACTACCGATGTCCTCCATAGAAGCCCTGTACATTTCAGGACTATAATCAATACAATACCAATTGTTTTTGCCTTTCAAGAAATGTACAGACAATATACTATCATCCATATGAGGGCCATAAATATCCAAAAAGTGCTTGGTCTCTTCCTCGAACCCCTCAATATAGTCAACCTCTAACCCCTTTTGAATGATGATGTCTTTTTTATAGTTTTCTTTCATTTTCTCAATATCCGTGAAATAATCATCGATCTTTTTTGAATTCATCCCACTATCTTTTTCAGGGACAGGGTCTGAAAAAGAAGGAGGTAATGGAGCGTGTTCTGTAAATGTCAGAGAGTGATAACCGGATTGGATTGCCTTTTCAATATATGATTTTAAGGAGTCAGTTGTGCCGTGAGGGCAGTAGGGTGAATGGACATGTCCATCTCTCATATCACATTTCTCCTTTGCGTTTGAATTTTTTGTCAATATGATAATAAATTTGAAATATTTTAGCCAAAAGTATGATTTACATGGTATCATTATAAACAACTAAATCATATATCGGAACGTAATACATCCGTATGACACGTTTATTGTAAGGAGGCTATTTATGAAGTTTGTCATAGGGGCTATTTTACTACTTATTGCATTGTTCATCATAGGGCTGATTTGGCGGAAAAAAGTCTATGATGAAGTAGATCGCCTAGAAGGTTGGAAAATGGATATCATGAATCGGCGCGTCACCGAAGAGTTATCCAAGGTGAAGAATTTGAACCTTTCGGGTGAGACTCAAGAGAAATTCGAGAATTGGCGGAACCGATGGGATCGAATCCTTACAAAAGAACTGCCGGAGCTTGAAGAAGATCTCTTCGATGCAGAGGAAGCAGCTGATCGATATCGCTTGAAAAGAGTGAAAGTAGTGTTAGCTCAGACCGAAAAGAAGTTATTGAACATTGAAGAAGACATTAAGAGAATGTTGGAAGAGTTGGAAAACTTACTCGATTCCGAAAAACAGAGCCGGATTGAAATTGAAACGATGGAGCCGGAATTAAAAGATTTAACGAAAGTGTTGATTCAAAACCGGCACCAATATGGAAAAGCGATTCATGTTTTTGAACAGCGCGTTGATAACCTGAAGGATCAATTAGGTGAATATGAAAGGTTGGCAGAACAAGGGGACTATATTGAAGCTAACGCTTTAGTGAAGAATATCCGTGAAGAAATAGTAGCGTTACATGAAGGCATACAATACTTCCCGGATCGTTACAAAAAAGCAAAATCAGAGCTGCCTGAACAATTGAAAGAATTAAAATACGGTTTGGACGATATGAAAGCTGAAGGCTACCGGGTTTCCCACTTTGATTTCTTGCCGGAAATACATAAATATGAGCGTTCATTGGAAGAAATGGTTGTCCAACTTGAACAGGGAGACGAAACGGAAGTTGAAGAGACTTTAAATGAAATAGAAGTACGTATTCAAGAAATGTACCAACTGCTTGAAAGTGAAGCGATTGCTCATCATTATGTAGAAAAACAATTGGTTCCACTTAAAGCCCAATTGGACGAACTGGACTATTTGTTGACAGATACGGAGCGGGAATTGAAAGAAATACAAATCACATACCAACTGGAAGAAGAAGACTTGGAATCATATCGAGGCGTCAAGAATTGGTTCAACCAATTAAAGAATCGGATGACGAGTATCGATTTCAAACGTGAAGATGGAGAGACCTCCTATGCTGCTCTCCGGGAAGATTTAGAACAAGTCCAGGAGCAAGTGGGAGAACTTCAAGAGCAGCACGGTTATTTCAACGAGCGGGTCCAGAGTCTCCGTAAAGATGAGCGTGAAGCTAAGAAGAAACTTGCTAACATGGAAGAATTACTTTTGGATACACACCGTCGTTTGAAGCGTAGTAACATTCCGGGCATTCCCACTTCGATCTATGAAGATATGAAACTGGCAAGTGAGAAGGTTGATGAAGTTTTTCAAAACCTTGAGAAGCAGCCATTGGATATGACGGTTGTTCTGGTGAAATTAGAGGAAGCTGTAGAGATGACTGAACAATTAAGCCAGGATGCGGAAAAAGTGATGGGAAAAGCACACTTTGCAGAGCGAGTGATTCAGTATGGTAACCGCTACAGAAGCAAGTATCCTCTCCTGGCTGCAAAACTCTTAGAGGCAGAAGATCGATTCAGAACTTTCCATTACGATGAAGCTCTGACATTAGCAGCAGAGGCCATAAAAGAAGTGGATCCGGATTTATTTTCTAAGATTGATTTAGAAGAAGAAGTACTCGTGTAGGAAGTGTTACTATGAAAAAGCTTTTACTGTTTGGTTTGGGAACGGCCATGATTCTTGTGTGGACCAGCGTATTATTGCTTTTCCTGTGGTCTCCATCAAATGGAGATGACGCGGTGGGCAATCATAGCTTAGCCCTCCATTCACCTACCTCTGGCAAAACTCTTAGCGAACAAGAAACAGCGAATTTCCTGGTTGAAATACATGAACAGACCTCTGAAACCCAAACCATAATCGGGAAACAGGTTATTACAAAAAGGTGGATCGATGATGTTAATGAAGATGGAAAGCTAAGCATCGATACTCTTTTGGAAACTCTGGAACTGGATGAATCAGAATCAGATAATAGTTGAAAACAAGCACCTGCAGGTTAAGCAGGTGCTTGTTTTACTTTGTAAAGGCATTACCAGGGAAATGTCGCAGTTTATTTGATAAAAATGTTATGATAAAATAATGGACTGCAATTTGAATTCAAAGGAGTCAAAGCTCATGATTTATTTAGATAATAGTGCGACAACCCGACCACTTCCGGAAGTGTTGGACAGTTTCCAGAAAGCAGCTGACCAATATTATGCGAACCCTTCCTCTGTCCATAGCTTTGGAAGCGAAGCAGAACGTCTGTTAGAACGTTCAAGGAAACAAGCTTCCAGCTTGTTGCAGGTAGATCCTCAAGAAGTGGTATTCACCTCAGGTGGAACGGAAGGGAACAATATGGCAGTCAAGGGGATTGCTTTTCAACATCAGACGAGAGGAAAGCACTTGATTACCTCCCGAATTGAACACCCTTCTGTAATCCAGGCATTTGGTGCACTAGAGTCTTTGGGCTTTGAAGTCACTTATATAAATGTAAATAAGGATGGGAAGGTTAATCTGGAGGAGCTTAAAGGCGCTCTTAGAGAAGATACCACCCTTGTAAGTATCATGTCGGTGAATAATGAGTTAGGAACGCTCCAGCCGATTAAAGAAATAGGCCAGATATTAAAAGATTATCCAAAAATATTTTTTCATGTTGATCATGTCCAGGGCATAGGGAAAATCGATTTACCAATAAAGGATTGGGGCATAGACTTGTGTACAATTTCCGGCCATAAAATCCATGGCTTAAAGGGTACAGGAGCGTTGGTCGTTCAAAAGTACGTGTCTTTATTTCCTTTGCTTCATGGTGGCAGTCAAGAGTCAGAAGTTCGGGCTGGTACAGAAAACCTGCCAGGGACGGTCGCTTTTGTGAAAGCTCTTCGTTTACTACACGAAGACCAAATTGGTAAGAGCGATCACTTACGCACGCTCAGGCATTTGCTGTGGACAAGTTTGAAAAAACGCTCTTATTGTCAGATCAACTCTCCTAAGGATGGAGCTCCACATATCGTCAATTTTTCGATTCCAGGCTATAAGCCGGAAGTCGTGATCCACTCCTTAGGAGAAAAGGGGATTTTCATCTCTACGAAATCAGCTTGTTCCTCAAAACAGCCAGACGTAAGTACAGTATTAAAAGCTTGTAATCTGGATCATGACCTGACTACATCCGCTCTCAGGGTAAGCATGTCTTATCAAAATAATGAAAAAGAAATAGAGAAGTTTCTTGAAATTTTAGACACAACAGTAGAAAAATTACAGCAAACGATGGGGTGAGTATCAATGAATTTTGATCGTATAATGATTCGATATGGAGAAATGGCTCTAAAAGGAAAAAATAAAAAAGCATTTGAACAGAAGTTACAGAGCAATATCGCACGTATGTTAAGAAAACATCCTGAAACAACCATTCAAAAAACTCAAGGACGAATGTTCGTTCATCTGAATGGCGAAGACCCTCATGAAGTTATGCAAAAGTGTCAGAATGTGTTTGGTATCCATAGTCTCAGTTTTACTGTAAAGGTGGAAAAAGAAGAAGAACAAATGAAAGAGGCTGTTCTATTGGCTTTTAATGAGGCGAATGATGCTAAGTCGTTTAAAATATCTTCCAAACGAACGGATAAGACATTTCCTATACCATCTCAAGAAATGAATCCTATACTCGGTGGTCATATCTTAAGGAATACAGAGAATGTAAAGGTCGATGTCCACAATCCTGATGTCGAAATAAAAGTGGAAGTTCGTCATGAAGGAACTTATGTAACCGCGCAGGACTACCCGGGGGGTGGGGGTTTACCTGTTGGAACCACGGGTAAAAGTTTGCTTATGCTTTCCGGCGGTATCGACAGTCCTGTCTCTGGTTACCTGACAATGAAGCGGGGAGTTGAGATTGATGCTGTTCACTTTCATTCACCTCCATACACTAGTGAACGCGCCAAGCAGAAAGTCATAGATTTAGCCCAGGAATTGGCAAAATACGGGTCAAAAATCAACATTCATGTTATTCCATTCACAGGTATTCAACAAAAAATCCACAGGGAGATGCCTGAGGGTTATAGTATGACAATCATGAGGCGAATGATGATGAGAATCAGTGAAAAGGTCGCTTCAAAAGAGAATATTTTGTCGCTTACAACAGGAGAAAGTCTTGGCCAAGTGGCAAGTCAAACGATGGAGAGTATGAACACGATCAATGAAGTGACCAATTATCCGATCGTTCGTCCGTTAGTCTCTATGGATAAACTTGAAATCATTGACATCGCTCGTAAAATCGGAACCTATGACATTTCCATACGCCCGTTTGAAGACTGTTGTACAGTGTTTGTTCCAAAAGCACCTAAAACTAAACCGAATCGGGAAAAGGCGAATTATTATGAATCCAACGCAGATTTCACCCAAGATATCGAGGACGCCCTGGAAGAATCCTATGTTATTGAAGTGACCGCAGACCACGTTAAAACAAATCAGCAGAAAGACGATGAATTCAGTGATTTGTTATAATCTCAGATAAAAGCTCCTGCCTGGAAGAGGTAGGAGCTTTTTTAACATCCAGGACATTTATTAAATGCAATCCTGGGAAAGAAGGAGGCAGGATAAGCCACGCTATGTTCCATTGTACCTGTCATTTTGTTATTAATGGGTCAAGATAGTTCTCTTTTTATGGAATTTATGATATAGGTAGTACTAAAAGGTGAGAGGGAGTGCCGAAATGAAGCTTTGGTATGGTGGGAAAATCTATACAATGAAAAACGAAGGAGAATGGGTAGAAGCAGTAGTTACTTCAGAAGGGCAAATCGTTGCCGTTGGGGACACACCAGATCTGTTCTCGGCTTATGAAAATAAAATCACACAAGAACACGATTTAAAAGGTGCCGTTATGTATCCAGGATTTACAGATAGTCATTTGCATATCATCGGACATGGTGAAAGATTGATGCGTCTTGATTTAACCTTCATGAAATCTGCAGAAGAGGTTAAACAAGCATTGGAGCTCCATGTAGAGCAGGTGCCGCCAGGTGAATGGATTATCGGTGATGGTTGGAATGAAAACCAGTGGGAAGATAAACGCATCATACATAAGGATGAGCTGGATGAAATTTCTTCAGAGCACCCAATGATGCTGACTAGGGTATGCCGCCATGCCCTTTTAGCAAATACAAAAGCGATGGAGCTTGCTGGCATTACTGAAGAAACGAAAGACCCGCAAGGAGGAGTTATTGTAAGAGATGAAGATGGGGCAGCTTCAGGGTACTTTCATGACCAGGCTCAGGATTTGGTCAAAAAAGCGATGCCGGAAGTTACGCCGGAATATTTACGCAAAGCAACTGATTTAGCAGTGAAGGATATGCATGCCTATGGTTTAGTTGGAGGTCATAGTGAAGACCTCAACTATTATGGTGGATTTCGAAAAACTTATGATGCCTTTCAACATGTGATTGATGGGAAGGAAACGAAATTCAGAGCACATCTATTAATTCACCATGGTGTTATCGAGGATGTTGATAAAGAGCAATTAGGTTATAAGCAAGGAACAGATTTTGTGGAATTAGGAGCGTTGAAAATCTTTTCCGATGGGGCGTTGGGAGGACGGACAGCTTGGTTGAATGAGCCTTATGCTGATGCTCCAGGAAAATATGGGGTAGCGATTCATACTAAAGAGGAGCTTGCGGGGCTTGTTGATGAGGCTAGGAAACGTGCTATGCCTGTAGCGGTACATGCGATCGGGGACGGAGCTGTCGAAGCTGTGGCACAGGCGATTAAAGCTAATCCATTGCAGAATGGGGAACGTGACCGTATTATTCATGCTCAGATTTTAAGTCCATCCCTCATTGAGAAGTTACAGGAATTAGATGTAGTTCTGGATATCCAGCCTACATTTGTTGCATCAGATTTTCCCTGGGTTATAGAACGCTTAGGTAATATGCGTCTGAAAAATTCATATTCCTGGAAGACTCTGCTCGATGCAGGGGTTAAATGTGCCGGAGGATCTGATGCACCGATAGAAGAAATAAACCCTTTACTAGGTATCCGGGCGGCTGTGGACCGTCGTGCCACCTACGATCATGCTGTCTATCAAGCAGAAGAAAAGCTATCTGTTTATGAAGCCGTATCCCTTTACACAAAAGGAAGCGCACAAGCAATCCATAAAGAAGATGAACAAGGTATGATACAGGAAGGGTTTCTGGCTGATTTCACTGTGCTGGACAGAGACCTGTTTGCTCTGAAGCCTCATGAATTAGCTGACGCTAACGTCACGATGACAGTGGTAGATGGAGATATCGTCTATCAACGCTAGACAATTAGATGATCCTTTGTATTTATGATGATGATTCGATAATTAAATGCAACAGAAAACAGCCAGGTTGGTTTTTCTTTTCCAACTCTGGCTGTTTTTCTTTATCAAGCTTTTCTAATTTTTATTACCTACATATAGATCCGAGCCTAATCTAAAAAGGTGCGTTGGACCCGGTTCCAGTACGTATTGTCCTTTAATTTGACGGTTTTAATGACTTGGTTGCTCAGATTGACGGTAACATCATGAATGTTTCTGATAGAAAAGGCTTCGTTATCCATTCCAATGAGTGGGTGATCGTTACCGTCTTGGCGGACAGTGAGTTTCAATGTGCGTTCACCGCTCAGAATGAAAGATGATCCAAGGGTACGGTACCTGTTGTTATTCAAAGAGGCGAGTTCGCTGATCTGGAAACAAGGGAGCTTTGGATCTACGACGGCTCCTTTTGTTGATTTATTATATCCAGTACTCCCCGTCGGCGTAGCTATTATTAAGCCATCACCACGGAACGTTTCAAAAAGCAGGTCATCAATGTATACATCTATTACAATCGATTTGATCAATGTGGAACGAACACTGCATTCATTTAAACAGTGAAAGGTCGATTCGTTATTAATGGTCGTTTCAATCAATGGAAACCTTCTGACTTCCACTTCAGAATTTTTCATGGCGTCAATCATTTCATCATGATCATCGATATCGAAATCGCAATATAGGCCAGCTTCATTTTGACTTCTTATTCCGACGTACAGACAATCTTGACGGAAGCCTGTTTTACGAACAGCTTGCAAGAATGTGCCATCTCCACCAACTGCAATGATGATGTTTGCTTCACGGGAGTCTTCGACGACATGGAAATCGTTGTCTCTGGCTAATTGGAACAGAGATTCCAACTTATCATTCAATTCTTTATTTTGATGATAATAAAAGAATAGGTTTCTACGGTGATCGTTCATAAAACATCCTCCTCTTATGTATAGCTTGTAGTCATTTTACCATTTCATTCTTGTAACCGCACACAATATTCACAAGAATCGGTAAAGTTTATCATTGTTGAATTGAGAAGTAGATTCCGATATGGTTGAGTTAGATAAAAATGCAAAAATGTACGTTTGTGTCGGCACATCAGTGTTGGAAAGCTGTGCAGCTAATTTTATGAATTCCTCGACAGTGAAGGAGAATGATTTATGAAGCAAGAGCAAGTGGAAAAGCTATTTCAATGGGTGGATGAAACAGCCACCACCATTTCAGAAGATATGAATATCACATACCTTGAAGCGATTGCGGAAACAATGGACGTGCTTTTTAATGGTCAACCTTTTGATGATATGAGTGAAGGGTTGCAGACACACCTGACTAATGAACTCTTGAAAATGAAAAAAGAAGAATTTGAAAAAGAAGAAATCAGAAAGGCTACACAACTTACCATTCTTAAAGGAATGAAAGGCGCTACTCAGCAACAGCATTTGATTACTCCGGATTCAGTTGCTATGTTCATGGGTTACTTAGCTTCAAAATTGTTTGAAGACCAGAAGGAATTAAAGTTATTTGATCCCGCTTCCGGTAGTGGTAATTTAATCACCTCTGTCATGAACCAGCTGGAGATGGATTTAACAGCCTATGCCAGCGAGGTGGACCCCACTTTGATTCAATTGGCAGTGGCTAATGCCAACCTTCAAAAGAACGAAATTGAATTTTTCCACCAGGACAGTTTAGCTCCTTTCTTGATGGAGCCGGTAGATTTCGTATTGGCTGATCTGCCTGTGGGATACTACCCCGACGATGTCCAGGCTTCTCGATATAAGCTGAAAGCCGGAGATGGGCTTTCATATGCTCACCATTTGTTTATCGAGCAAGGATTGAATTACACAAAAGAAGGCGGATACCTGATGTTTATCGTACCGAACTTCCTGTTTGATAGTGATCAGTCCAAAGCTTTGAATTCTTTTTTGAGAGAAGAGGCTCATATTGTAGGTATGCTTCAGTTGTCTGATTCTCTATTCAAAGATGAAAAGCATGGTAAAAGTATATTAATTCTTCAGAAAAAAGGAAACGGTGCTGAAGCTCCAAAACAAGCCTTGCTGGCGAAGTTACCTTCATTCAAAAATCCAGATGCCATGTCCGATATTTTGGGGCAGATGAATCAATGGTTTGATGATTATAAAGCAAAGCAATTGTGAGAAAATACCGAATATAACAAGTAAACGTTATCATATCTTATCCACCTTGAAATCGGTGATGACGGGTGATTAAATAGTAGTGGTAGAATATTATGAACCTAAAACTTAAGGGGATGAGCAACATTGAGTAATAAAATTCTTGCTATAAACGCAGGCAGTTCATCACTGAAATTCCAATTGATTGAAATGCCTGAAGAAACAGTCATTACCAAGGGCCTTGTTGAACGAATCGGCCTTGATGACGCAGTTTTCACAATAGAAGTAAATGATGAAAAAGATAAATCCGTTACAGATATCCCAGACCATGGCGAAGCAGTAAGACTGCTTTTAGATAAACTGACAGCTAACGGGATTATTGAGTCTCTTGAAGAAATAAATGGTGTAGGACACCGTGTCGTCCATGGTGGCGAGCGTTTCAGTGATTCTGTTCTTATCACAGATGAAGTCATTGAAGAGATTGAAGAAGTTTCTGACCTGGCTCCATTGCATAACCCAGCCAACCTGACAGGCATCAATTCGTTCCGTGAAGTTCTGCCGAATGTACCTCATGTAGCTGTTTTTGATACTGCGTTCCACCAGTCTATGCCGGAACAATCCTACCTTTACAGCTTGCCTTATGAATATTATCAAGAGTACGGGATCAGGAAGTATGGTTTCCATGGTACTTCTCACAAGTATGTATCAGAGCGTGCCTCTGAAATGCTTGGGCGCCCTGTAGACCAGCTGCGTCTGCTTTCCTGCCACCTGGGTAACGGAGCAAGTATTGCGGCGATCGAAGGCGGGAAATCTATAGATACGTCTATGGGATTCACTCCACTTGCAGGGGTAACAATGGGCACACGTTCTGGTAACATTGATCCTGCTTTAATTCCTTTCATTATGGATAAGACAGGGAAGACAGCAAACGAAGTCATGAACGTATTGAATAAAGAAAGTGGCATGCTCGCTCTTTCCGGATTCTCCAGCGATTTAAGGGACATTGAACAGCGTGCAGAAGAAGGGGATGAGCGGGCCGAGTTAGCACTGGAAGTATTCGCCGCGCGTATCCACAAATATATTGGATCATATGCTGCAAGAATGCATGGAATCGACGGAATCATTTTCACAGCGGGGGTCGGTGAAAATAGCACTTCTATTCGTGAGCGTGTATTGAAAGGTTTAGAGTTCATGGGTGTTTATTGGGACCCTGCTCTTAACCAAGTACGTGGTAAAGAAGCGTTCGTCAACTATCCGCACTCACCGGTTAAAGTCATGATCATTCCGACGAATGAGGAAGTCATGATTGCTCGTGATACAGTTGAAAAAGGACTATAATGTAGTAAAAGCAATTGCTCTTTGTTTTGACATCGAGCAATTGCTTTTTTTTAAGCTTTCAGGCTACAATATATGGTAAGACACAAAGTCCAAGGGGGAAGCGCTTTGTCACAAAAACGTATACGTGCGGAATTGGATATATGGCTGGAACAATATCAAAATTACCAACCGAATGATTTTGAAATGATGTACGATGATTGGATCCGTCAAAGCTTCACCAACATAGACCCTGGAGTCAGAAAGAAGCTCTTTTCCAAGTTAGATGACTGGTTCTTCCATACACATGCTTTTTTACAAGGTACCTCCTACCAGTATGAAGCAAGAGAAAGAATTTTGATGGTAGGTAGGATTTTTTCTCCCCGTATTGAGCGGATTGAAGATATGGAAAGGGAGCTGACGGTCGAACAGTTAACTTACATAGCAGAACAACAAATGGCGAGAGGCCGTCTCTATTCTTTTGCCCAAGGGGGACTGACGGGTGCTGGAGGGTGGTTTTTACTCGGTATCGATTACCCGCTGATGATGCTTATGAACATTAGGGCGATCCAGTTAATCGGGTTAACATTTGGCCACGAGATGAATCATCCTTATGAGATGATGGTATCCCTGAAAGTTTTTCACGCAGCGACTTTGCCGAAGCGTCTTAAAGCAGGAGCCTGGAATGAGTTGATGCGGGAAGTTAATGAGAAACAACACCCCTATATTTTTGAAGGGGATGATCAATTGACGGACGAAGCATGGCTTGAGCAACCGATGAAGCAATGCTTCAAGTCTATGTTCATTCTTATGTTTCGGAAAAAACTTGTTCAGGGATTGCCATTTATCAGCATTGCTATAGGTGCTTATTCGAATTATCATCTAACCAGACAAGTCACTGAATTTGCTATGAAATTTTATCAATATCGCCATCTTATCAATCAGGAAGGTGAAAATTAATGTCACAAGAACATCTTACGACACACCTCAGGGACCCTATAGGGTGTATGGTACTTACAGTAAGCGATTCCCGAAACGAAGAAACAGATAAAAGCGGTCAAATAATGATAGAAATGTTGAAAGCGCAAGGGAACGAACTTGTGCATTATAATATTGTTGCGGATGATAAGCAGGAGATACAGAAATGGGTGAAAGCAGGTAAGAAGCATCCTGAAGTGGAAGTTATCTTATTAAATGGCGGAACTGGAATAGCAGGACGTGACGTCACGATAGAATCACTCTCAGAGTTGTTGGAAAAAGAGATCCCTGGTTTCGGAGAGCTATTCAGAATGTTAAGTTACAATGAAGATATTGGTTCAGCGGCTATTCTATCACGAGCAATGGCAGGTAGCATCGCAAATACAGCTGTTTTTTCTACTCCTGGTTCTTCAGGCGCTGTAAAACTTGCAATGGAGCGTTTGATTTTACCAGAACTTCCTCATGTTGTACATGAATTGAAAAAAGATCAATAAAAAGGGAGCCCGAAATTCGAAGGGCTCCTTTTGTCAATCATTCTCAATTGTTGCAGGGCTGTCCGGTCTAACGACAAGCACATCACAAGTAGCGTAACGGGTAATGTGTTCAGAAACACTTCCAATGAAGAAACGTTCCATAGCATTCAACCCGGTCGCACCACATATGATTAAATCGGCTTTGTATTTCGGAGCGACATCTTTAGCAATTTTCACTTTTGGTGATCCATATTCGATATCGACAACAACGTTAGTTACTCCTGCCTTTTCTGCTTTCTGCTGGTAATCATTTAATAGCTCTGTTGCATATTGCTCTGCCCGAACCGCTAGTGAGCGGTCGTAAGCTTCTACAGTAGCAAAAGCACGGGTATCAACGACATGAGCTAAGATCAACTTGGCATTATTTCTATTGGCAATGTCAATGGCTTTATTAAACGCGACCTCTGCTGTTTCTGATCCATCCACAGCGACTACGATATCTTTATATTCAAAAGTCATGCTTGATGCCCCCTTCCTAATGGTTACTTATATTATATCATGCTAAAAAGCTTCATAGATATATGATCCATGCATAATTCAAAGAATTTTGTGAATATTAAAGAAGAGGTGATGATTTGGAAAAGCCAAAAGACCAGCTGCAAAAAGAGGATGAGAGGTCACAGAAGGTGTTGACATCCTTAAACGAGAGTTATCAGTCAGGTCAAAAGAAAAAAGATGACCATTAATAACATACCCCGACAGCCTGAAAATTTGTCGGGGATGTCAAAATCGGATCGTTGTGTTCATAATCCAAGTAAAAGAGATGAAGACTGAGGGGAATTGTATGCTTCCTACATATTGATAATAGCTGATTTGCCTTGGGACTACATTATAGATGACCATAGAAAATCCTCAGGATGAATCCCCAGCAGTGAAACCGATTGGTGTTTTATAGTAAAGTGAATATAAGAAGAGATTTCTATAGATGGCAGGAAGTGGAGGGGCGGTCAATGAGACATGCAATTATTACAGCCGGGACGAAAGGTTTGGGGCGAAAAGTCACAGAACGCATGTTGGCCCGAAATTGTTCTGTTACTGTGACTTATTTGAATGACGAAAAAAAAGCCTTCTCATTACTGGAGGATTTTCCTTTGAAGAAAAACCGGATACAACTTGTAAGAGCTGATGTAACGGATCAAAAAGATGTAGGAAATATTGTCCGACGTGCAATTGATGAGTTTGGCCGTATTGATTACTTAATCAATAATGCCGGTCCATATATATTCGAACGTAAGAAATTGATGGATTATTCTAATGATGAGTGGAACGCTATGATCAGAGGAAATTTGGACGCAGTTTTTCAATTATTGAAACTTACTGTGCCTTATATGAGAAAACAGCAATTCGGGCGAATCATAAATTACGGCTATCAAGGGGCATCATCTGCTTCAGGGTGGATTTACCGCTCTGCATTTGCTGCAGCTAAAGCAGGCTTAGTTTCCTTGACTAAGACTATTGCCTATGAAGAAGCAGAACATGGCATCACTTCCAATATGATTTGCCCTGGTAACATCGTAGGACAGTGGAAGGAAGCCTCTATTGAAGAAAGCAGAGGGAGCGAAGATCTAGAAACACCTATTGGACGACCAGGGACTGGAGAAGATATTGCAAGAATGATCGAGTTTTTGTGTCATGAAGATTCTGACATGATTACCGGGACAATTCATGAAGTAACTGGTGGGTTAGATGTCATTCACAGACACAGGTAAAAGCCTGTAAAGTCTTAAGTGCAAGGAAAAACTATAGTTTTTCAGTTGTGTTTGATACAATGAAAGGGCTTTCATTGATTTTCTATCAATATAATTTTGGATCATTCACGCTCTAATCGGATGGTCATTCATAGTGGAATGGAGGTTGGCTCATCATGAAAATCGGAGTACCAAGAGAAATTAAAAACAATGAAAATCGTATAGCTATGACACCGGCTGGAGTTGTTAGCTTGACGAACGCAGGACACCACGTTTTCGTTGAAACCAACGCAGGAAACGGCTCAAGTTTTACAGACGAGCAATACCAAGAGGCAGGGGCAGAAATTGTGGGCTCAGCTAAAGAAGCCTGGAGTCAAGAAATGGTTATGAAGGTAAAAGAACCACTTCCGGAAGAGTTTGGATATTTTTATGAAGGACTGATTCTATTTACTTATTTACATTTAGCACCTGAACCGGAATTGACAAAAGCTCTTGTAGAAAAGAAAGTGATATCGATTGCTTATGAAACAGTGCAACTATCCAATGGTTCTTTGCCATTGCTCACACCCATGAGTGAAGTGGCAGGGCGTATGGCATCACAAATCGGTGCACAGTTCTTAGAGAAGTCGCGAGGTGGAAAAGGGATTCTGCTTGGAGGAATTCCAGGTGTACGTCGTGGTCGCGTCACTGTAATTGGCGGGGGTGTCGTAGGGACTAATGCTGCCAAAATTGCTATGGGATTGGGGGCAGACGTTACTATTATCGATGTAAACCCTGAGCGATTGCGGCAGCTTGACGACATCTTCGGGTCTGATATCAATACATTGATGTCCAATCCATTAAATCTCCAGGAATCTTTGGAAGAATCAGATCTTGTCATAGGAGCTGTGCTTATCCCTGGTGCTAAAGCGCCAAGTTTAGTGACAGAAGATATGGTCAGATCAATGAAAGAAGGTTCTGTGATTGTGGATGTAGCAATTGATCAGGGGGGATTTTTGCTACCACTGATCGGATAACCACACATGATAATCCAACATATGAGAAACATGGGGTGCTGCATTACGCTGTAGCGAATATGCCTGGAGCTGTTCCTCGGACTTCTACAATCGGGCTGACGAATGTCACCGTCCCCTATGCCTTGGAGCTTGCCAATAAAGGTTATATGAAAGCCTGCCAGGATAATGAAGCTTTGTTTAAAGGAATTAATACACTTGAAGGTTATGTCACCTATAAAGCAGTGGCTGAAGCGCAGGGGCTTGCGTTTGCAGATGCCAGTGAATTGATTAATCGATAAATAAGGAGGTTGTACCAAAAGAATTTTCCCGCTAGAAAACCCGACAATTCGTCCGGGTTTTCTTTATGAAGCAATAAACATACGCCGCTCCGGCAACATACATCGCTTGCCGCGGGTACGGCCTCAGCCTCCTCAAAAAGCAAAGACCGCTTTCTTCCGGGATCTTCGCCTCGTGCTGTTGCCTACGCTCCATTTGATCCATTCCGCCCTATTGTTCGTCTTTCCAGTGGCAGGTAGTGTTTTGCCCCAGCCCCCTTATTTTTTCGTGCCCATGACACATATGCCCTCGCCCATCCTTTTTAAGCAGAGTTTCTGTGTTGTTCCTGAGTTGTTTCATTTTGCTTTTGTTTACGAAAATATAAAGCTATAATCGGTCTGGGAATGTTATGCCAAACACGGAAAATAGCACTTGGTACAGCAGCCGGTGGACTGAAGTGTACCGCCGTGAGAGAAGGATCCAAGCATGAATGATATTGGTTATACTCGATTTTCTGAATTATCAAAGTTCGTTTGAAGGAAAAAAATGAAAAAAACGTGTTATCCTAAGAATAGAGTGTAAATAAGGGGCATGATTTGAGTTTCCTCAAGATAATCCGTAAAATAAAAGAAAAAGTGAAACCTTTAAATAAAGTCAGCCGTATATACAGTTACACAAGGTCATAGTTGAAGGAGAGGTGAGGATTTGGGATTCTTTTCAAAGTTGTTTTCAAAAAATGAACAGCAAAAACCGGAAGTGGAAGAACGACATGCATTGAACATTCAAGTAGGAGACATCGTTACTTACGATCTTGTGGATTATGAAGTTGTCGGTAAGATCACCTACAGAGATGGCTCCTATGAATGGTTTTCTTATCAACTATTAGAAGGCAATTCTACCAAATGGTTAGCTGCTGAAATGGATGATGAGCTGGAATTAGGGGTTTATGAAACCATTAAATTGCCAGTGAGTATGCCTTTTCCGAAAGAATTGACCCATGACGGGAAAACCTTCCATAAAGACGAAGAGGGGGAAGCTCGTGTCACAGGGGAAGGCCGAAGCAGTAATATTAATGGACGCACGGCGAGGTATGCCGAATATGTTTCCGAGGATGAGGAAATGTACCTTAGCTTGGAGTCATGGGGAAGCGAAATAGAAGCAAGTATCGGTTATGATATCGAACCATTCGAAATTAAAATTATTGCAGGTTCTAAATAATAAGGAGGAAAAATAATGTTCAAATTTTTTAATCGTGTCAAAACAGTTGTAGGTTCAGAATTGAATTCAATGTTAGATAAAGCAGAAGATCCAGTGAAAATGTTGGATCAGTTTATGCGCGACATGGAGAATGATATCCGTGAGGCTGAAAGTGCAGTAGCTAAGCAGATTGCTAACGAGAAAATGCTGAAACGTAAATATGATGACTCCCAAGCTTTAGTCGATAAGCGAATGCAGCAAGCAGAAAAAGCGATTGAATCCGGGAATGAAGATTTAGCTAGACGCGCCCTGGAAGATAAGAAAAATCATCAAGAACAAGCGGATCAGTTCAAAGCTTCATGGGAACGTGCACAACAAGATGCGGGCAACCTCCGTCAAAAACTTGATGAAATGAAAAAGGAATATCAAGAAATGAAACTGAAAAAAGATTCCTTGAAAGCTCGTGCCGAGTCTGCTAAAACCCGTACGAAAATGAATCGTACGATGTCCAGCATCGGAGGAGATGAATCCCGTCAAGGCTTTGAACGTATGGAAGAAAAAGTTATGCATTATGAAGCAGAAGCAGAAACAAGTGAAGACATGTCCTCTCAAAGTCGTTCTTTGGATGACGAATTCGATGAGTTGGACAATAAAGATAGTGTAGATAGCGAACTGGATGCTTTAAAGAAGAAAATGAATAAAGAGTAAGATCACCCTGTGATCAAACGTGCCTAACTCATCAGTTAGGCACGGCTATTTTTTGCGAAAGGAGGATGTGTCGTGAAAGATTTTGCGGGGATCATAGTTGTCGGCATCATCGCTTTCTTTTTATTATTCAATATGTTTGGAAGTGGAGACGACCAAAGAGGAATGTCCGGCTCTTATACAGAAGATACATATGAGGAGCTTCCTTCAGAACCCAGCCGTTCAGAAATACTGAATACGATAGAAAGTTCGGATGCAAATTCTATAGAATCGCTGGTTAAAGAAAGCTTTCCGCTGCTGGATACGGTTCGTTCAGATCAAGGGCTTTCCCGTATATATATGACAAAAGAGCTTACACTGCCAGAAGTCGCTGATTCGCTGTCCGAAGCGATTAAACCTGAAGAAATAAGTGAAAGGCAGGAAGAGAAACAAGTATTGATTTATCCGGATCATTTTGTCATTGTTCAGGAAAGTGAAGAAGAAGCAGGTGTGGTTACAATTGAACTTGCTTCTGATGAGTTTGTCAGGAATAATTATTCTCCAGGCTTTTTTAATGGCTTGTTTGCGGGTTATCTCTTGAACAGAATGTTAGGATCAAATGATTGGTATGATCGAAGAAGGGCTAACTGTCAGCAAACAGGAAATTGTTATGGTGGTTATGGGATGTATGGCAATTACAATTCCGGAGGATCAGGTTCAATCAGAGGTTCCTCTAATCGTGGTGGAGGACCAGGTACAGGAAAATAAAGGAGGTAATAGAATGGAACCATTTTTGGCTACTTTAGGTTATTTTGCGATTGCAATTATTGTTGTTGTCATCGGTTTAGTTATTTTTGAGTGGTTGACAAGACAGTATAAAGATTGGGATGAGGTGAAGCAGGGAAACCAAGCGGTTGCGATGTCCATCTCTGGTAAAATTATTGGAATATGTATTGTACTTTCGTTTGCTATCTACCATAGTTTTACTGTGTGGGATACGTTGATTTGGGGAGCTTTCGGAATGGTTTTACAAATGATCGCTTACTTACTGTTTGAGTTATTTACCCGTAAATTTTCAGTGGAGACGAAGCTTAAAGAAAACAACACTGCTGTGGGAATCATTTCCATGGGTGTATCGATCGGTTTAGCGTTTGTCATTGGTGCTTCTATAACCTAATGACTTTGCATGACTGAGAAAAGCCACTATGATGAGCATAGTGGCTTTTCTGAATATTGAGATTCATAAAAAGTGGAGTGAACATATTGGAAGCAAATATTAAAAAAAGCCATTTCATATACTGGGCCTCAGGCATTGTTTCCATTTGCGGCATCATATTTGAGGTATTGTTCGGTGCGTTAGGGTCTTACATATTGGGAGATGGTGTTAAACAGTATACACTCACAATCAGTTTATTTTTAACTGGAATGGGAATCGGAGCTAGTATCAGTGAACGTGTGATGAAAAACTTGATCGTCACTTTCATATGGATTGAATATCTCGTAGCATTGATTGGTGGTTTCTCGAGTTTTACAATGTTCGGTATGACCGCTTTTGCACCTTCAGGAACGGATGCCTTTTTCTTGTACTTAGTGACTTTCACCATCGGTGCGTTAACAGGATTGGAATTGCCTATCTTAATTCGTAAAGCCAATGAAATAGGAGTAGAGTTGAACCGGAGTACAGCTCGAGTGCTGTTTTCTGATTATGCAGGTGGCTTGATAGGTGGTTTGCTTTTTGCATTTTATTTACGTCCTCAAATGGGGATGGTGAAAAGTGCTTTTTTTGTTGCATGCATCAATTTAGCTGTAGCTGTAGCGGTCCTGTATTTATTCCGCTCAGAGATTAACCGATACTTTATTCATGTAACAGGAGCTGTCGTGATTGGTGCTCTTTTAATAGCAGGTTTATTTTTTGGTGAAGAGATGGCCTTTTCCTTTGAACAGAAACTTTATAAAGATCCGATTATCCATATGGAAGATAGCGCTTATCAAAAAGTCATTCTAACCAAAGAACAAGGAGATACACGCTTGTATTTGAACGGTTCCCTTCAATTCAGTTCAACAGACGAGCATCGTTATCACGAAACGCTCGTTCACCCACCTGTTTCGTATGCCGAAAGCAGGGAGGATGTGTTGATACTGGGTGGAGGAGACGGTCTTGCCGCAAGGGAGTTATTACGTTATGAAGATGTGGAAAATATCACACTCGTGGATTTAGACCCGGCGGTCACAGATCTGGCCATGAACAATTATCATTTGCTGCAAATCAATGAGGACTCATTGTCAGATGAGCGTGTCGATGTGTTAAACCAGGATGCTTTTAAATTTCTGGAGCAGTCAGATAAGTTCTATGATGTCATTCTTGTAGATTTGCCGGACCCCAATAATGAGAGTTTGAATAAGCTTTATACAAAGGAATTTTATTCATTATTAAGAAATCATTTAATACCAGGTGGAGCTGCGATGATTCAGGCCACCAGTCCATTATTTGCAACTGATGTTTATTGGACTATAGATGAAACGGTAGCATCAACAGGACTTTATACAGAGAATTTCCACGTGGATGTCCCTAGCTTCGGCAACTGGGGATTTGTTATGGCCAGCCGTTCTCCTATTGAGGTGGATGATATAGAGCTTTCTTTAGAAACACGTTTTTTGACTGAAGATGTACTTCAATCAATGACTGTGTTTGGAAAAGATGAAGACAGGGAAATCTTGAATAATGAAGGCGAACCTATTCCATTGGAGCCTAACACATTAATCGATCCTCATTTAATCCAGAAGTACGAGAAAGCATGGCAAAATTATTGAATGAGGAATCTTTATTAGAGGAGTGGTATGGATGGAAGTATCTTATCATGGTCATTCAGTAGTAAAAGTGAAAGCGAATGGTAAAACGATTTTATTTGATCCGTTCATTTCAGAAAATGGCAATACGGATTTGAATGCAGATCAAGTGGAAGCAGATGTCATCTTGCTTACCCACGGTCACAATGATCATGTCGGAGACACTATAGATATTGCAAAACGAAATGATGCCCAAGTAATTGCACCGTTTGAATTAGCTACTTACTTAGGGAATAAAGGGTTGAACGCTCATCCTATGCATATTGGTGGAGGGCATGAGTTTGATTTCGGTCATGTCAAATTCACCCAAGCCTTCCATGGTTCTGCATATACAGAAGAGGATGGAACGATCGTTTATACAGGTATGCCCACAGGAATTCTTCTTACCGTAGATGGAAAAACCATCTATCATGCTGGAGACACTGGGCTCTTTTCTGATTTGAAGTTGATTGGTGAGCGTAACGATATAGATTTAGCCTTTTTACCAATTGGAGACAATTTCACGATGGGACCAGAGGATGCTTTGACAGCTGCTGAGTGGGTTGGAGCAAAACAGGTGGTTCCTATCCACTACAACACATTTGATTTAATCAACCAGGATGGTGAAGCGTTCGCTGCCAAGGTAAAACCTGGAAAAGGGACAGTACTGGAACCGGGTGATTCATTAGAACTGTAATTTAGGATTATAGAAACCGTCTGTCTTCTAAAGACAGACGGTTTCTCTATTTGCTGGCCAATGAGAGGCACTGGAAAATAATTCATGAATTTGGTGGAGGTTTGTGTGTTAAGTTGATGTACTATATGTCGTACAATTCTATCATGGAAGAAATTGCAGAAAAACTGTATCAGTTGTATAATAACAATAACAGAGGATTTGATTAGTACAGTTAGAAAGATTGGTGGACATATGGCTACAAAACACGAACAAATACTTGAGCACATTGAGTCGCTTTCTGTTGGAAGTAAAATTTCTGTCCGACGCATTGCTAAGGCATTGAATGTCAGTGAAGGTACTGCCTATCGGGCAATAAAGGAAGCGGAAAATCAAGACCTGGTCAGTACCATGGAACGTGTAGGGACCATCAGAATTGAAAAAAAGAAAAAGGAAAACATCGAGCGTTTGACGTTTGCAGAAATCGTCAATATCGTTGATGGTCAAGTCCTAGGTGGTAGAGAAGGCTTGTATAAAACATTAAGCAAATTTGTAATTGGTGCCATGAAGCTTGAAGCCATGATGCGATATACAGAAGCGGGTTCATTACTTATTGTCGGTAACCGCACAAATGCTCATGAACTCGCCGTTAAAGAAGGTGCGGCTGTCTTAATTACTGGTGGATTTGATACAAGTGAGGCAGTTAAAAAGCTTGCAGATGAGAAACAACTGCCTGTCATATCTACAAGCTATGACACTTTTACTGTGGCAACAATGATAAACAGAGCGATCTATGATCAACTGATAAAAAAAGAAATTGTACTTGTGGATGATATCTATACGGCATTTGACGACTCGAAATATTTGTTGACCACAGATCCTGTAGCTCGCTGGCACAACTTCAACGATGAAACAAACCATAGTCGATACCCGGTTGTAGATCAACAAAATCGGGTGGTAGGGATTGTTACATCTAAAGATGTGATCGGTAAAGACAAAGAAATGAAAATAGATAAAGTGATGACTCGTAATCCGATGACTGTGCACGCAAAAACATCCTTGGCTAATGCCGCCCATGTCATGGTATGGGAAGGGATCGAATTGATGCCTGTCGTGGATCCATCACAAAAATTACAAGGAATCATTTCGAGACAGGATGTTTTGAAAGCATTACAAAATATTCAACGCCAACCACAAGTGGGTGAAACCATTGATGACCTGGCTACGAACAGGATGGAAGCAATTGAAACGGAAGAAGAGGCTCATAAATGGAGCACACGAGTGACGCCGCAAATGACGAACCAATTGGGGACGATGTCTTACGGTGTTTTTATATCATTAATCACAGAAGCATCCAGTCGGTTACTTAGGAAATATAAAAAAGGGGATTTAGTAGTAGAAAATATTTCTGTTTACTTTATCAAACCTGTGCAAATCGAAAGTGAAATCGAAATTAAGCCGCAAATTTTAGAGGTTGGTCGTAAATTCGCTAAAGTCGATATTGAAGTCCATCATGGTAAATCTATTGTAGGTAAGGCTCTCTTGATGGCTCAATTGATCGATCGATAAGAAAAAATACGAGAAGCCTCGTCCAACCTCGACAAGCTTAAGAACGTCCGTAAAGTGAAGTGGTTGATCTTCACGGAAGGGACGGACTTAAGACCTCGAGAGGTCAGGCGCTGTAGCTGGAAGATTCAAATGCGAAAGCGCCTCGTTCAACCTCGACAAGCTTAAGAACGTCCGTAAAGTGAAGTGGTTGATCTTCACGGAAGGGACGGACTTAAGACCTCGAGAGGTTAGGCGCTGTAGCTGGAGGGGATGGGCAGCCTGAGGTGCAACCGTGTTTTATTCTGGACCAAAAAAAGTCGCTGAGAGAACAGCGACTTGAGAAAGGCCTTTACGATTGCGGACTTGCTTGCTGCTTTTGATATTCTGCTTGATAATGTTTACTTGCTTTCCATCCTAAGCGTGATTGGGATATGCCTATGAGAATGAACAAGATTCCGATAAACAAAGAAATTTTTGTTTGGTAGAATACATATTGGTTGATACCAAAAAAGAAAATGAAACTACCTAGAAATATCTTTGATTTGCTATTCAAATATTGTTGTGTCAAAGAGTCTTTGGATCGAATAATCATCACTTTGTAGTAAATATAAAGCAGCAAGGACACTAATATAAGGATTGGAAAAATAATCATATTTAATCGACTCCTGAAGTTAAAGATTTTCTATCTTATTGTAGCTTGTTTGAGGTAAAAAGGCTACCAGTGTGCTGACTTATATAATTTAATATCGACTAATAATAGAGAGGGAGCGCTTTTCTATGTGTAAACAATCAATTGTAAAGGCCATTAAAGGTCACTCAACCATCGTCATACATCGTCATGTTCGCCCAGACCCTGATGCTTATGGGTCTCAAGCCGGTCTTGCGAAATTAATTCAGGCTACATTTCCAGAGAAAGACGTCTATATCACAGGAGCAGGGGAGCCTACTTTAGATTTCCTGGTCACTATGGATGAAGTTCCAGATGAAGCATACAGTGGTGCGCTTGTGATCGTATGCGACACTGCCAATCAAGCTCGGATTGATGACCAGAGATATGATAAAGGGGATATGCTTATAAAAATCGACCACCACCCCGTGGTTGATGATTATGGAGATATTCAATGGGTCGATACAAATGCAAGCTCTACATCTGAAATGATTTTTCAGTTATATACGGAAATGTCAGACGCAGGTTTTGTATTGCATGATGAAGCAGCCCGTTTGATTTATGCTGGAATAGTCGGAGATACAGGGCGCTTTTTGTTTCCAAGCACGACCAAAAGGACGTTATCCTATGCTGCAGAATTAGTGAATTATAAATTTGACCGCCCTTTTCTTTACGACGAAATGTACAAAACCCCTATCCATGTAGCAAAACTGAAAGGATATGTACTCCAAAACTTTACGGTTCACCCAGAAGGTTATTCCACGGTACGTTTAGATAAAGAAACATTGGATAAATACGGCGTCGCTCCTTCTGAAACAAGTCAGTTAGTTGGTCTACTTGGCGATATTGAAGGGATTTTAGCGTGGGCATATTTTGTAGAAGAAGAAGATAATATACGGGTAAGGTTACGTTCTAAAGGCCCCGTCATCAATACCGTGGCGGCTAATCATAATGGTGGCGGGCACCCGATGGCTTCTGGGGCTTCTGCTTCTTCCTGGGAGGAAACAGAGGAAGTTGCCGCAGAGTTAAAAGAAGTGTGTATTCAATACAAAAAAGAGCAGGGTTAATTGTCCATCCTGCTCTTATCATTACTTATCTAACTAATTTAATCTCTAAATTCAAAGTTACAACTTCTGAAACAATCAACCTGGTGACTTTCAATTCATAAGTGAAGTCGTCTACCACATAATTTTTATTTTCTACGGTAGAGATCATCAAATCCACCTGATCGGCTATAACCGTGATGTCTTTGCCTGGTATAGTAGAAAGTTGGTCTTTGACCAGTGTGGTAAGTTGATGTTGTGTCAGTAAATCGACTTCAAGTTTTTTAGCATTTGTATAAGAGACGGCCAGGTCTGTTACAGTCAAAGGCTTCTGGTCTGTCCCTTGTTCTTGATTATTTAGTAACCCTTCGTATTTCGCCTCCAATTCACTCATTTTTGCTGTCATTTCGATATGCTCTTCTGTGTATTTTTCTTGAAGCTCGCCGTGGATGTAAATAAAGACTGCATACCCGATTACAGCTCCCAGTACTATTCCTGCAAATAAGCGTCTCCATTCTTTTTTTTTGTGATAATGAGGAAAATGCAATTAAATCACCTCATCCCCCAACAACCATTCAAAAAGAAGCAATGCTGCTTTTACTCCACCCATTGCTGCTACGATAATCATAATTTGTTTAAAAATATCAAATGTGGAACCATCAAAGATCCCCTTCTCAAAATTACTGATTGCATCGAAAGTCCCCCCGATTGCCGCTACAATTGCCCAAATTCTCAAACCTTTAGCTATACGGAACATAGAAGTAAGGGGGGCTTCTCCTGTGATATAACTCCCGATACTTCCGATGATTGTTCCTCCTACAATGACGCCGAAAGCGATAAAGAAGCATTGGATCATGGATATAACTAAACGATCTTCCATCTTGTCCCTCTTTTCGCCAGCTTGATTTGGTCCTCTATAGTAAGAATTATTCTTCTCTCTCTCTATTTATGCAGAAGTCTTTCATCATGACTCAAGACTAGCTATAATTTAAATGAAAGAAGGTGTACGTAAATGACTTTTACCCATTTGAATGTTCAAAGCGGCTATAGCCTGATGAATAGCACGGTAAAAACCCGCTCATTGGTGCAGAGGGCTAAAGAATTAGGGTTTGGTGCGATTTCTTTGACCGATGAAAACACCTTGAGCGGCGCGGTGTCTTTTTATCAAGAATGTAACAATCAAGGTGTCAAACCAATCATAGGTTTGAAAACAACGGTCGAGGATCGATCTCTTCTTTTCCCTGTGATTATGTTGGCTAAAAACTCACAGGGATATCGAAATTTATTGAAAATCACCACTTATGTTCAAACAAACGCCACAAACATATCTCTTGAAGAACTGGGTTCACGGAAAGATGGTTTGATCGTCATCCAAATGACTGCCTCATCACCGTGGGCAGACACCATAGCTAATCGGATGTTTTCAAGGATTGACGATTCATTGATTCGGTGGTTAGACATGTTTGGAGAAGACCATTTTTATATGAGTATTCAGGATCGTGATTTGCATGCTGAACGACAAATGCATCAGCCTTTGCAGGAATGGGTAGAATCTAAGGGGATCCGTGTGGTTGCTATTGGAGATGTGCGTTATTTACATAGCGAAGACGCAGCAGCTTATCAATGTTTGAGAGCAATCGATGAAGGGGCTCGTTACAGCCCGCAGGTTAACCGCAGCTATCAGTATTTGAAATCTGGCGAGGAAATGGAAAATTTCTTTGGTGAATGGTGGCCGGAAGTTTTATCAGCCACACAAGAGATTGTGGAGCGTTGTAACTTGGAATTGAACTTGAATCAACAACTCCTTCCAGCTTACCCCACCCCATATGGCGAAACCCCGGATGCGTATTTGCAAGATTTATGTGAGAAGGCATTGGTGAAAAAATTCGGATCTGAAGATGAGAAAGCTGTAGAGAGGCTTAGTCACGAGCTGAATGTGATTCAATCAATGCAATTCAGTGACTATTTTCTCATTGTCTGGGATTTTATATCCTATGCAAGAAAGCAAGGAATTCATGCAGGTCCAGGACGTGGCTCTGCGGCTGGTTCGATTGTCGCTTATTTATTGGATATCACTCAAGTAGATCCATTAAAGTATGGCTTGTTGTTTGAACGGTTCTTGAATCCTGAGCGTGTTACTATGCCGGATATTGACATTGATTTCCCCGACTATCGCAGAGATGAAGTGATCGCATATGTGAGTGAAAAGTACGGAAAAGATCACGTAGCTCAAATCAGTACATTTGGGACTTTTGCTGCGAGGAGTGTTTTGAGGGAATTATTTAAAGTTTTGGCGGTTGATGAAAGTGATGCCTCCTTCATTCTTTATCAAATTCCTAAAAATACCAGTGATACACTAATTGAAATCGTAAAAAAGTCGGAGGAATTGAAAGATTATATCCGAAATTCAGATCAGCTTCAGTTTCTCTTTAAAATTGCGACAAAGTTGGAGGGGCTTCCGCGTCATATATCAACACACGCAGCAGGTGTTGTATTAAGTGAAGAGCCGTTAACTGAGTACACTCCTCTTATGAATGGCCAGGGGGACGTTCATCTTACTCAAATGGCTATGGGTGATTTAGAAAAGATCGGTTTATTGAAAATTGATTTTCTGGGTCTCAGGAATCTTTCGTTTATAGAGAAGTTGGAAAATACAATCAGGAAATATAGTAAACAAAAGTTTTCAGTGAAAGATCTCCCTCTTAATGATGGGAAAACATTCGATTTACTTAAACAAGGCCGTACAAATGGTGTTTTTCAATTAGAATCCAAAGGAATGAAAGGGGTTCTAACCAGACTTAAACCCTCACACTTTGAAGATGTTGTTGCCGTGAATGCTTTATATAGGCCGGGCCCTATGGATTATATACAAGACTATATCAAGAGGAAACATGGAAATATGGAATATGGTTTTCCACATCCTGACTTAAAAGGGATATTAGGTCCGACTTTTGGGGTGTTGATCTATCAAGAGCAGATCATGCAGGTAGCCAGACGAGTTGCAGGGTACTCATTAGGTGAAGCGGATCTATTAAGGAGAGCTATCAGTAAAAAACAAGGGGATATATGGTCGAACGAGCGGGATAAGTTTATTGCCGGTTGCAAAAAGAAGGGTTATGAAGAATCTGTTGCCACCGAACTTTTTGATTGGATTGTGAAATTCTCGAACTATGGTTTTAACAGGAGCCATGCGGTGGCATACAGTTTGATTTCATATTGGTTAGCTTTCATTAAAGCCCACTATCCTTCTCATTTTTTAGCAGAGTTGATGAATGCTAATATCGGAGACCGGGATAAAGGGACTATATATATTCGAGAAGCCCGGGAGATGAATGTGAAGGTGAACGCTCCCTCGATCAATCGCAGTCATATCTTGACTCGGGATGATAAAGGAGAGATAAGAATGGGGCTCTTGGCCATCAAAGGACTCGGCTACCAAGCTGCTCAGGCTATCGTTGATGGAAGGGTTGATGGACCATACAAAAGCCTGAACGACTTCTGTCTAAGGCTGGATGATAAAGCTGTTTCAAGGTCAGTCATCGAAGCATTGATCATATCCGGCGCCTTTGATGAATTGCATCAAAATCGGGCGAGTTCTCTGGCAAGTATTGATCAGGCCCTCGAGCAGGGGGAATTATTTAAAGAATTTCAAGATCAACCAGGCTTTTTCGGTACAGATATTGAGATGGGGATGGTAGAGGTGGATCCATTTCCTCCTTTGAAGGAGTTATCGATGGAAAAAGAAGTGCTTGGTGCTTATATGTCTGAACACCCATTGGGACATCACCGCAATGCGTTACGCAGCAGAGGAATGATTTCCCTCTATAAGGCCGATCAGTTGAAATCAAAGAGGAAGTTAGTCACAGCTGTTGTTCTCGAAAGTTTCCGTGAGATCAGAACAAAAAGAGGAGACTCGATGTCCTTTGTAACCATTAGTGATGAGACTGCTGAAATGGAGGCTGTTTTGTTTCCTGAGGCATATCGAAATGTGAAACCGTGGTTGAAGGAGCAAATGCTTGTTATTGCAGAAGGGAAAATTGAAGAGAGGAACAACCGTAAGCAAATGATTATCAATCAGCTTAAGCCGTTTGAATTGAGTGAAAGAGAGAATAAGGCAGAAAGGCGTCTATTTGTGAAGGTAACAAAGGATACGGAGCATACAGCTATTGATAAGCTGAAAGAGGCAGCAGAATATTTCCCGGGGAATACACCTGTGTTGATATTTCGATCAGAAGACCGAAAAATCTACCATTTAGATCAGGACTATTCATTAGAAGTCAGCAGGGAATGTCTGAATATGTTGAATGACTTTTTCGGTTCTCAATCAGTGGCTTTACGCACACAGGATAAACACATGGATGTCTAAAAAGTCAGTCCATGGTTTTGAAGTTCTTTACACACTATCTTCATCTGTTATAATTAAGAAGTTAATAGGTGGTCAGACCACCTAGGTCGGTTAAATTAATAGTTTAAAGGAGCGTGTCGTCGTGTCTAATTTGCGAGATGAAGCATTGCATATACACCGTGTCAATAAGGGTAAGCTGGAAACTCATTCGAAAGTTCCTATAAGAAATGCAAAAGATTTGAGTTTAGCATACTCTCCGGGAGTAGCAGAACCATGTAAAGAAATTTATGATCATAAAGATACTGTCTATGATTATACGATGAAAGGCAACATGGTAGCAGTAGTCAGCGATGGATCAGCTGTTCTGGGACTTGGTAATATCGGCCCTGAAGCCTCATTGCCTGTAATGGAAGGTAAAGCGGCTTTGTTCAAAAGTTTTGCTGGTGTAGACGCTTTTCCTATCTGCCTGAACACAAGAGACATCGACCAAATAGTGCAAACTGTAAAATTAATGGAACCTACATTTGGTGGAGTGAATCTGGAAGATATCGCTGCTCCTAACTGCTTCATCATCGAGGATCGTTTGAAGAAAGAAACGAATATCCCGATTTTCCATGACGATCAACACGGGACAGCTATCGTTACTGTTGCGGGTTTGATGAACGCATTGAAAATAACAGGGAAGTCGTTTTCAGAGATTAAGGTTGTAGCGAATGGTGCAGGTGCAGCAGGAATTGCCATTATCAAACTGCTTTATCATTTCGGTGTAAGAGATATCATCATGTGTGACTCAAAAGGTGCGATCTTCGAAGGACGCGACTATGGAATGAATGACGTGAAAGATGAAATAGCTAAGATTACGAATAAAGAGCGGGCAGAAGGCAAGCTTGAAGAAGTGATGGAAGGCGCTGATGTTTTTATTGGAGTATCTGTTGGCGGGTTGCTGTCTAAAGAAATGGTTTCTCGTATGAATGACGACTCTATCATCTTTGCCATGGCCAACCCAGAGCCGGAAATCATGCCGGAAGATGCCAAAGAAGCAGGGGCGCGTGTGATCGGCACCGGGCGTTCAGACTTCCCTAATCAAGTGAATAATGTCCTGGCTTTCCCGGGAATCTTCCGAGGAGCTCTTGATGTAAGAGCAACACGAATTAATGAAAAAATGAAAATAGCAGCAGCCGAGGCTATCGCTTCACTTGTAGGTGAAGATGAACTTAGTGAAGATTATGTCATCCCTGCTCCATTCGATCCCCGGGTAGCACCGGCAGTGGCAGCCAGTGTAGCCAAAGCAGCAATGGAGTCCGGAGTGGCACGTCACCATGTGGATCCTGAAGAGGTAGCTGAAAAAACAAGACAACTCACTCTAATTGATGAAGAATAATGCTAAGGAGAAAAGCGTATGCTTTTCTCCTCTTACATAACGCCCTGGATGGGAAAGGAAAGAGGTGTTCATTAAACGTGACCCGAGTGCAACAAGAAAAAGTCTACGAAGGTGTTCTTTACCAATTGAAATCATATATAGAGGAGAATCAATTGAAACCTGGTGATAAGTTGCCATCTGAACGGGAACTAAGTGAACAGCTCAATGTTGGAAGGTCCTCCATCCGAGAGGCTTTCAGGGCGATGGAGCTCCTTGGACTGATCGAAACCCGACGTGGGGAAGGTACCTTTATGAGAGCTTATCGTCCATACCATATGGTTGAATTATTATCTAACTTCTTACTTAATGAAACACGGACAAAAGAAGAATTGATGACAGCTAAACAAATGATTGAAAAAGAAGTATTATTAATTGTAAAAGGGAAGCTCTCAGACCATCAATTTACTGAAATCAGAAAAATATTAAAGAACCATCCTTCAGGAGAACGCCACCAACAGCTGTTTCAATATTTTTTTGAAATAGGTGATCAGCCCTTGCTGTTATCCATGTGGCAATTCATCTCCGGCTTTACCCACACGGTTCATAATATCCATTATGAAGATGAATGGTATGAGGAGATGCTTAAAGCTCTTGAAAGAAGAGAAGCCCTTGAGATCCTGCAATTATTTCGATGAGAGATGCTGTCAATAACACTTTCGACAAAAACAGTGATATTATCTTAATGGATATTATGTATATTGGTAAGAAAGGAAGCTTTGTCCCAAAGGAGGAATCACCTTGCTAAGAGATTTTTTCAGCAAGAAAAAAAGATATGCATCTATTCCTAGTCAGGAAGCTAAGCAGGATGTGCCTGAAGGTTTGATGCAAAAATGTCCGAACTGTCAAAAGATCTTCTACAGAAAAGAACTTAATAGAAATTTGAATGTTTGCCCTCATTGTGATCACCATCATCGTTTAAGCGCTTATGAACGAATTCAGCACCTTTTTGACGAGGAATCCTTCATTGAGTGGGACAAGCAAATGATATCTAACAACCCCCTCGGTTTTCCTGAATATGAGGAAAAGTTAGAAAAAGATCGATTGAAATCCGATCTTAACGAAGCTGTGGTGACGGGGAAAGCGAAAATGAACAACATAGAGACTGCAGTAGCCGTAATGGATTCCCGCTTTCGCATGGGTAGTATGGGGTCTGTTGTTGGTGAAAAAATAACCAATGCCATTGAAAATGCCAGAAAGGAAAAAATACCTTTCATCATCTTCACTGCTTCAGGCGGTGCAAGAATGCAGGAAGGTGTGCTCAGCTTAATGCAGATGGGTAAAACTTCTGTTGCTTTGCAGCGCTTACATGCGGATGGAGGTCTGTTTGTGTCAGTAATGACTCATCCAACGACAGGGGGGGTCTCTGCGAGCTTCGCCTCTCTTGGAGATTATAACTTTGCTGAACCAAAAGCGCTAATTGGATTTGCCGGGAGAAGGATTATTGAACAGACAATCCGTGAAAAATTACCAGATGATTTCCAAACCTCGGAGTTTTTACTTGAACATGGACAGCTGGATAGAGTAGTCCATCGCCATGATTTGAGGAAGACTTTGTCAACTGTCCTGGATATCCATTCATCAGGAGGTGAGAAACAGTGAAACATGTGCTTGATTTTGAAAAGCCGGTTATAGAACTGCGTGAAAAGATCGTAGAATTGAAGAGGCTTACAGAAAATAGTGAAATGGACCTTAGTGATGAAATCGTGACACTAGAAAGCCGGTTGGAAAAGCTGGAAACAGATGTATATGATCGGATGGCCCCTTGGGATCGTGTGCAAATGGCCAGACATCCCGAGCGCCCAACGACACTTGATTATATCGATCAGCTTTTTACGGATTTTTTAGAACTTCATGGTGACAGAAATTTCGGAGATGATGCTGCGATTGTTTCCGGGATTGCGAAATTCAAAGGGAAGCCGGTCACTGTTATCGGTCATCAACGAGGGAAAGATACAAAGGAAAATATCCATCGTAATTTCGGTATGCCGCACCCGGAAGGGTATCGGAAAGCGCTTCGTTTGATGAAACAAGCTGAAAAGTTTGGACGTCCGGTTATTACATTCATCGATACAAAAGGGGCTTACCCAGGAAAAGCCGCTGAAGAAAGAGGGCAGAGTGAAGCGATAGCCCGCAACTTAATGGAAATGGCAGGGCTCACTGTACCTATCATCTGTGTCGTTATTGGAGAAGGTGGAAGTGGCGGTGCTTTAGGTCTCGGCATCGGTGATCGAATATTCATGTTGGAAAACTCCACATACTCTGTGATTTCGCCGGAGGGAGCTTCCTCTATTTTATGGAAAGACTCAGGCTTAGCTCAAGAGGCAGCAGAGTCAATGAAAATCACATCTTATGATCTTCAAAAACTTGAAGTGATTGATGGGGTGATACCGGAAATCAGAGGTGGAGCCCACAGGGATATAAAAGCCCAGGCGGGTGAAATTGAGAAAGTATTGCTCGAATCCCTTGATCAATTAGAAACGCTTGAACAAGAACAACTTCTTGAGGAACGTTTTATGAAATATAAAAATATTGGCGATTACACATATCTTGATTTATAATGATATGGTTGAAAAAAGTATAAACCCATAAAAGAAAGGTCGCACATATGGTGCGGCTTTTCGCATCTTATCTGATTGGTAACGCTATCATTGATAAATTAAATGTTGATGTTGCTATGAATTGTATAGACTAAGTACCAACTATCCATTGAAAAGCACTGAGGTTTCAACTCCTCTTTGATTGGGGACAAAATAACTAGAAATACATTTGAGGTGATGAGAATGAAGAAAATAGGAGTTCTTACTAGCGGAGGAGACGCCCCTGGTATGAATGCTGCTATACGCTCTGTTGTCCGTAAAGCGATTTACCATAACGTTGAAGTATATGGCATTAAATACGGTTACCAAGGCTTGATTGATGGCAATATAGAAAAGATGGAGCTGGGTTCAGTTGGTGATATTATCCAGCGGGGAGGCACCAAACTTTACTCCGCCCGCTGTGAAGAATTCAAAACAGAAGAAGGCCAACTGAAGGGCATTGAACAAATGAAGAAACATGGTATCGAGGGCTTGATAGCCATCGGCGGGGATGGTACCTTTATGGGGGCTAAGAAAATTACCGAAAAAGGGTACCCATGTATAGGTGTACCAGGGACCATTGATAATGATATTCCTGGAACTGATTTCACAATCGGCTTTGATACGGCTTTGAACACGATCATTGATGCGATTGATAAAATTCGTGATACAGCCACATCTCATGAACGTACTTATGTGATTGAAGTGATGGGGAGAGATGCTGGTGATTTAGCCTTATGGTCTGGATTGGCTGACGGCGCTGAAAGTATCCTTATCCCTGAAGCAGAAGACGAGTTCGGAGACGTCATCGATCGATTAAAACGAGGCCATGACCGTGGTAAAAAACACAGCATAATCATCGTTGCAGAAGGTGTAGGAAGCGGTGTGGATTTCGCTCGTAAGATAAAAGAGGCGGCGAACTTGGAAACTCGCGTAACAGTCCTTGGTCATACACAACGCGGAGGTTCTCCAAGTGCTTCAGATCGCGTTTTAGCCAGTCGATTAGGTGCTTATGCCGTTGACTTGCTTTTAAATGGTCATGCAGGTCGCATGGTAGGTATACAAGAAAATAAATTGGTTGATCATGATATTGTAGATATCCTGAATACAGACCACAAAGTTGATCTTGATATGTACCGTCTTTCCAAAGAATTATCTATATAAATGTAAGAGGCAATTGAGGAGGAAATAAATATGTTTAGAAAAACAAAAATCGTCAGCACGATCGGGCCTGCGTCTGAATCAGTAGAGAAATTGACGCAGCTGATTGAAGCTGGAATGAATGTGGCTCGCTTGAACTTTTCCCATGGGGATTTTGAAGAGCATGGTGCGAGAATCAAAAATATTCGTGAAGCATCAAAAGCTACGGGCAAAACAGTTGCGATACTGTTAGATACCAAAGGTCCGGAAATCCGTACAGGGAAACTGAAAGAAGGAGAAGTTTACCTTGAAAAAGGGTCCACTGCCTATGTTTCTATGGAAGACATTGAAGGAGATGCAGAACGTTTTTCAGTCACTTATCCAGGTCTGATTAATGACGTACATCCTGGCTCTAAGATTCTTCTGGATGATGGGCTGGTAGAACTGCAAGTTGAAAAAATCGATAAAGAGAATAATGAAATTGAAACAACTGTCTTGAATAATGGTCCACTTAAGAATAAAAAAGGTGTTAACGTACCTAATGTTAGTGTGAACCTTCCAGGAATTACAGAAAAAGATGCTAAGGATATCGAATTCGGTATCGAACAAGGGGTAGACTTTATTGCTGCTTCGTTCGTACGTCGTGCATCTGATGTCCTGGAAATTAAAGAATTGTTAGAAAAACATAATGCTAATCAGATTCACATCGTTCCTAAAATTGAAAATCAAGAAGGTGTCGATAATATTGATGACATCCTGGAGGTCAGTGATGGTTTGATGGTTGCACGTGGAGACCTAGGTGTGGAAATTCCGGCTGAAGATGTTCCACTTGTACAAAAACAACTGATCCGTAAGTGTAATAAAGCAGGCAAACCTGTTATTACAGCTACTCAAATGCTTGACTCCATGCAGCGTAATCCGCGTCCTACACGTGCGGAGGCATCTGACGTTGCAAATGCTATTTTTGATGGTACGGATGCTATCATGCTTTCAGGTGAAACAGCTGCAGGTGATTATCCGGTAGAATCTGTGCAAACGATGCATAACATTGCGAGTAAAACAGAAACAGGATTGAATCATGTTTCCTTACTGCAAGAACGTTCCAAGCACAGTGATATGACTATTACCGATGCGATCAGCCAATCGGTGACACATACAGCAATCAACCTTGACGCTGCAGCAATTGTGACACCAACAGAGAGTGGACATACAGCAAGAATGATTTCTAAGTATCGTCCAAAAGCTCCCATCGTAGCTATTACTTCCGATGATGAAGTGAATCGCAAACTGTCGCTTGTATGGGGTGTGTATGCTGTAATGGGGCCACGCTCTTATTCAACTGATGATATGTTGGACGTAGCCGTAGATCGCAGCTTGGCTTCTGGCTTGGCGATTCGTGGAGATCGTGTCATCATCACCGGTGGTGTGCCTGTTGGTGAGAGTGGGACCACAAACTTAATGAAAGTGCACGTCATTGGTGATGTACTTGTCAAAGGCCAGGGTGTTGGCCAGAAGAGCGCGTTCGGACGAGCAATCGTTGCTAAGAATGCACAAGATGCAATTGAACGTTTAGAGGATGGAGATATCTTAGTTACACATGGCACAGATCGTGATATGATGCCTGCCATCGAAAAAGCAGCAGGAATCATTACACGTGAAGGTGGTTTGACTTCCCACGCTGCAGTTGTTGGTTTGAGCTTGGGAATCCCAGTGATAGTTGGGGTTAATGATGCTCTAGAACTTATCAAAGATGGGGCAGATATTACAATCGACAGTTCACGCGGAGATATCTATGAAGGTCATGCAAGCGTTCTATAATATTTAGTGATAGAAGGCAGGGGAGATTATCTTCCCTGCCTTTTCTTTTATCATTTCTCCAAATACAGTTATAATAAAGGTAAGAAGATGAAAAAGAAGGGAAGATGTTATGTTTCGCTGGTTGTTGTTATTCATATTGATTGTACCCGCTCTTGAAATAGGCTTACTGATTTGGGCTGGGAGTTATATAGGACCATGGTGGGTTATCTTACTGATTATTTCCACAGGGGTTCTCGGTGCCTGGTTGGCTAAACAGCAGGGGTTAGAGACAATAAGAAACCTGCAGCGATCCATGTCTGAGGGTCAGATGCCGAAAGATGCTCTTTTGGATGGAGCTTGTATTCTTGTCGGCGGTGCTGTGCTTTTAACGCCCGGTTTTATTACGGATGCTGTCGGATTCCTGTTACTCATTCCAACTACGAGAGCCCCAATCAAGCTTTTTGTCAAAAGGGCTATTGAGAAAGCGTTACAGAAAGGCACAATTACTATCTATAGAAAATAATTGCTGACCTCCACATAAAAGGGTGGAGGTTTTTAATTTCCTTTTATGAATGACCATACATCATTTGTCAGACCTGTTTTATTTAATGTTTGAATAACCATCAGAACTATTGGACTGATTATCATTCCATAAGCTCCAAAGATTTTAAAACCGACAAAAAGACTTATTAACAGCAGCACAGGAGGTACACCAAAATGGTTCGCTAATAGTTTAGGTTCTAGTACTTGACGGGTAAGTATTACTATCATATAAAGGACAGTTAAACTGATCGTCATGCTGAATTCACCACTGAAAAACTGGTAGATAATCCATGGAAGAAATATTGCTCCTGTCCCCACATAAGGGATAAAGTCAACGATAGCTACAAGGAATGTAATCGTCATGGCGTGAGATGCTCCAATTACGAAAAGCCCCACCCCTATGATAAGGGTTGAAATAGCGACAAGCGTACATTGGGCTTTAATAAGTCCGTGGAAAGTATTTTTCATTTCTACGCGCATCATATGAATTTTTAAGAGAAGGGGCTCCGGTCCTCTTTGCTTGATTCGGTGCTTCATCCATTCCCAGTCTTTACATATGAAAAAAGTAGCGAGTAATGTGATGAATATAGCAGTCATGGAGGACGGCAGGGTAGTAAGGATACTCACCAGACCTTCAAAAGCACTGTTCAGAAACTGGACTCCTGTCTGCGTGACTTTATCCTGCATAAGGTTTAGATATTCATCAACAGATTGCTGTTGCTGCACACTTAACTTCTGAGATATCGCTTCTATTTTATTCAGCAACGGGCGGATGATCGATTTCGTTTGAAGTGTAATATGGGCAGTAAGTCTTTCAAAGTGCTCTGGAACGCCAGTGGACAGGTATTGGATTCCTTTGATTAATTCTGCAACTAGGAGGACTGCTAATGCCCCGATTAAACCGACGAATAGACAGAGAACTGAAAGAATGGCGAGCACTTTAGGAAAATGAAAATGTTTCACCAGTAATTGTATAAATGGCTGCAGTATAGAGGATAGTAAGAACGCAATGATGAACGGATACAGGTAGGTCCATGACCAGAACAAAGAAATAATTAACCCGATAATCGTCAATAGGATGAACAGAAAACGAAAAGTAGAAGAAATAAAATGGTTGTCCAAAACGGATAGCTTCCTTTCTACTCGCTATTTCACATTTTTAGGTGGAATTTTTCAGCAAAATTTGTTTTTTAAAGAAGGATTAATAGAAACGAGATTCGATAAAATCCACCAATTTAAACGGTTTCAATTCACATTCTCTTCAGAATACTTTATAATTGTTTGTGGGGTGTTTTCCTATAAAGGTAAAGAGCAAAAAGTAAAGCGTTTTCGCGTCGAAAACAGGTAAGAATCATTGGAATTTTTAAAAGGAGAGATTGTATGTCATCATCAACAAAAGGTCTTGAAGGAATTACAGCAACAGAATCATCCATTAGTTCCATCATCGACGATAAATTGACTTATGTCGGTTATGATATCGATGATTTAGCGAATAACTCAAGCTTTGAAGAGGTCGTCTATCTTCTGTGGAATCAGAAACTTCCTAACCAAGAAGAACTGAAAGAATTTAAAACAGAACTTATCTCAAATATGGATATACCGACTGAAGTTGTCGATCATTTGAAATCTTATGATTTATCGACAGTCCACCCTATGGCTGCTTTGAGGACTGCGGTTTCCATGCTTGGGCTTCATGATCCTGAGTCTGATGTCATGGAAGAAGAAGCGAACAAGCGTAAAGCACTTAGACTTCAAGCGAAGATCCCTACAGTAGTTACTGCTTTTGCACGTATTCGTAAAGGGGAAGATCCTGTATCACCTAAGAAAGAATTGAGCTTCGCCGGAAACTTCCTATACATGTTGAATGGGAAAGATCCTGAGGACTTGGAAGTAGAAGCTTTCAATAAAGCACTTGTCCTTCATGCAGATCACGAATTGAATGCTTCAACATTCACAGCACGTGTGTGTGTAGCGACTTTATCAGATGTTTACTCTGGTGTGACTGCAGCAATCGGCGCATTAAAAGGTCCACTGCATGGTGGGGCTAATGAGCGAGTAATGAAGATGCTTACAGAGATCGGCAGTGTCGAAAATGCTGTCCCGGCTATAGAGAAAAAGCTGGAAAATAAAGAAAAAATCATGGGAATGGGCCACCGTGTCTATCAATCCGGAGATCCCCGTGCCAAGCACCTGAAAGAGATGTCCCGTGAACTTACAAAATTGACGGGTCATTCTAAATATTACGAGATGTCTATTAAAATAGAAGATTATATTAAAGAAAACAAAGGTCTTCCTGCTAATGTGGACTTTTATTCTGCCTCTGTTTATCACAGCCTTGGAATCGATCACGATATCTTTACACCTATTTTTGCAGTTAGTCGAGTTTCCGGCTGGTTAGCACATATTTTGGAGCAGTATTCAAACAACCGTCTCATTCGCCCGAGGGCCGAATATGTGGGGCCAAAAGGCCAATCTTACACAGCAATTGAAAATAGGTAAGCAGCTGCCGGGTAGACCGGCCTCTTCCTATACTTTTTATTCGACCTAGTTTAACGTATGATAGAAGAGGATGATCCATCCGTCATTCATACAAAATTTTTAGGAGGGTTTATTTTGACACAATCACAGAAAATCACAGTAGAACAAAATGGAAAATTAAACGTACCGGATCGTCCAGTGATCCCTTTCATCGAGGGTGACGGAATCGGTCCTGATATTTGGGCTGCAGCAAGCCGCGTAATTGAAGCAGCTGTTGATAAAGCTTATAACGGCCAGAAGTCTATCGAATGGAAAGAAGTGCTTGCTGGACAGAAAGCCTATGATGAAAAAGGGGAATGGCTTCCTGAAGCTACTTTAGATACGATTCGTGATTATAAAATTGCAATCAAAGGACCTTTGACTACGCCAATCGGCGGTGGAATCCGTTCCTTGAACGTAGCGCTCCGTCAAGAATTAGACTTATTCACTTGCCTTCGCCCAGTTCGTTACTTTGAAGGTGTGCCTTCTCCGGTCAAACGTCCTGAGGATACAGACATGGCAATCTTCCGTGAAAATACAGAAGATATATATGCTGGAATTGAATGGCAAAAAGGAACACCGGAAGTTAAGAAAGTAATCGACTTTTTACAGAATGAAATGGGTGTACATAACATTCGTTTCCCTGAGACTTCCGGTATTGGTATTAAACCAGTATCTGAAGAAGGTACGAAGCGACTTGTCCGTGCAGCGATTGATTATGCATTGAATGAAGGGCGTAAGAACGTCACACTAGTCCATAAAGGGAATATCATGAAGTTCACTGAAGGCTCTTTCAAATCTTGGGGCTATGAAGTAGCACAAGAAGAATACGGCGATAAAGTATTCACATGGGCTGAATATGACCGCATTGTGGAGAAAGAAGGAAAAGACGCTGCGAATAAAGCTCAAGATGCAGCTGAAGCAGAAGGCAGAATCATCGTAAAAGATGCCATTGCGGATATCTTCCTGCAGCAAATACTGACTCGTCCGAAAGAATTTGATGTCGTAGCTACAATGAACTTGAATGGTGACTATATTTCTGATGCCTTGGCAGCTCAAGTAGGTGGAATCGGAATTGCTCCTGGAGCGAACATCAACTTTGAAACAGGACATGCTATTTTCGAAGCTACACATGGTACTGCTCCGAAATACGCTGGAATGGATAAAGTGAATCCTTCCTCTGTCATCCTTTCCGGTGTTTTAATGCTCGAACACTTAGGCTGGAGAGAAGCGGCTGACTTGATCGCTAAATCCATGGATAAGACAATCGGAAGTAAGGTCGTCACTTACGACTTTGCACGTATGATGGAAGGCGCGACTGAAGTGAAGTGTTCTGAATTTGGTGATGAATTGATCAAAAACATGAACTAAACCTTTTTTAGGGAGGGGATCATTATGGCTGTTCGTAGAAACAAAATATCTGTAATCGGTGCTGGTTTCACAGGTGCCACAACAGCACTTATGCTGGCGCAAAAAGAGCTTGGTGATGTTGTTCTTGTTGATGTTCCAGATATGGAAGATCCGACAAAAGGGAAAGCGTTGGATATGTTGGAAGCTAGTCCTGTACAAGGTTTTGATGCGAAAGTGACAGGCACTTCTGATTATGCAGACACGAAAAATTCAGATCTTGTTATCATTACAGCGGGTATCGCCCGAAAGCCTGGCATGAGTCGTGATGATCTTGTTAATACCAACTCTAAAATCATGAAGAGTGTGACCAAAGAAATAGTCAAAAACTCGCCTGAGTGCTATATTGTGGTATTGACAAACCCTGTTGATGCGATGACTTATTCCGTTTTCCAAGAAGCAGGTCTTCCTAAGAACCGTGTCATTGGTCAGTCAGGGGTGTTGGATACAGCGCGTTTCCGCACCTTTGTCGCTGAAGAGTTGAATGTTTCTATCAAAGACGTAACTGGATTCGTATTAGGTGGACACGGTGATGATATGGTTCCGCTTATACGTTACTCTTTCGCTGGAGGCATTCCTCTTGAAAAACTAATCTCGAAAGAGCGTTTAGATTCCATTGTTGAACGTACACGTAAAGGTGGCGGTGAGATTGTAGGCCTGCTTGGTAACGGAAGTGCATACTATGCACCAGCCGCATCCATTGTGCAGATGGCTGAAGCCATTTTGAAAGATCAGCGTAGAATCCTACCATCTATTGCGTATCTCGAAGGTGAATATGGATATGATGGCATTTACCTTGGAGTGCCCACTATTCTAGGTGGAAATGGAATCGAAGAAATAATTGAACTGGAATTAACAGAAGATGAAAAAAAACAGCTTGATAAATCAGCGGATTCTGTTAAAAATGTTCTCAATGTATTAAAATGAAAATGAAGGGATTCGAGGCAGTCCTCGAATCCCTTTTTTTAAAAACATATCAGAAAACGCTTCCAAGAGGTGATGACCATGTTAGGAAAGAAAAGAAAACTGGGCAGGAAAATGAATGAAATCAAAATTGGTGAAAAATTCACCACTTCATCATCAGTAGAGGATCGGGATTTGTTGATGTACTTAGGGCTCACTGATGACTCGAATCCTTTGTACATTCAGCATGACTATGCATCTCAAACCCCTTTTAAGCAGCCGGTGGTACCGACGATCATGGTCTTTGGAATGGTATCCTCTATTGTATCCATGCACCTCCCTGGTCCAGGCAGCCATATTATCCAACAAACACTGGATTACCCTAAACCCGTATATCATTATGCAGAAGTCCGCTTCCATGTAGAAGTGACCGAAGTTAATAAGGAGGACCATACGGTAGGTCTTCAAGTCATTGGGTATGACGAAGAAGGAGAAGTAGTAATCAAGGGTGACTTAATAGTCAAACCGCCTTACGAACTGGATTCGATGAATGCAACTTCGCTGGAAAACTTTTATTGATCTTTTCATAAGTGAAAAACTAAAAAATAGTGGTTTATGGAAAAACTTCTGAATCTATAGGAGCTGTCAAAGTTTGTTGTAGCTTCTCACGACTCGCTTGTCGGTGGATGCTTGCCGCGGGCACGGCCTCAGCTAACTTTGGTCAAGAAGATCACTTGAACAAGTGGATCTTCGGCTCGCGCTGTTCCCGCAGGCGTCACCACCGAACGCTCCTCGTGGAATCAACTGTGGTCCATCTAAAAAGAGTGATTTTTTTGTCCTTGAAATAAGCCGAGTTGAACGATAAATTCGTCCAACTCGGCTTATTCATTTGATGCAGTACTTAAAAAGCTACAGTTAGCATGTCTAGAAAACTCCTCTGAAGTTCGTCTCGCCTTATAAAAAAACAAAATGTGTGTATGAATCCATTGGCAGCGGTATATTAAGATTAAGTAAAGATCGCTAAAGATCCGTATTCAAAATGTAAACTTAATTGTATGATGAATGTAAACTGTAGCAGAGGTGATGTTTATGGAACAAAGAATTTTGATTGTGGATGATGAGGAGTCTATTGTAACGTTACTTAAATATAATATTGAACAAGCGGGCTTTGATACGGAAGTAGCTTATAGCGGAATTGACGCCCTGGAAAAAGCTTCGGAAATTCCCTTCGACTTAATCGTACTGGATGTTATGCTTCCTGGTATGGATGGTATGGAAGTGTGTAAACAACTACGTCAAATGCAGGTGAATACACCGATTCTTATGCTGACAGCTAAAGATGATGAGTTTGACAAAGTGCTAGGGCTGGAGCTGGGGGCAGATGATTATTTGACCAAGCCATTCAGTCCTAGAGAAGTGGTAGCGCGGATCAAAGCTATTTTACGCCGAATGGTTCAAGTTAATAAAGAAGTGGAAGTAAAGAACCTGCAAATCGCCGATCTTTCTATTTACCCTGAACAATACGAGGCTACAATTAAAGGACAAGCTTTGACCTTTACCCCTAAAGAGTTTGAATTGCTCCTATATCTAGCTCAAAACCTTGGGCGGGTTTTATCTAGAGACCAACTGCTGAGTGCTGTGTGGAATTATGATTTTGCTGGAGATACACGGATTGTTGATGTCCATGTAAGTCACCTAAGGGAAAAAATAGAACCAGAAACAAAGAAACCTGTGTATATCAAGACAATCCGTGGCCTTGGTTATAAGATGGAGGCACCAAAATAAATGCCTTCGAACACCAGACCTTTATTGACTTATGCGATTCTCGTTATCATTGTAATGGTTGGAATAGGAATTCTCTTAGCGCAGCTCACTCGGGGTTACTTCATCAATATTTTTGAAGAACGGGTGGAAGTAGAGAGTCAGTATTTTATTACTTATCTTGAAAAATTCACAGAAGATTCCGAGGTGGATAAGGAAGAACTGTATAGCTTCAGTAAACAGCTAAACACAGGAATGGTTTTCATATCCGATTCTGGAGAAGTCATCTTAGATACTGTTGAGGCTATTCCATTAATCAATAATGAGGAAAAAAAGATTATTCTGTCGCGAGTCACAGAAAAACGTGCAGAAATTAGTGAAGGGAAGCTGATTGATGATATTTTCTATTATCCAGCATCTATTCAAGTGGATGATATTGAAGGTACATTGATTTTACTATCACCTGTAGATTCGTTGAGCAATGTTACAAAAAACATTTGGCTGCTTATTAGTTTTACTTTATTGCTCGGTTTACTGGTTATTTTCGTTATCGGTTTTAACGTATTCTCTAAATATATCCGTCCTATTAGAGCAGCATCCAATGTAGCAAAAGAATTAGCCAAAGGGAATTATAAAGCGAGGACATACGAGGGGCATTTCGGAGAAGCGGGACAACTCAGTCATTCCATCAATATCTTAGCGCGTAATCTCCAAGATATGACGAGCACGAAAGGGATGCAGGAAAACCAATTGGAAGCGGTCATTAATAATATGGGCAATGGTCTTGCACTTATTGATGAAAAGGGCTATATTCTTTTGTTAAATCGTGCCTTTCTTGAGACATTCGAGGGGGAACAAAAAGATTACATCGGCTATTTATATCATGATGCCATTCCATATCCTTCTATTCATGAAGCTGTAAGGAAAGTTTATATGTTTGAAGAAACTGTCAGTGAAACATTTGTACTCCCATTCCATATTGATCGAAAGCATTTAGAAGTGACGGGGGCTCCGATTTTTAGTGAAGAAGGTAAGTGGAAAGGTGTCGTTTTAGTATTCCATGATATTTCTGAGCTTAAGCAGCTGGAGCAAACCAGAAAAGACTTTGTAGCTAACGTATCGCATGAATTGAAAACACCAATCACATCCATCCGGGGCTTTTCGGAAACGCTGCTTGATGGTGCTATGAAAGACGAGAAAATGCTGGATCAGTTCTTGCAAATCATACTAAAAGAAAGTGGTAGATTGCAGTCCCTTATTAAAGACTTATTAGAACTCTCTAAATTAGAACGGGAAGATTTTCTGCTTAACGTTGAGCAAATCGACATACAAAGCTTATTGAGAGATCTCCTGCCAATTGTAAAACAGCATGCAGACCACAAAAATGTGGACCTTTCTATGGATATTGAAGGCAGCACAGTTATTCAAGGTGATTCGAGCCGTTTAAAGCAAGTTTTTATGAATTTGCTTGCTAATGCCATCAATTATACTAGTGATCAAGGTGAAGTATCTTTAACATTTGAAGAGTCAGAAAATCATATAATGGTTTCTATTACTGACAATGGTGTGGGAATTCCAGAAGAGGAGATATCCCGGATATTCGAGCGGTTCTACCGTGTGGATAAGGCGAGAAGCAGGAATTCCGGAGGGACGGGCCTTGGTTTGGCAATTGTGAAACATATTGTAGAAGCACATCAGGGTACGATTCATGTCGAAAGCGTATTGGAAAAAGGCACAACCTTCCATATAGAGATTCCGAAGAAGTTTACAGAAAGTTAATGTATCATTAAACCTCCGTTAATGTTACTGGGTTAGAATACCAATGAAACCCTTTCATCCAAGGTGTTTTCTCTTTAAGCAGAAGCTTCCCTCGCTTCTGCTTTTTTTTCTCTGTTAAATCCTTCTCCCATTTAGAAAGCGAGACGTTTCAGGCCTGCATCCTCTATCACAAGTGTATCGAACTAAGGTTCCTTATTGTTCAATTTATTATTACGTTTTTGAAACCTTTGTGTCATAAAAACGTAATAATATTGGACATACATAAAAGAGAGGGAGTCTTTATGAGTTTAAATCAGTTTTATAAATGGACGGGTCTAGTCATCGTCGGAGCTCTGTTGATTGTAATTTTACTTACTAGCTGGTATACGGTGGATGAATCCGAACAGGCGGTTGTCCTTACTTTTGGTGAAGCGGAGGATGGGATTACAGAACCAGGCCTGCATTTCAAAATGCCTTGGCCGATACAAGAAGTTGAAAAAATGTCAAAAGAGACTTTCAGTTTGGACTTCGGTTTCAATGATGGGGAGGAAGAAGCTGATAAAGTTACGATGATTACCGGTGATGATATGATTGTCCAGGCAGATCTGGTAGTACAGTGGAAAATCACAGAACCGGTCGGTTATCTATTTGCTTCCGAGGAGCCAGAGCAAGTACTTTTCAACGCGACTTCCTCCTCTCTACGAGGGGTTATAGGAAGTAGTGAGATTGATGAAGCGTTGACTTCGGGAAAAGCAGAAATTGAAAATGAAGTACGAGAAGTCCTTGTCCAGTTGATTGATCAATATGAAATAGGCATATCAATCATTGATGTGCGGCTTCAGGAGGTCGATTTGCCTAACAAGGAAGTGCGTTCAGCTTTTACTAAAGTGACGGATGCAAGAGAGCAGAAGCAGAGTAAAGTCAATGAGGCAGAAAAATACGCCAACCAAAAGCGTGAAGAAGCATTAGGTGAAAAAGATGCCATCATGCAGCGGGCAGAAGGAGATAAGGTTGAACGTATTCAGGATGCAAATGGCGCAGTATCCCGCTTCAATGCTCTCCTTGCTGAATACCAGGATAATGAAAGTATTACACGTGAGCGATTAGTTATGGAAACCTTAGAAAGAGTCCTTCCAGAAGCGAATGTTTACATCATGAATGATGACGGCAACACGATGAAACACCTCCCTTTGAATCAAGGTAATGTTCAAAACGTGACCCCTCCGGTTACTGATGAAGAAGAGGAGGAGAAAGAATCATGAACAACGAAAATACAGAAATCAACCAAAAACAACAAAAAGATTTCAAGAATTATATAAAAGGTGGAATCACTCTTGTTGTCATTATCGCTCTATTGCTCATTGGTATTAATTCAGTCATCATCGCTAAAGAGGGAGAATATAAAGTTGTCAGACAATTCGGGGATGTCGTCAGAATCCACGAAAATCCAGGGCTGAAATTCAAAATTCCTTTGGTTCAAGAAGTAACCACTCTATCTAAGAAAAAAATGGTTTATGATGTGGATGAAAAGGAAATCACTACCCTCGATAAAAAACGTATGATTATTGATAATTATGCGATATGGAGTATATCAGATCCTGAAAAAATGATAACGAATGCAAGAACAGTAATGAATGCGGAAGCAAGGATGGGAGAGTTCATTTTTTCTATCGTACGCTCAGAGCTTGGGAGAATGGATTTTTCAGAAATTATCAATGAGGAAGAAAGTTCACGCAGTTTACTGAATGAGGAGATTACAACGAAAGTGAATGAGTTCTTAGCTAGAGATAATTATGGAATTGTCGTCAATGATGTCCGGATTAAGCGGTCGGATTTGCCAGAAGCCAATGAAGAGGCCGTTTTTAATCAAATGATTACAGATCGTGAAAAAATAGCCCAGCAATATTTATCGGAAGGAGAAGCGGACAAAAGCAGAATAAGGGCGGAAGTTGATAGAGAAGTGCAAGAGATGCTTTCAACCGCAAGGGCTGAGGCGGAAAAGGTACGAGCAGAAGGGGAGCAAGAAGCCGCACAAGTATATAATACTTCATTTTCTCAAGACCCTGAATTTTACCAGCTTTATCGAACACTCGAGTCTTATGAAAAGACAATTGATGGAGAGACGACAATCATTCTCCCGCAAGATTCGCCGTATTCTGAATTGCTTCTAGGGTATTTCGAATAATAAAGATACACGTCTTTTTCTTCTCTACATCAATCATGGTAGAATGAAGAAAAGGCGTTTTCTTTTTCGTTAACGAATTTAAAAGGGACAAGTTTGAGCTGCAGCTGTCATTGAGACAAAATGGTCAGAAGTACATTTGTTCTATATTGAGGAGTGAGCCTATGGCGGAGAAAGTTGTTTTAATTGATGGAAATAGTATTGCATACAGGGCATTTTTTGCCTTACCCCTATTAAATAATGATAAAGGGGTGTACACGAATGCAGTGTACGGATTTACGACTATGCTTTTGAAGATCTTAGAGGAAGATCGACCAGATCATCTTTTAGTTGCTTTTGATGCAGGTAAAACTACGTTCAGACACAAAACTTACAAAGAATATAAAGGCGGTCGACAGAAGACGCCGTCGGAGCTTTCTGAACAGTTTCCTGTGCTGAAAGAATTGTTGGATGCATTTGAAGTCAAATACTACCAGCTTGAGCAGTATGAAGCGGATGATATTATCGGAACACTGGCTACCCAGGCAGGTGAAAAAGGATTGGAAGTCAAAGTCATTTCTGGTGATAAGGACTTGCTTCAATTGGTAAATGACCAAGTGTCAGTGAGTTTGACGAAAAAAGGGATCACAAATGTGGATACATATACCCCTTCTTTCATGTTGGAGAAGATGGAGATACGACCGGAACAAATTATTGATTTCAAAGCATTGATGGGAGATAGTTCAGATAATATCCCGGGAGTTCAAGGTGTAGGGGAAAAAACAGCCGTGAAATTATTGAAGCAGTTCGATACATTGGAAAAAATGTATGAACAGTTAGATGAGGTCAACGGGAAGAAATTGAAAGAGAAGTTGGAACTGAACAAAGACGATGCTCTAATGAGCCAACAGCTTGTAACGATTGAATGTAACGCCCCTATTGAAATCAATGTAACAGATATTGCCTATGAAGGATACCAAACACAAAAGGTCAGTCAATTTTTTAAAGAGCTAGGGTTTCAATCTCTACTTTCCCGAGTTCAAGAAGGTGGCTTGGAAGAGGACGTAGAAAAAGAAGATTTGCCTGAAATAGAGGTAGAAGTCTTAGAGGATATTCATGCGGAGTTGTTCACAGGAAAAGAAGCAGTTGTCATCGAAATGCTGCATGATAACTACCATACCTCTCCAATTGAGGGCATTGCCATCGTCAATGATGATAAAAAGTACGTCATATCTATTGAACAAGCTGAACAATCTGAAGCCTTCAAGGAATGGGCCGAAGATATGGAAAAAGAAAAATGGGTATTTGACGCAAAACGTACTTTAGTAGCACTTATGCGCCATGGAATTGAGATGAAGGGAATCTCTTTTGATTTGTTACTCGCTTCTTACTTGATCAACCCTTCAGAGAACAACCACGATATTCCAGCAGTCGGTCACAGGAGGGGGGCTGCTGAGGTGAAGTACGATGAAGAAGTTTATGGAAAAGGCGCTAAATTGAAACGCCCGGATAACGACGAAACCTTCCACGAGCATATAAGTAGAAAAGCATCTGCTTTATACCTGATGAAAGATGATATGGAAGAAGAGTTGAAACAAAATGAACAATACGAGTTATATAAAGATTTGGAAATGCCACTTGCTGTTATTTTGGGACGCATGGAACACCGGGGTGTAAGGGTTGATGTAGAGCGTCTTCAACAAATGGGTGAAGAATTAGAAGGCCGGTTGAACAAAGTTGAAGAAGAAATTTATCAGCTGGCTGGTGAATCATTCAATTTGAATTCTCCTAAGCAGCTCGGGCCCATTCTCTTTGAAAAACTGGAGTTGCCCGTAATCAAAAAAACAAAGACAGGATATTCAACTTCTGCAGATGTGCTGGAACAGTTGGAAGGACAACATGAGATCATTCCAAAAATATTATTGAACCGTCAGCTGAGAAAATTGAAGTCCACATACATTGAAGGGCTATTAAAAGTTGTGCATGAAGATACGAACAAAATTCATACACGGTTCAATCAAGCTCTTACGCAAACGGGGCGTTTGAGCTCAACAGACCCTAACCTCCAAAACATTCCGATCCGATTGGAGGAAGGACGTAAGATAAGACAAGCGTTCATACCATCGGAAGAGGGTTGGTTGATATTTGCAAGTGACTATTCTCAAATCGAGCTTCGGGTTTTAGCTCATATCGCTCAGGACGAGAAATTGGTGCAAGCCTTCAAGGCCGGAGAGGACATCCATACCCAGACTGCGAGTGAAGTATTCGGTGTAGCAAGTGATGAAGTAACTGGAGAAATGAGAAGACAAGCAAAGGCTGTCAATTTTGGTATTGTATATGGCATAAGTGATTATGGCCTTTCTCAAAGTCTCGGTATCACCCGTAAGGAAGCCCAGGCTTTTATCGATAAATATTTCGAGAGCTATCCAGGAGTGAAAGCTTATATGGATGAAACAGTCAGAGAAGCGAAGGAAGTCGGTTATGTGACAACGTTCATGAATCGACGCCGTTATCTTCCTGATATTAAAAGTCGCAATTTCAACATGAGAAGCTTTGCTGAGCGAACAGCGATGAATACACCTATTCAGGGTAGTGCTGCCGACATTATCAAAAAAGCCATGATTGACTTGGAAGAACGCCTGCAGAAAGAAAAGCTTCAAGCAAAAGTATTGCTTCAGGTCCATGATGAGCTTATTATTGAAGCGCCGAAAGAAGAAATCCCGGAATTGGAAAAAATCGTTGCCTCTGTCATGGAGAATACGGTAGAACTTGATGTACCTCTGAAAGTGGATTCCTCCTATGGAGACACATGGTACGATGCAAAGTAAGTAAGGAGAATGCAGCATGCCAGAACTACCTGAAGTAGAAACCGTAAGAAAGACTTTACACCAGATGATACTCGGTAAAAAAATTGAGCGGGTCTCGGTTTTTTGGGGGAATATCATCAAAAGGCCACAAGATCCAGAGGAGTTTGAACAACTGCTGATTAGTCAAACAATAGAGGGAATCGATCGTAAAGGGAAATTCTTAATCTTTCAAATGAATGATGTCTCCCTTGTTTCCCATCTCAGAATGGAAGGGAAATTTGGAGTGTACGATGCATCTGTAGATAAACCTAAGCATACCCATGTCGTCTTCCATTTTACAGATGGAACGGAATTGCGCTATAACGATGTGCGTAAATTCGGGACGATGCATGCATTTCAAAAAGGAAGAGAAGCTGTTAACAAGCCTTTGTTGCAGTTAGGACCTGACCCTTTTGAGAAAGCTTTCACTCTTGACTATTTCTACAATAAATTATTGAAAACATCACGTAATATGAAGGCTGTTTTGTTGGATCAGTCTATCGTAGCAGGCCTTGGGAATATTTATGTGGATGAAGCACTCTTCCGTGCTGGTATCCATCCTGAAAGAATAGCAAAAACTTTGACGAAATCAGAAGCTGAACAAGTGCGGAAAGCTAGTATCAACGTCATATTGGAAGCCATCGATCAGGGTGGGACCACTATTCGCTCTTACTTGAATAGTCAAGGGGAAATCGGTATGTTTCAACAGCAGCTCCGTGTCTATGGAAAGCAAGATCGAGAGTGCTTTAATTGCGGTACCGGCATTACGAAGCTTAAAGTGAGCGGGCGCGGTACACATATTTGTCCGCAATGTCAGCCATTACACATTCCCAGGTAAATACCCATATACTATCCCACAGCTTAAAGAGCAAAGGTGTGGGAATTCATGGGGATTGGTATGTTCATGTTTTTGTTTGTTACAGCCGTCAGCATCGACAGTTTTGGAATCGGTTGTGTGCTGGGGTTGAAGAAAGTCCGGATTACTATGAAAGGAATTGCCCTCATAGCAATGGTTTCTGGGGGGATGTTTTTACTCTCCTCTTATTTTGGTCACATTTTAATTAATTTTGTTGCACCAGAGGATGCTGAAAAAATCGGAGCGTCAGCATTGATTGGGATCGGCATTTATTTCCTGTGGCAGTTTTTTAAAAAGGATAAGACGACAACGGAAGAAGTTGAGCCTTGGCTGCACCCGACGAAAGTATTGAACGATCCTGTTGCCGCAGATGTTGACCGATCCGGAGGGATTCGCGGTAAAGAGGTATGGCTGCTCGGTGCGGCGTTATCGCTGGACACTATAGGTGCAGGCGTTAGTGGAGCTTTAATTGGAATACCGACTTTTCACACTGCATTATTGATTACAGCAGCTACCTTTTTGATGTTAGGGGGAGGGATGCTGAGCGGAACTAAGTTAAGTGATAAAGCTGAGAGCTTATCAATTCTGCCTGGTGTCCTGCTCATTATCATCGGCTTGATCAAGCTATCGTAAAGGAAGTGTATGATGACTTTAGTGATTGGATTGACTGGTAGTATTGCCAGTGGAAAAAGCACCGTTTCTAAAATGTTCTCAGAACTAAATATACCAGTAATTGATGCCGACCAAATTTCAAGGGATGTGGTGGAGCCTGGAGAGCCTGCCTACAAACAAATTGTAAATGTGTTCGGGCGAAAGGTTTTGCATGAAGATGGAACGCTTAACCGAAAAAAGCTCGGGAAGGTCATTTTCGCCAATGAAGATCATAGAAAGCAATTAAATGAAATCGTCCACCCTGAAGTAAGAAAAGAAATGGTCTTACAAAGAGATGGTTATAAAGATGGAGCTGCTCCGGCGGTGGTCTTAGATATTCCTTTATTATTCGAGAGTCAGTTAATGGATTATGTAGAACGGACACTTGTGGTTTATGTAGATGAAGGCACCCAACTGGAGAGATTAATGGAGAGGGATCAATCAGAACGCGTAGATGCCCTTGAACGAATCAAATCCCAGATGCCAGTCAGTAAAAAGGCGGAGCTGGCTGATGCAGTGATTGACAACAATGGAACGGTGGAAGAAAGTTTTCAACAATTAAAAGACATACTTCATAGGTGGAACATCGTATAATAACACGTCGAGGGTGACGTGTTATTTTTTGTGGAATGTTATAGTTCTAACTGTAAAAGCGCTTGCAATATGTTATACTATTTCTGAAAAAACGTTTTAAAGTATATCATATATAGGGGGCTGGAACATGGGGAAGACAAAGATCGCCATTAATGGCTTAGGAAGAATTGGTCGTATGGTTTTCAGAAAGGCAGTTGTCGATGAATCTGTAGAGTTGGTGGCGGTGAATGCCAGTTATCCAGCTGAAACAATTGCTCACATGTTGAAGTATGATAGCGTACATGGTCGTTTTGACGGCGAAATACACGTCATATCAGACGGTCTTGATGTGAATGGGAAGAAAGTTAAACTTTGTTCCACGAGGGATCCTTTAGATTTACCGTGGGATGAATTGGATATTGATATCGTCATAGAAGCAACAGGAAAGTTCAGAACAAAAGAGGAAGCGGCCTTGCATATGGAAGCAGGGGCTAAGAAAGTGATTATTACAGCTCCTGGAAAAGAAGTGGATAAAACCATCGTGATGGGGGTGAACGAAGAAAGCTATTCCCCTGGTGAACACGATGTAATATCAAATGCGTCTTGTACTACAAATTGCTTAGCTCCTGTGGTAAAGGTGCTTGAAGATAAATTCGGAATTGAAAATGGATTGATGACTACAGTTCATGCTTTCACGAACGATCAAAAGAATCTGGATAATCCTCATAAAGACTTGCGTAGAGCTCGTGGTTGCACTCAATCTATCATTCCGACCTCAACTGGGGCAGCGAAAGCTTTAGGTGAAGTGATTCCGAGTTTAAAAGGGAAATTGAATGGAATGGCTCTGAGAGTACCAACGCCGAATGTATCGTTAGTAGATTTGGTTGTAGATTTAAAGAAGGAAGTAACGGTTGAGGAAATTAATCAGGCGTTTTCAGCGAAAGCCAGTAAAGAAATGAAGGGAATCTTGGAATATAATGATGAACCTTTAGTCTCTATAGACTACACTACTTCTCCAGCGTCTGCGATTATTGATGGCTTGTCCACCCAAGTAATTGATGATCGTAAAGTGAAAGTGTTGGCTTGGTATGATAATGAGTGGGGTTATTCCTGCCGTGTTGTAGATCTTGCGAAATACGTGGGTAATCTAATGAAGCATGAAACGAAGGCGCGTGTCTCCTGACTAGAAAAGAAGCCCGTATGTATCTTATACTAGGGACCAGTGAGCAGGATTTATAGGGAAAATAAATCTTGCAAATTGGGGGTAAACCGTATATACTTTCTTTTGAACTTCTGAATTTCATTTATTATCATGTCTGCTCAAAGGGTTAGGACCTCTCAGGACTAACTTTCCCCCGTGGTAGTACATGGCTGTAATTTCAGAAGGAATGAAGTGAATGTACAAAGGGGGATCCTAAGTATGGATACAATGGGAAGACATGTAATTGCAGAACTTTGGGATTGTAATGAAAGTAAATTGAATGATATGTCGTATATAGAACAAGTTTTTGTTGATGCTGCACTGAAAGCAGGAGCCGAGGTAAGAGAGGTAGCTTTTCATAAATTCGCTCCTCATGGTGTTAGCGGGGTAGTCATAATATCCGAATCACATTTGACGATTCACAGTTTCCCCGAACATGGGTATGCAAGTATTGATGTGTACACTTGTGGAGACCGCATCGATCCTAATGTAGCTGCTCAATATATTGTAGATGCTTTAGAGGCAGGAAAGAATGAAACCGTTGAAGTGCCCAGAGGAATGGGGCCTGTTGAAGTGCAGGAATCCCGTGCTCTATAAAGAATGAATGTAGCCATGCAGGGGTTTCCTGCATGGTTTTTTTAATAGCAAAGGTTGTCTTGCATTCCCAATCCGGTAACTCCCTCTTCTGTCTCGGATTGAGTCTTCAAGAATACTGCCACGCTGTATTTTTGCTTATATTTATTGTAGCTCCCTGTTCACTTATACACTTTATAAATCATTTCTTATTTTGTTGAATCGTGTTAAAATGTAGGGAGTTAATGTCGAATGGACTGAAGGGGTTAGTTTAGTGAAAGCATTTATTTCCAGATATTTCAGCACTCACTCTGAAACTAGTGAAAAGCATAAGGATTCTGAGCTAGTCACACATTACTATAAAGCCAAGCGTGACGATGTTTTCCAGGCGGTAGAAGAGCTTTTTTCATCACCTTCTGAAATTGTTGCTGTTTCTAAAGACCGTGGGGAAGTAACGGTCAAATATAAAGGCAAAAGGCGGGCGTTTGTAGTAGCTACTATCATTATGGTAAGACCTTTCCGTACGGCAGTCGATTTCTCTGTGACAACAGACTCAGGCGGGCCAGTGGATTTTGGGTTCAGTCGGAACTTGATCGTCCAGTTTTATAAAAAGCTGGATAGTCAATTCGCTACTGTCGATCCATCTTAGTGCGATGTCGAAACGAAGACGATGTGGAGTTGATTAATTTTGAAATGTCCTAATTGCCACTACAAAAGTACGAAAGTCCTTGATTCGAGACCGATTGAAGAAGGTCAAGCCATTAGAAGAAGAAGAGAGTGTGAACAGTGCGATTTCAGATTTACGACCTTTGAACGGATTGAAGAGGTTCCTTTGATTGTTGTGAAAAAAGAAGGTACAAGGGAAGAATTCAGTCGTGAAAAGTTGATGCGAGGATTAATTCGTGCTTGTGAAAAACGCCCTGTTGCGGTAGAAGAACTAGATAATGTAACGATGGATATTGAAAAAGAACTGAGAAATCGCGGGGTTTCTGAAGTTTTGAGTAAAGATATCGGTGAAATGGTGATGGAACGTTTATCACAGATCGATGAAGTCGCCTATGTAAGGTTCGCTTCTGTTTATCGTCAATTTAAAGATATTAATGTCTTTATTGACGAGTTGAAAGACCTAATTAAACACGAGGATAAGGAATGAGCCAACCGCGGCTCATTTTCTTTTTCATAGATTCCGATTGACTCATTTAGAACAAAGGAGGTGGAGAACCATGAAGTATTCTATAGGTAAGCTCTTACCCGTTGATGGTTTTCGGATTTTGCGTCAGGGAGAGTTGCCAAGAAGTTTTCATCGTTCATTATCTCACCTTTACCAGCCAATAGTCGGACGACTAGCTATATCCTTATATCATCTCCTCATTTCTGAATCTGACATAACTGATGAAAGCCAAGTCCAGTCTCATCATACTTTGATGGCTTATTTATCAGCACCATTGGATAAAATATATGAAGCTAGAGGCAAGTTGGAAGCCATCGGACTTCTAAGAACGTTTCGTTCTACCGATGAAAATCAGCAGGCTGAATATGTTTATTCGGTCTATCCACCTTTTTCACCGGACGAATTCTTCCAGGATGATATGCTATCATTACTTTTATATCATGAACTCGGTTCTTCGAAATATGAACTATTAAAGGAACGTTTTGTGCCAACCGTCAAGGCTTTAGAAGGGTTTACTGAAGTTACCGCTACATTTGATGAAGTGTTTCACAGTAAGATGATTGAATCTGTCCGAGCCGAAACAGACCAATTATCAACTCAGAATGTCCAAAAAGAACATCGGGGGCCGACTACCTCCTCCAGCCGCGTTGATTTTGAGTGGTTGCATCATGCCTTGAAAAAACGTATGTATCCTACTGAGCGGATCCTGACAGGTCGAAACAAGAAATTGATCATTCAACTGGCCACTCTTTATGATTTATCTAATGTCGAGTTAGAAAAAGCGGTGACCTGGGCGATTGATGAGAACCACTACTTGATTGAAGAGGAGCTTAAATCTGCTTGCCATGATTTCATGAAAGAAGTAAATAATGAACGTGCTCCAGGCGGCAATATTGATGGCCGTGATAAAATGAAAGATGATTCAACTTCTGATCAGGGTAGTAAAGAGGACCAATTCATTGAGATGCTGGAGAGTATTTCTCCTAGGGAACTTTTAGAAGATGTGTCACAGGGGAATCGAGCTTCTGAGCAAGACCTGAAACTTATCCGGGATGTTATGACTGAACAAGGGATAGCCCCAGGTGTAATGAACGTTCTCGTACATTATGTTTTGTTGAAGACGGATATGAAGTTATCAAAGCCTTATTTAGAAAAAATCGCAAGTCACTGGGCGAGAAAGAATGTAACCACCGTCCGTCAAGCGATGAATTTAGCAAAAGCCGAACACCAAAAGTACCAGCAATGGGGGAAGCAGAAGTCCCAGAAACGCAAAAACAGCAAAGAGGAAGTTATCCCCGCGTGGTTTAATCAGGAATCCTCAACAACTAAAGAAGAAACAGGTTCTACAAATGTGAACACAGATAATATTGCAGAAAGAATCAAAAAGCTAACGAAAAAAGGAAATTGACATAAAGGGTGTGAAAACCATGGAACCCATTCAAAAGTCTTTGAAGAAATGGATGAGGGAGAATAAGCAGTTTCAGCAGCGCATGAATCAAATGAAAGAGGAAGTAATGCAGTCTTCTGATGTTAAAAAGCTCATGGAGGAGCATCCGGAAATAGATAATGAAGCTTTTGAGAAACAATTAATCAAACTATATGAATACCGGACACAGTCCAAAAATTGTGAGAAGTGCCCTTCCAGAGAAGAATGTATAAACATACTGCCTGGTTATGTCCCTCGCCTTGAAGTGGAAGGTTCAGATGTGAAACTGGCTTATGATAAATGCAGACGTCAACGACAGCATGAACAACAAGAACAACAGAAGTCGCTGGTTAAGAGTTTACACATGCCGCGGGAAATCTTAGAAGCTTCGCTTGAAAGATTGGACCTCAAGGATCCGGACCGTGGACGTGCTGTAGAGAAAACTGTGCATTATATTGAAAATCTTAATGATGAATTACCGAACAAAGGGCTTTATTTTCATGGCCCCTTCGGTGTAGGGAAGACTTATTTCCTGGGTGCGATTGCTAATGAGCTGAGTGCGAAAAATATCCCATCCATGGTTATTTATATGCCCGAGCTCGTTCGTGAAATTAAAGCGTCAATCAAAGATGATTCAATGAACGAAAAGATAGAAGCGTTCAAAGAGGTGCCAGTATTAATGTTGGATGATATAGGTGCTGAATCTCAATCTGCGTGGTTCAGAGATGAAGTTCTAGGTAGCATTCTGCATTATCGGATGATGGAACGTCTGCCTGTGTTTTTCACTTCCAATTATAATTTGGAGGAATTGGAAAAGGTTCTGATGACTAGTAACCGGGGTGATGTCGAGCAAGTGAAGGCCAAAAGGATTACCGAACGGATTAGACAGCTGAGCGATGGTGTTCTTGTGCACGGGAAAAATAGACGAGGTTGATTCGAAAGGTGAATGACAATGGCATGATTCTTCCCTCCCTCACATAAATATAACAAAGAATAGCACGCGTTATGCAAATAGGGAAGCGATTAAATACTTGAAAAACAGTCTGTGTGAAGACATTAAGGATAGAATTTGATTGAAAGTCGGGATGAGGGGGAATTTCGGTGTTTTGCATTCATTTTTCTAATCGTTCGGAAGCTGTGATTTTTTATAATGCGATAGTGTCTGAACAAAAACTTTGGCTATTCAAAGAACATGGTGATCGCTATGAAGTTAAGCTGATAAGCACTTCTTTAAGTGGGACAGCTTATGTTGAGTCAATCAGGGCATTTTTACAATTGATTCGGAAGCGGAAGATGTTAGGTTGGATGGAAGGTGTACTGAAGCATAAGTATTACTATCAAGATGATCAAGAAATTCAACGTATTCTTGAAATAGCGAGGGATTTTGAGGATAAACCCCCTTCAGGATTAAAGCTTCCGCCTATTTATCACTATATAAGGGCCTTCATCCAGGACTATTTAATAGCTCGTACTTTTGTGAAATTCGATGATATGAGTGCTGAGTGTTTGCAAGCCGCCCATGCCTGTATTATTGAGTATACAGGAAAGGTCATCGATGAATATAAGCAGGAGGAGTCTTACCAATTACTGTTGGATTCGTGGAGGCATAGAGTGCATGACCAGGATACAGGGATTCAGCTGATGCACTTACTGGATGAAGACGGTTTAATATATTTTCATGACGAAGGAAATCCGATCAGCGAATCAGAAACCCGTTTGTATATGAAGCAGTATCCTGATAAATCGATAGATGATTTGCCTTTGGAATGGCCAGTGACCACGGCACTTGTTCATTCACCAGACCAATTGGTAATCTATTCGGATGAGTCCAATGATTCTAATTTAGAATTGCTGATGAATATCTTTGAAGAAAAAGCCTCATGGCGACCTAAATCGCAATTTCCATTCAAAATGGCTTGATTTCCTTTTCGTTAATGGATATAATACGTACATATTAATTTAACGGCTTGGAAAAGGACTTGAACGATAAGTGACGCATGGCCAGAGAGAGGAGTCTTAGGCTGAAAACTCCTTCTTGACGACTTCTTCGTTTACCACCTTGGAGCCCTGCTTGTGAACAATTTTTAGTAATGAGCAGCGTTTGATCCGCGTTAAGGAATAAGAGCCGTACGGGTATTATACTCTGCGGGAATTTGGGTGGAACCACGAGTGACAACGCTCGTCCCTTAGCATTATGCTGAGGGGCGGGCGTTTTTTATTTTGGCTCGATGCATTCTGTGAATAAGTGTAAGGCAGACTTCTTTTGCACTGACAGAATATTGATCATAAGAAGAAAAGGAGTGATTCGCATGGCTAATGTGATTCAAGTCAAATTTCCAGATGGGAACATAAAAGAGTTTGATAAAGGGACCACAGGTGAAGAGATCGCGCAATCCATTTCGCCAGGATTGAAAAAACAAGCTTTGGCGATCAAATTGGACGGGGAACCCTATGACTTGAGACGTCCGATCGAACAAGACGGGGCAGTTGAAATATTGACATATAAGAACCCGGAAGGAATCGAGGTAGCAAGACACTCGACAGCACACTTGATGGCTCAAGCGGTCAAACGTTTATACGGCAATGTTAAATTCGGAGTAGGGCCTGTGATCGAAAATGGCTTTTACTACGATATCGATATGGAAGAATCACTGACTCCAGAAGACCTTCCGAAGATTGAAAAAGAGATGCAAAAAATTGTTGATGAAAACTTGGAAATCGAACGTATTGAACTTTCGCGAGAAGAAGCGAAAGAAAAGTTCAAAGAAATCGGGGACGACCTGAAACTGGAACTGATTGATGATATTCCAGAGGGCGAGCAAGTGACGATTTACAAGCAAGGTGAATTTTTTGACCTTTGTCGAGGAGTTCATGTCCCTCAGACTAGTAAAATCAAAGTTTTTAAGCTGCTTAGCATTTCTGGTGCTTATTGGCGTGGGAATAGCGATAACCAAATGCTGCAACGCATTTATGGTACAGAGTTTGAGAAAAAAGCGCATCTGGATGAGTACTTGAAGATGTTGGAGGAAGCGAAAGAGCGTGACCATCGCAAACTTGGTAAAGAACTTGATATTTTCACTGTGAACCAAAAGGTCGGGCAAGGTCTTCCGATGTGGTTGCCAAAGGGTGCGACGATTCGACGTACAATTGAACGTTATATCGTGGACACAGAAGAGCGCCTGGGTTATGACCACGTCTATACACCTGTTCTTGGCAGTGTTGATTTGTATAAGACAAGCGGCCACTGGGATCATTATCAAGATGATATGTTCCCGACAATGGAAATGGACAATGAAGACCTCGTTCTTCGCCCGATGAATTGTCCTCATCATATGATGGTATATAAAAACCAATTGTATAGTTATCGTAATCTTCCCGTAAGGATTGCTGAGCTTGGAATGATGCATCGGTATGAAATGTCTGGCGCATTGGCAGGCTTGCAGCGAGTACGGGCCATGACTTTAAATGATGCCCATATTTTTGCTCGTCCAGATCAGCTTAAAGATGAATTCAAGCGTGTAGTCCGGTTGGTGCAAGAAGTGTATCGTGATTTCGGAATCAACGATTATTACTTCCGCCTCTCTTATCGTGACCCAGAAGATAAAGAGAAGTATGTGGATAATGATGCCATGTGGGATAAAGCTCAATCGATGTTGAAAGAAACGATGGAAGATATGGAGCTTGAATATGTAGAAGCAGATGGAGAAGCTGCATTTTATGGACCTAAGTTGGATGTTCAAGTCAAGACAGCTCTTGGTAAAGATGAGACACTTTCCACTGTGCAACTTGACTTCCACCTGCCCGAGCGTTTCGACCTAACATATGTAGGGGAGGACGGGGAAGACCATCGACCTGTAGTCATCCACCGTGGTGTAGTATCCACTATGGAGCGTTTTGTAGCCTTCTTGATTGAAGAATACAAAGGTGTATTCCCGACGTGGCTGGCACCAGTCCAGGCGAAGATCATCCCTGTATCTGCAGATGCGCATTTAGAACACTCTAAAAAGCTTGAAGATGAATTGCGTGAAGCCGGTGTAAGGGTGGAAGTGGATGAACGTAATGAGAAAATCGGTTACAAAATCCGTGAAGCCCAAATGCAGAAGATTCCTTTCCAACTCGTTGTCGGTGATCGTGAAATTGAAGAAAATGCTGTTAATGTTCGTCGTTATGGAGAACAAAAATCCGAAACGAAGCCATTGAGCACTTTCAAAGCAGAAATCCGTAATGAAATCGATCAAAAGCTTTTAAGAAAATAATAAAAATCCCGTAAGCCTTCCCAAAGGTTTACGGGATTTTTATTATTTGGTTTTTTCAAAATATGGAATTATTCTAAAAGACTCGATTTCGAGGTGTTTGTGCGAATTAAGGGTCGGTGGGAGACAAGTCGCTTTCCCTGCCGCACCTATCCACTCACAAAAAGTCTCGAAACCGAGTCTTCAAGGTAAGGGAGTTTTTGTGATAGGTGGGAAAAGTGCACTTTGCTTGAAAAAGCCTTGATTTTTATGAGAACATCCCTTATTCTAATTTAAGTAGTCATGTCGACGGATTCCATTGTTGACATGTTTCATAAGGCATGCTATTATAATTTAGGTAACTGAATGAACGGATCTAGAGACAAGTAGGAGCACCCGCTTCTCACCTGATCGACGCATTGATGCAGTTGGCAGGTCACTATTCCTTTGATATTTTTAGGAGACGTGTGGGTGCATTATGTACCGACGCTTTTTTTATTTTATTAGGAAATCTTGTCGATGACAGATCTCATATAAGTTTTCTAAAATTTGTTGGAGGTGGCTCGATATTAGCAAGGATAACATGAACGTTAATGAGAAAATCCGTGCCCGTGAAGTTCGTCTGATCGACGTGAATGGTGAGCAACTTGGAGTTAAATCACGTAATGAAGCTCTCGATATAGCAGCAAATGCGAATCTTGATCTTGTTATGGTGGCCCCAAATGCGAAGCCTCCGGTTTGCCGAGTGATGGACTACGGAAAGTATCGTTTCGAGCAGCAGAAGAAAGAAAAAGAAGCTCGTAAGAAACAAACGGTCATCAAAGTCAAAGAAGTTCGTCTCAGCCCTGGGATTGAAGACCATGACTTTAACACAAAACTCCGTAACGCACGCAAGTTTTTGGAGAAAGGTGACAAAGTGAAAGCATCTGTCCGTTTCCGCGGTCGTGCGATCACTCACAAAGAACTTGGCCAAAAAGTACTTGAACGCATGGCGGAAGAGTGCAAAGATGTAGCCCAAGTTGAGACCAAGCCTAAGATGGAAGGTCGTAGTATGTTCTTAATGCTTGCTCCTCTTAATGAGAAGTAAGTAAGTGTATCAAGTAAAAGGAGGAAATTCACATGCCAAAAATGAAAACCCATAAAGGTTCTCAAAAACGCTTCAAAAAGACTGGAACAGGTAAAGTGAAACGTTCCCATGCATTCACTAGCCACTTGTTCGCGAATAAATCTACTAAACAAAAGCGTAAATTGCGTAAAGCGACACTAGTTTCTGCTGGAGACTATCGTCGTATCAAGCATATGCTTCCGAAAGACTAATAAAGAACGATTTAAATAGGAGGGATTACCATGCCACGAGTAAAAGGTGGAACAGTGACACGTAAACGTCGTAACCGTGTCCTTAAACTAGCAAAAGGGTATTATGGTTCAAAACATGCACTATTCAAAACTGCAAAACAACAAGTAATGAAATCAGGTCAATATGCTTACCGTGACCGTCGTCAGAAGAAACGCGATTTCCGTAAGCTATGGATCGCTCGTATCAACGCTGCAGCGCGTATGAACGACATTTCTTACAGCCGTCTAATGCACGGTTTGAAACTTGCAGGTATCGAAGTGAACCGTAAAATGCTTGCAGATCTTGCTGTCAATGATGAGCAAGGTTTCGCTAGCTTGGCTACACAAGCTAAATCTGCACTTAAATAATGATAGAAAAGAGCTATTTCCGATCGGTAGGAAATGGCTCTTTTTTTAAAATGGGGGATGTACATGGATGTCTTTATGTATCTTCTTATGTATGCAGTAGTGATGAACATATGGTTATTTTCCCTCATGGGTTTAGATAAGCGAAGATCTAAAAGAAAATCATGGCGTATTAAAGAACGTAATTTATGGATATTAGCGCTAGCAGGTGGCGCGGCAGGTGGCTGGAGTGGCATGAAGCTTTACCGTCACAAAACGAAGCATAAAACATTCAAGCTTCTTTTTCCTATCTTGGCAATCATTCATTTAGCAACCTTAGCTTACATGGCCAGTAAGTTCTATCTCTGATCGCTCTGTCATATTATGTAGACAGGGAGGGGAATGGTATGGGCGAAACACCTAATGCAATCCTTGCTTGGTTAGAACATCGAGAAGCCTGGGCACCGCTCTTATTCATAGGTATTCATTTGTTAAGACCTTTTTTATTTTTACCTGTGATGCTTGTATGCATTACTGGAGGTGTATTGTTCGGACCGATTGCAGGCACTGCCTATTCCGTCGTAGGTACGATGTTATCCAGCTTATTGTTCTACAGAACCATTAGACTTGTGCCTTCAGGGTTGAAGAAATTGAAAGGTTTAAAAGAACGTTGGCTAAAGAAACATGCTAATCTTACTGTAAAGCAAGTGGCTGTTTTGCGCCTGGTCCCTTTTATACACTTTCATTTGTTATCTTATTGTTTGTTAGAAATCAGTGCAGATTTCAAGGAATATACAAAGTCTTCGTTATTTGCGAATCTTCCTTTAGCACTCGTATATACGTCAGTAGGGCAGTGGATTACATTATTTTCTATACCGATGATGTTTGCATTTTCAGGTGCTTTGATCGGTTTGTGTTTTATGATCAGAAAAAGATACGAAGTTTTTGTATGGAGAGATTTCTTCCAGACATCTGCTTAAAGAATATATTTCAGGAAGAAATTGAAGAACATCCTCAAAAACAGCTGAACATGTATGTCGGGGAACCTTACGTCCTTATATAATAAATGTGAGAGGGAGAGGGAGACGAGTCGACTTGACTCATCTCCCTCTCACATTCTTTCCAGATATAGAGGCTTTTCCTAATAGGAACAATGAATAATCTTTAGTTATTGTAACGTCCATTTCACTCGTTTTTTGGGGTACCTCTGCCTCAATACATGGGTGGATCACAATAGCGCCCTGTTATATCATTGAATTACAACAAATGATAGTACTCAATCATTTCCGCCTTTAAGTGGGTGGATGATCAGTCTGTTGACAGGATATTTCCACTCGATTGAGGCATGGGGGTAGCGTATTAAAATTTCCTGTTCCATGAAATAGATATCTTCACGATCAAGCCCTTGCAGTTTTTCTGGATTGTGGGCACTCACATTAATGTTAACCACTTCAAATGAATCCTCAGTCGTCCCTAAGTATTTTTCCCCTTCAAAAACATTCCCCTTTAATGTGATCAGGAAATTTTCCTTAGTGTTGTCCTTATTGTCATGAAAATAAAATTCCCTCTTGTCCCTGGCTAACTCTAACTTTCTTCGTGGATTTACAATGAATTTATAGGCTGTATAAATGATGAACGCGATTGCTATCAATAATAGTAAACGGAACAAAATAATTATCATATCGATCGTCTCCCTAATTGTAGGTTCATAGCATACATACGAATAGGCGTGTCCATTTGTTTCAAAAAATGATACATTATTGGAGAGAATTTTTGAAAAGGAGATCCATAATATGAATTGGGAACCATTATATCTCATGCAAAGGCGTCTAGACCAGTATATTGAAAATCAGCACCAACTTCAAAAAGGTGAGAAAGTGGAAGAAAAAATCTTAGCACTCCTTGTGGAAGTCGGAGAACTGGCAAACGAAACCAGATGTTTTAAATTCTGGAGTACTAAAGGTCCCAGTGAGAAACAAGTCATTTTAGAAGAATATGTAGATGGAGTTCATTTTTTGCTTTCTTTAGGTATTGATTTAGAGTTCATGTACCATTCTGAACATACTGAAGCTTATGACTCTCAAACTGATGCATTTTTGAGCATATATAAATCCATTGAGCAATTTCGTCTCTATAAAAATGAAGAAACCTATATGGCCCTTTTCCATGAGTATTTGCAATTAGGTTTGACTCTTGGGTTAACAGAGGGAGAACTTATCAAAGCCTATGAAGATAAGAATCAAGTCAACTTCAAGCGTCAAGATGAAGGTTATTAAGAGGGTATTTGATGGAAGTGTTTGAAGAGGAGGAAATGACCGGGATAGGAGTGAGCTGAGCGGTTGTATTTCTTCTTGATATTGGATAGCTTCCTGCAATGGCTATCTAACGTGATTTAAGGAAACCAGATGATTAAAAGACGCAATTTTTTGTGAAATCGCTTCAAAAGGTTTATAATATCATTGGAAACGAAAAGGAGGAAACATACATATGGCAAAGACTGATGAAACGTTGAAAATGTTGAAAGATTTGACTGATGCCAAAGGTGTGCCTGGTAATGAAAGAGAAGCTCGCGATGTGATGAAACAGTATATCACTCCGTATGCAGATGAAGTATTTACGGATAACTTGGGCAGTCTGATCGCTAAAAAAGTAGGAAATAAAAAAGGGCCTAGTATCATGGTAGCCGGCCACCTTGATGAAGTCGGTTTTATGGTGACGAGAATTGATGATAACGGCTATATCTACTTCCAAACTGTCGGTGGATGGTGGAGCCAAGTGATGCTCGCTCAACGTGTTACGATCATGACACGTAACGGTGACTTGACTGGTGTGATCGGTTCAAAACCTCCACATATTCTGCCTCCAGAACAACGCAAAAAAGCCGTAGATATCAAAGACATGTTCATTGATATCGGTGCTTCAAGTAAAGAAGAGGCGCTCGAGTTTGGTGTGAAGCCAGGAGACTCTGTTGTTCCTTATTTTGAATTCACCCAAATGAAAAATGAAAAAATGTTGCTTGCTAAAGCATGGGATAACCGTATCGGTTGTGCAATTGCTATAGAAGTATTGAAGCAGCTGAAAGGTGAAAAACATCCGAACATTGTTTATGGAGTGGGTACGGTTCAGGAAGAAGTAGGTTTACGTGGTGCTCGTACTTCAGCTAACATGATCAACCCTGACATTGCTTTCGGTGTTGATGTTGGAATTGCCGGAGATACGCCTGGTGTCTCAGATAAAGATGCATCAAGCAAGATGGGGGATGGACCGCAAATCATCCTTTATGATGCTTCTATGATCTCTCACAAAGGTTTGCGTGATTTTGTGACAGATACAGCTGATGAGCGTGAGATTCCATATCAGTTTGATTCCCTGGCAGGTGGAGGGACGGATTCAGGTGCAATCCATTTAAGCCACGATGGCGTACCAGCACTATCAATCACTATAGCTACCCGTTATATCCATTCACATGCAGCAATGCTGCACCGGGATGATTTTGAAAACGCGGTACGATTGATTGTAGAAGTGATTAAAGGTATGGATGCAGATACAGTACAACGCATTACTTTCAAATAAGTCGAAAGCCAACCCTCTCTAAATGGGTTGGCTTTTTCGTTCTTACCCAGGTAAGGATGGATTACCAGGCTGGGAAGACCTTATTTTTGGTTGAAGCTATATCCAGTACCAGTGTCTCTCATGAGGACGTAAGTGACCCCTTTTCGTGGAAACCTTGGCGGGGATGAATTCTGCTTTGGGTTTTTACAGGCTGGACCCCTCCCATAAGCCACTTTACCAAACTTATTACTGGTTGGATTGCTTAAGTCCTTGTTCCAGCGTACCCAGGATTTCCTGTTTTTCCGATTCATCTGATTCTTTCCACAACATTTCAAAAAAGACTCCCAGCCCTGGGAGCATTTTCTCTTCCCCTTTTTGCAGGGCATCATCAATCGTAGCTTCAAGCTGTTGGGCATCGTGGCCACTGACATTTGAAAGGATTGCTGCTCTTAAGTTCAGATTCATGTTGAATCAACCTCCTTTTTCTATACTTAAATCGTAATAATATTCTTTCTTAGTTTGACCAACACGGCTTCTGCTATGTATGATAAATGAGAAATAAACACGTAAATGAGGGACAAAAATGCTGACTTCCTTACAAAATGCAAAAGTGAAGGAATGGAAAAAACTACATAAGCGGAAGTATAGAGACATGAAGGGCCAGTTTCTTGTTGAAGGTGTTCACCTGGTAGAAGAAGTACTTAAAAGCGATTGGGATGTTGTTGAACTTATCTTTCGTGAAGGAACTGAATTCCCGTTTCCAGAGGGTATTAGGGTTACAGAAGTAAGTGGACAGGTTTTTGCAGCCATTGCCGAAACGGAAACCCCTCAAGGAATTGCCGCTCTCGTAAAACAGAAAAAGTTGTCATATACTCCTGGTAATTTGACCTTGATGATAGATGCTGTGCAGGATCCCGGAAACATCGGTACATTAATCAGAACGGCTGATGCAGCAGGGTTTGATGATGTCATTTTGGGTACAGGTTGTGTGGATCTTTATAATGATAAGGTCATTCGCTCAACTCAAGGTTCCATTTTCCACGTACCTATCCATACCGGAGACCTTCAAAAATATATAAACCACATGAAAAAACACAATGTAGAGATATGGGCAGCTGCTTTACAAAAGGCAACGCCATTTCAACAGCTTGAGACTCCCGGGAAGGCTGGATTGATTGTCGGGAATGAAGGGCAAGGTATAAAAGAAGATTTGATTTCACAATCAGATCAGCGGGTCTATATTCCAATTTACGGTCAAGCGGAGTCATTGAATGTTGCAATTGCTGGCGCGGTCTTGATGTATCATTTGAGAGGCTAAGGTTGCATCGATCATCGTCTTTGTCTATAATGTACTCAGTTGAAAGAATTTCATTATTGAAAAGCGTTGAAAGAGCAAAGTAAATGAATGTAAATCATTTCAGGAAGGAAGCACCTTGGACTGGAAGTGCTTCTAATGTGACATTTATTGAAATTTCACTCTGGAGCTGACCATTTTTTGGTCCGGATTCCATATCCGTTATTGTTTCGAAGTGGGCACATTCAACATGTGTCAACAAGGGTGGTACCGCGAATCGACCATATAAGTCTCGTCCCTTTTTTAGGGATGGGACTTTTTTATTTTCATATAAAGGAGGAAAATGAGATGAAAGAACGTTTAGAACAGTTGAAGCAGGAGGCTTTACAGAAAGTTGAAAATGCTGATTCTGTCCAAAATCTAAAAGATGTCAGAATTGAATACTTAGGAAAAAAAGGGCCGATTACTGAGGTTCTTCGAGGTATGGGCAAGTTATCAAAAGAAGAGCGACCAGTCATTGGTCAATTGGCCAATGATGTCCGTGAGAATATAGCCGAAGCGATAGAAGTGAAGCAAACTCGTTTAGAGGATGAAGCAATGGAAAAACAATTGGAGGAAGAGAGTGTTGATGTCACTTTGCCTGGTCGTCCAGTTCAAGTAGGAGGACCGCATTTATTGACGAGCATCGTTGAGGAAATTGAAGACCTGTTTATAGGAATGGGCTTTGAAATTAAAGAAGGTCCAGAAGTGGAGACTGATTATTATAACTTCGAAGCTCTGAATTTGCCAAAAGGTCATCCAGCTCGAGATATGCAGGATTCATTCTATATTACAGAAGAATTGTTATTGCGTACGCATACATCTCCTGTACAAGCACGTACTATGGGAGCGAAGAATGGCAGTGAACCGGTTAAAATGATTTGCCCCGGTAAAGTATACCGCCGTGACACCGATGATGCCACTCACTCTCATCAATTTACACAAATTGAAGGTTTATTAGTGGATAAACATGTACGGATGAGCGACTTGAAAGGTGTTTTGAATGCTTTTGCCAAGCAAATGTTCGGTTCAGACCGTGAAATCCGTCTTCGTCCAAGTTTTTTCCCTTTTACAGAACCATCTGTAGAGATGGACATCTCATGTAAAGTTTGTGGAGGAATAGGGTGTTCAGTCTGTAAGGGTACAGGTTGGATAGAAATTTTAGGTGGCGGCATGGTCCACCCTAACGTTTTGGAGTTGGCAGGTTATGATTCTGCAGAGTACTCTGGATTCGCTTTCGGTATGGGACCAGAGCGGATTGCTATGCTGAAATACGGAGTGGACGACATCCGGCATTTCTATACGAACGACATCCGATTCTTAGAACAGTATCATAAGGCATAAAGGAGGAATAGAGAAATGCTTGTATCATTAAATTGGCTGCAAGAATATATAGACGTGAGTAATTACTCTCCAGAAGAGTTAGCAGAAATCATTACTAAGACAGGGATTGAAGTAGAAAGTGTTGAACCTGTGGCAGATACGGTTACAGGTGTAGTCGTTGGGCAGGTCCGTTCCTGCGAGCAGCACCCCAACGCAGACAAATTAAACCTTTGCCAAGTAGACATTGGTGAACAAACCCTGCAAATTGTTTGCGGCGCCCCGAATGTAGCTCAAGGACAAAAAGTACCTGTTGCCACACCTGGAGCCGTACTGCCAGGAGATTTCAAAATTAAGAAAACGAAATTACGTGGTGAAGAATCGAACGGGATGATTTGCTCGTTGCAGGAACTAGGCGTAGATGAAAAGGATGTTCCAAAAGAATTCACTGATGGAATTTTTGTTTTTCCGGAGGATGTTGAGGTAGGAGCCGATGCTGTATCTCTCCTTAACCTCGATGACTTGATCATTGAACTCGGTTTGACACCGAATCGTTCTGATGCTTTAAGTATGGCGGGGGTTGCATACGAAGTAGCAGCAGCGATTGATGGTTCTTATGAGCTAGCGGAAGAAGACGTAAAACCTGCTGAAGAGAAAGCGGCAGATTATATATCAGTCTCTGTAAAAGATACAGATGCCAATCCTTACTATGGAGCTTTTGTAATACAGGATATCCAGGTCGGACCCTCTCCTCTATGGATGCGTAACCGCCTCATTGCAGCAGGCATACGCCCGATTAATAATGTTGTTGACATAACGAACTATGTTTTGATGGAGTATGGTCAACCTTTACATGCTTTCGATTACGATCGCTTTGGTTCGAAAACGGTTTTGACAAGACGGGCTGGTGAAGGTGAAACGATTAAAACTTTAGACGATCAGGAACGAATACTAACACCTGAACACTTGGTGATTACTAATGGTGAAGAGGCACACGCCATTGCAGGAGTAATGGGGGGAGCGAAATCTGAAGTACAGGATGATACTTCCACCATCATTTTGGAGGCTGCTTATTTCAATCCATCTGTGGTTCGCCAATCTTCGAAGGATCATGGTTTGCGTAGTGAGTCCAGCACTAGATTCGAAAAAGGTATTGATCCTAATCGTGTTGAACGAGCGGGTAAACGTGCATGTGAACTTCTCCAGAAATATGCCTGCGGGACCGTATTAGATGGAGTAGTGAGCCATGATGAATTAGATCGCTCTGAAAAGAAGGTCAACGTAGTGACAAGTGTGATTAACAATCGGTTAGGAACAGCAATCACGACTGATGAAATGGCAGATATCTTTCGCCGTCTGCAATTTTCTTTTGAGCAAGATGGAGAAGAATTCGCCGTCTCTATTCCTACAAGACGAGGAGATATTACCATTTTTGAAGATATGCTAGAAGAAGTCGCACGTATCTATGGGTATGACAACCTCCCTTACACGTTACCACAGGGTGCTTCTCAAGCAGGTGGATTGACTCTGGAACAACAGTTGAAACGCAGAGTGAAGCATTATTTTGAAGGCGCAGGATTGCATGAAACGATTACTTACTCACTGACACATGAAAAGAAAGCATCCATGTTAGTTAGTCCAGAAGTAAGTGGCCGTGCAAATAATCCTGTCGGGTTGGCCATGCCGATGAGTGAAGATCATGGTTACCTGCGTTTAAGCATGCTTCCGGAAATATTGCAATCCCTGTCATACAATGTGGCAAGAAAGCAGGAAAATCTGGCTTATTATGAAGTAGGTACTGTTTTCATCAGTGAAGAGCAGAAGGTGACGAAACAACCCGATGAAGTGTTGCGTGCTTCTGGGGCCATAACGGGGCAATGGGTAAGCCACCCTTGGCAGCAAGAGAAAAAACAGGTCGACTTTTTCGTCGTGAAAGGTATATTGGAAGGACTCAGCAAACAGCTGGATTTACCTTTCACATACGAGGAAGCCAAACTTCCACATATGCATCCGGGCCGGACGGCTACTGTTGCTGTTGCAGGAAAAACGATAGGATTCGCGGGACAAGTTCATCCGAAGTTGCAAAAAGAGCTTGGATTGAAAGAAACCTATGTGTTTGATGTGAATTTAGAAGAACTCTTCCAAGAATATGTAAAAGAGGAAACTTTCCAGGCGATTCCTCGTCACCCATCTGTATCAAGAGATATTGCTCTGGTCGTAAATGAGCAGGTATCTGCAGGAACCATTGAGGAGACGATTGCAGAAGCTGGCTCTCCACTCGTTAAAGATGTACAGGTTTTTGATGTATATCAAGGAGAACACTTGCCAGAAGGGAAGAAATCCTTAGCTTATAGTCTTCTTTATCTCGATCCATTACGAACATTGAAGGATCAAGAGGTAGAAGAAACGCATAACCGGATTTTATCGGCTGTCAAAGAAAGGCATGAAGCAGAGTTGCGCGGCTGATTCATAAGAAAAGAGGCTGTGACAAAAGAATTTTCCCGCTAGAAGACCCGAACGAATTCGTTCGGGTTTTCTTTATGAAGCAATTAATGCATACGCCGCTCCGGCAACATACTTCGCTTTCCGCGGGCACGGCCTCAGCCTCCTCAGAAAGCAAAGACCGCTTTTCTTCCGGGGTCTTCGCCTCGTGCTGTTCCCGCAGGAGCCTACGTATGTTGCCTACGCTCCATTGGGTCCATTCCACCCTATTGTTCGTCTTTTCCAGTGGCAGTTAGTGTTTTGTCCCAGCCCCTTTCTATTTTAAGAATATAAAAGATCAGACTGTGTATTTATTTCACTAATTTTTTTGCTTTTTGTGTGTTAGCGAAATGGACTTTGGCTAACTCTTCAAGTTTAGATTCACCATAGGCTTCAATAATAGCAGCCCCAGCTTTGTCCACTTTGGAAGAAGCACCTTTGGGTATAGGTAAACCTGTATCAAACTCTAACTGGTTCATAGCTTTTACAAAAGCTGAGCGGGCAAGGATCGATCCTGTGGCCACTGCAATGGAATGACTTTCTGCTTTTGTCATGAAATACATATTTTCCTGAAGAACCAACTTTTCACTCTTCAGATGTTTTTGATAAACATGCGGTTCTGAAAACTGGTCCACTAGTATCCCAGCTGGTTTTTCAGGTTCGATTTTTTCTAATAGACGTGTGAGGGCCTGGTGGTGAAGGATGGTTTTCATCTTTCCTTGGCTCCATCCTTTGCGCTGCCATTGATTGTATTTCTTATTCGGAAGGCGCAAGAGACTATACGGAATTTTCATTGAGACAATGTCTTTGGCCAAATCAGTGATTTGAGCATCGGACAAATTCTTGGAATCCTTTACCCCGATTGCTTTCAATTGAGGAATCTGTTCTTTTGTAACATATGCTGCCGCGACGGTTATGGGGCCGAAATAATCTCCTGTACCCGCTTCATCTGAACCGATATGAGAGCTTTGGAACAACCTATCATCAGGGTAGAATTCATGTTGGTTCACATTGCTTTTTTTCTTTTTTTGTGAAGAGGCGTTTGTCACATCCCCCCATCTCCCCGCTTCTGCTTCAGGGTTTTGCCCTTGGAACAGTACCTTTCCGGAACGGTAAGCGGTAATCATACAGTTGCTGGTTTTGGCTGCGAACAATGCATGTGAAGGAGGGTCCGCTTTTTGTTGTTTTGCGTAATGTTTTTTCATTTCCTCCAAAGTAGAGGCGGGTAATTTTAATACAACCTGGGGCATAATGAGTTCCTTTCTGTATTAGAAAATGATAAGGACAGTATAGCAAATTGGATAGGAAATGAGAACATTTGCTAAATACGGCCATATTGGTTTCCTAATTGTAAGCCTTCGTGTTAATATAAAGTTTAGGATTGAGAGAAACTAGGGGGTATGTATGTGTCGCAGTCAGACCAAGGAAGAAAAAGAATTACAGTGGAGATCAATAAACGGTCTTACACTATAGTTGGTCATGAGGAGCCCCATCATATCCGTATGGTATCTAGTCTGGTGGATCAGAAAATGCGTGAAATTCATGAAGCGAACCCTAGTCTAGATACGGCAAAGCTCGCCGTATTGACCGCTGTGAATACAATGAACGAATATATGAAATTGAAGGAAGAGTGTACAGAACTGATGAACTATATTGAAAAGAAAGAGAAAGAGGACAACTGAGATTATGATTGATTTATTGCTATTATTCATCTTATTTATCGGAGTTTTGACTGGTTTGAAAAGAGGGTTTATCCTTCAACTGTTTCATTTGATCGGTTTCGTAATAGCCTTTGTACTTGCAGTGATTTACTATGATGATCTGGCACCGAAACTGACTTTATGGGTCCCCTACCCTGAGTTGCCACAAGATTCTTCATGGGCTGTTTTCTTAGATGATCTGCCATTGGAGCAGGGTTTTTATAATGCTATTGCATTTGCCATCATATTCTTCGGAGCTAAGATCATTTTACATATTATTGCTTCGATGCTGGACTTCGTGTCAGAACTCCCGATCCTGAGTTCTTTAAATACCTTATTGGGTGGAATCCTAGGCTTCATCGAAAACTATGTCATATTGTTTGTATTATTGTACATAGCGGCACTTGTTCCACTTGCAGGTGTTCAAAGTGCTCTGGACGGGTCGATGCTTGCACAGCTGATTGTAGAACATACGCCGGTGTTTTCGGAACAGTTGAAAACATTATGGATTGAGCATGTAGCAGGCTGATTAGGGACGTTTAGAAAAGATGCAGGTAGAGCCGCTATGATTTCGATCATGGCGGCTCTTTTTCATCGTTTGGAGATGGCATGAAAAAAAGACTTCTTTGAAAGAAGCAGGAAGCTGCTAAAATGCATCTCCCCATTACCCCACTCCCTATAAAATTGAAACCATGAAAAGGAGTAGATCTTTAAATGGCTATTGATAAAAAACAGGTAATAAAATTATTAGAGAAAATTGCTGTCTATTTAGAATTGAAGGGGGAAAACCCTTTTAAAATATCTGCTTATCGAAAAGCTGCCCAGGCTTTAGAAAGAGATGACCGTTCACTCAGTGAAATTGAGGACTTCACTAAAATGCAAGGGATCGGTAAAGGGACAGCAGCTGTCATCGATGAATTTTTAGAGAATGAAGAGTCTGATACTTTAAAACAGTTACAAGCAGAGGTTCCGGCAGGTCTTGTTCCTTTACTTGACCTCCCAGGGCTTGGCGGAAAGAAATTGGCCAAGCTCTATAAGCAATTAGAAGTGACAGATGCCGAATCACTGAAAGACGCCTTAGAGAGCGGAAAAGTAGAAGAGCTTGAAGGTTTCGGTAAAAAGTCTGCTGAGAAAATGTTGAAAGCATTAGAAGATGCTCATTCCAGACCTGAGCGTCTGCCCATTGCTCACATGCTGCCATTAGCTGAAAAGATCGAATCGTTCTTGGGAGAGGCTCAAACTTTCGACCGCTATTCAAGAGCCGGAAGTTTACGACGGATGCGTGAAACGATCAAAGATCTTGATTTTATCATTGCATCAAAAAAACCTGAGGAGACAAGGGACGAATTGCTATCTTATCCAGATATCAAGGATGTAGTCGCCTCAGGGGAAACGAAAGTGTCGATTGTCGTCAATGAAGGCTATGATATCGGCATTGATTTCCGCATCGTAGCACCTGAAGAATTTGCTACGACACTGCATCATTTTACAGGTTCAAAAGATCATAATGTTGCCATGAGACAGCTTGCAAAGCAGCAAAATGAAAAAATAAGTGAATATGGAATCGAGAATGTAGAAAGTGGGAAAGTCAAAACCTTTGATAGCGAAGAAGATTTCTTTAAACACTTCGACCTTCATTTCATTCCTCCAGAGGTGAGAGAAAATTATGGAGAAGTAGATAGGTTCAAAGAACCTGTCGATTTAGTTAATTTGAAAGATATTCGTGGAGATCTCCATATGCACTCAACGTGGAGTGATGGAGCGCAGTCCATAAAAGAGATGGCAGAGCGTGCAAAATCGAAGGGGTATGAGTATATCGCCATTACGGACCACTCTAAATTTTTGCGTGTAGCTAATGGATTAAGTGAAAAGCGTCTTCGCTCACAACGTGAAGAGATACAAAAAGTTAATGAAGCGATGGATGACTTCCATATTTTTGCTGGCATAGAAATGGATATTCTTCCTGATGGAAGCCTGGACTTTGATGACGATTTCTTAGAAGAAATGGATTTTGTAATCGCATCTATTCATTCAAGTTTCCAACAGTCAGAAGATAAAATAATGGAGCGATTGTCAAACGCTTTAGAAAATCCGCATGTGAATATGATCGCGCACCCTACCGGTAGGTTGATCGGACGTAGAGAAGGATATGCCGTTGATTTAGAAGGCTTGATTCAAGGCGCGAAGCGGACAGGGACGATTCTTGAGCTTAATGCCAATCCGAATCGCTTGGACTTGAACTGGGAATGGTTGATGAAGGCCCAGGAAGAAGAGGTTGAAATAGCAATTAACACAGATGCCCACAGTTATCCAATGCTTGACCACATGAATATAGGAATAGGTGCAGCCCGCAAAGGGTGGTTGAGGAAAAGCACGGTAATAAACACATGGACCAAACAACAGTTAATGGAAAAATTCAACATTCATTAACAGCAATAAAAGGAGACGGTTACACATGAATCAACGCATCCTTCATGTATTAGAATTCAAAAAAATCATAGAGCAATTAAATGCACAAACTGCATCGTCTTTAGGGAAAGAAAAGACAGCAGGTCTGAAACCCTCCTCTGATATAGACCAGGTTCGTAAATGGCAAATGGAAACAGACGAAGCTGCACAAGTGTTACGTTTGAAAGGACATGTTCCACTAGGCGGAATTTTTGATATTAAGCCGAGTTTGAAACGGACAACCATTGGCGGGGTTCTGAGTGCGATGGAATGCCTGGATATTGCAAGTACCATATATGGCGGCAGGCAGTTGAAAAGGTTTGTGGAAGATATGGATGAACCTGAAATGCCGATTCTGAGGGAAATGATCACAGGAATCGTACCAATGAAGGATCTCGAAAACGATATTAGAAATTGTATTGATGAGAATGGTGGAGTGATGGATGGTGCTTCTGAGAGATTGAGGTCAATCCGCTCCAAAATCCGTACCTATGAAAGTCGTGTCAGGGATAAGATGGATGCTTTTACAAAGTCGAAGGCAAAAATGCTTTCAGATGCCATCGTAACTATTCGTAACGAACGATATGTCCTCCCTGTTAAACAAGAATACAGGGGATCGATCGGTGGTATCGTTCATGATCAATCGTCTTCTGGTGCTACACTTTTCATAGAACCGCAGACAGTTGTCGATTTGAACAACCAACTTCAAGAATCCCGAGTACAGGAAAAGAACGAAGTGGAAAAGATTTTAAAGGATCTTTCTGAGACCATTGCAGAAAATCATCAAACCTTATATGAAAATGTCGAAGTTTTAGGCCATATCGATTTCATGTTTGCAAGAGCGAAACTGAGTAAGCTCATGAGAGCTTCGATGCCAAACATGAACAACGAAGGCCGAATTAAGATGAAACAAGCTCGACACCCTTTGATCCCTGCAGATGAAGTGGTCCCGAATGATATCGAGCTCGGCGAAGATTATTCATCGATAGTCATCACAGGTCCTAACACAGGTGGTAAAACAGTTGCATTGAAATTGGTGGGTTTGTTTACTTTGATGGCCCAATCCGGGCTGCAAGTTCCTGCCTTGGACGGTTGTGAGCTAGCTGTATTCGATGAGGTATACGCTGATATCGGCGATGAGCAATCCATTGAGCAGAGCTTGTCCACCTTTTCTTCCCATATGACAAACATCGTTGATATCTTAAAACAGGTCGACCATAACTCACTTGTGCTATTTGATGAATTAGGAGCAGGAACGGATCCTCAAGAGGGTGCCGCGCTAGCTATGTCCATTTTGGATGAAGTAGTGCAAAGGGATGCAAGAGTTATTGCAACAACTCACTACCCTGAACTGAAAGCCTATGGGTACAATCGCCCAGGAGTCATCAATGCTTCTGTTGAATTTGACATCCAAACTCTCAGACCGACATACCGTTTGCTTATCGGAGTGCCAGGGCGCAGTAATGCATTTGAAATATCCAGGAGGCTGGGGTTGGATGAAGCTGTTATCAACTCTGCTAAAAGTCACATTGGTGTCGACTCTCAAAGTGTCGAAAATATGATTGCGTCCTTGGAAGACTCCAAACGGGAAGCTGAACAGGATTATAATGAAGCTGAGCGTCTCCTTCAGGAAGCTGAAGATCTGAGAAATGAATTGAAGGTCAAGTGGAATCAGTTTGAAGAGCAGCGTGAGAAGCTTTACGAGAAAGCGGAAGCAAAAGCAGAAAAGGCGATTCGACAAGCAAGAGAAGAAGCGGAAAGCATTGTTGGTGAAATCCGTAACATGAAATCACAGGCACAAATGAAAGAGCATGAGTGGATTGAAGCCCGTAAAATGTTTGAAGAAGCTCAGCCGGAATTAGCTAAAAAGAAACAGAAGTCTCCGGCACCTAAGAGAGATACTCAAGAACTGAACACTGGTGATGAAGTGAAGCTGCTCACATTGAATCAACAAGGAACCATTGTTGATAAGACAGGTAAGAATGAGTATCAGGTACAAGTAGGCGTTATGAAGGTGAAAGCAAAACGTAAAGAACTTGAGTTCGTAAAAGCAAAACAGCCATATAAAGAGAAGCCGATGGCGACTGTAAAAGGGAAGAGCTTTCATGTGAAAACAGAGCTCGACCTTCGAGGAGAACGATATGAAGATGCTTTGAACAAATTAGAGAAGTACATTGATGACGCGTTGCTTGCTGGTTATCCTACAGTTTCCATCATCCACGGAAAAGGAACAGGAGCACTGAGAACAGCCGTCCAAAATTTCGCTAAGAACCATCGGAATATCTCCAGCCACCGTGCCGGGGGAATGAATGAAGGTGGAAGTGGAGTTACTGTATTAGAACTCCGTTAAAATGGAAAGGTAAGGGGGAGGGCGAATTATGAGTGTTTTTTGGGAATATACGTTAGTCGAAACAGCTGCACGCTACAGTGTCGTAGTCCTTTGTCTCATCGTTTTCATGGCAGTTTTCGAAATCGTGACTTCATATAACAATTGGGAAGAAATAAAAAAAGGAAATATTGCAGTAGCTATGGCTACCGGAGGTAAGATATTCGGAATCGCTAATATTTTTCGTTTTTCGATTGAACATAATGATTCACTCATTCAAACGATGGGGTGGGGGTTATATGGTTTCGTCCTTCTGTTATTTGGCTATTTCATTTTTGAATTTCTAACCCCTTCTTTTAAAATCGATAAGGAAATAGCGGCTGATAACCGGGCGGTCGGATTTATATCGTTAATCATATCTGTAGGACTTTCTTATGTGATTGGAGCGAATATCATTTAAGGGGAGAGACATGTGGAAACTTTAGCTAAAATACTGATGGTGGTAGCCACACTATTCCTGATTGTTGGTGTACTGTTCTTCATCCTATAATTAAAAAGTTCTTTCTCCGGAAAGGACTTTTTTCATAACTCCCCCCCCTATTTATGTAAAATTTTCAAAATTTAAAATAATATTTCAAAAATGATTCTTTAGTCGTTATAATAGAATAGAAGACAACTAAAAGGGAGGCATGCATGTATGACAACCTTTCAACGTCCATGGCATAAGCATTACCCACCAGAAGTCCCAGTCAGCCTGGAATACGATAATCGTCCATTGCACGATTATTTGAAAGCGAGTGCAGAAGTTTACGGTAAAAAGAAAGCGCTTTATTTTATGGGGAAAGAGCTTACCTATGAGGAATTGTACGACCAGGCACAGTCCCTCGCCAGTTATCTGCAGAGTTTAGGCTTAGAAAAAGGTGACCGTGTTTCGATTATGCTTCCCAACTGTCCACAGTCCGTCATCGCTTATTATGGAGTGCTGATGGCTGGTGGAATCGTCGTTCAGACAAACCCATTGTATATGGAAAGGGAATTGGAGTATCAATTGAATGATTCGGGTACCAAGATGATCATTTGTTTGGATGTCCTTTATCCGAAGGCGGCGAATGTGAAACCAGACACGTCCCTAGAACACATCATTGTGACAGGTATTAAAGATTACCTGCCGTTTCCTAAAAACAAAATTTACCCGTTTATTCAAAAAAGGCAATATCAAGTGCTTGTTAAACCAGAACAATCTACAGATACACATTTATGGACACACATGTTGAAAACAAGCAGTGGAGATGTAAAGCCTGTTGAAATCGATCCTCTGGAAGACTTGGCTCTTCTACAATACACTGGAGGTACCACCGGTTTTCCGAAGGGTGTAATGCTTACACACTACAATTTAGTCGTAAATACCCAAATGTCTAAGAAATGGTTGTACAAATGTAAAGATGGTGAAGAAACTGTTTTAGCCATCCTTCCCTTTTTCCATGTATATGGTATGACATCTGTTATGAATTTGTCGGTCATGATGGGGAATCGAATGGTGCTTATGCCGAAATTCGAACCTGAAGACGTTTTGAAAGTGATTGAAAAACAACGTCCCACTTTGTTCCCAGGAGCCCCGACCATTTATATTGCCCTGTTGAATCATCCAGACTTAAAGAAATATGATTTATCTTCTATAGAAGCGTGCATCAGTGGTTCAGCGCCATTACCAGTCGAAGTACAAGAACGATTTGAAGAAGTGACCGGCGGAAAACTTGTAGAAGGATATGGGCTTACAGAAACTTCCCCTGTTACCCATTCCAATTTTGTATGGGGGCAAAGAGTCAGTGGCAGCATAGGAGTTCCATGGCCTGACACAGATGCAAAGATTTTCAAAATGGAAACGGATGAAGAATCCGATCACGGTGAAATCGGCGAAATCGTTGTTAAAGGTCCTCAAGTAATGAGGGGTTATTGGAACAAGCCTGAGGAAACAGCCCAGGTATTAAGTGAGGACGGCTGGTTCAGGACTGGAGATATGGGTTATATGAATGAAGATGGTTATTTCTATATAGTTGACCGTAAAAAGGATATGATCATTGCTGGTGGCTATAACATTTATCCACGAGAGGTTGAGGAAGTCCTTTATGAGCATTCGGAAATACAGGAAGCGGTCATTGTCGGTGTACCTGATCCATATCGTGGCGAGACAGTAAAAGCTTTCATCGTCAAAAAGCAAGGCAGTGATATTACAGAAGATGAGTTGAATGAATATTGCCGGAAGAATATGGCAGCCTTCAAAGTCCCTCGTCTTTACGAATTCCGTAATGAGTTACCTAAAACTGCTGTTGGTAAAATTCTTCGCCGCACATTAATTGAGGAAGAAAAACAGAAGTATGAGGAGTCTGAGAGTGTTCAGTAGTGTCTCTAAAAAGAAAAGTTGACAGAATATTTCCTTGATTGTAGAATAATAGGTGAATGATGATTCATTCATTTTTGGTATGGATAGGCGGAGATAGACAGTGAAAAAAAACAAACCTAAGTTCAAACAAATTATCGATGCAGCAGTCGAAGTCATTGCTGAAAATGGATACCACTCCTCGCAAGTATCAAAGATCGCAAAAAAAGCGGGAGTGGCTGATGGAACCATTTATCTTTATTTTAAAAACAAGGAAGATATCCTCGTATCTCTGTTCCAAGAAAAGATGGGGCAGTTCATAGAAAAAATCGAGCAGGAAACAACCTCAAAGCAGTCAGCTGAACAAAAACTGTTCACTCTGATCCACACTCATTTTGAACAGCTGTCTGCCGATCATCATCTTGCGATTGTGACACAGTTGGAATTGCGTCAATCAAACAAAGAATTGAGACAAAAAATCAATCTTGTATTGAAACGCTACCTTAAAGTCATTGATCAAATCGTTGAAGAGGGTGTAGAGGAAAAGCTGTTCCGCACTGGCCTTGATCGCCGTCTTGTACGTCAAATGATTTTTGGCACTATGGATGAGACGGTGACCAATTGGGTCATGAAAGACCAGCGATATAACATAGTAGACCAGGCGAAAGAAGTCCATAGCTTGATTATTCATGGATTAGCCCATAACGGTCAGTGAAAAGGAGATGTCATTTTGTCTACTTTAACATTGCAAGTCAAGGAAAACGTAGCGGAGATAACCATCCAGAGTCCACCTGCCAATGCATTATCAAGTACGATTTTGCAAGATCTTTCAAAAGAGCTGGATAAAATCGAGAAGGATTGTTCTGTAAAAGCGATATTGTTGAAGGGTGAGGGCAAATTCTTCTCGGCGGGAGCAGATATTAAAGAATTTACTTCCCTGCAGGGAGCTTCTGATTATACAGAATTGTCAGGAAAAGGCCAGGAACTATTCAACAGGATTGAACACTTCCCCATACCAGTTATTGCTGCGATTCATGGGGCAGCCTTAGGTGGCGGGTTAGAGTTAGCTATGTCCTGCCATATACGTTATGTAGCTGATGATGCAAAATTGGGCTTGCCGGAATTGAACCTCGGAATTATTCCGGGATTCGCTGGAACCCAGCGTCTTCCAAGGCATGTAGGGACAGCTAAGGCTTACGAAATGATTTTATCAGGAATCCCGATAACAGGACGAGAAGCCGTGCAAATAGGGTTGGCGAACCAAAGCTTTACGAACGAAGAGCTTTTTGTTGCAGCAGAAAAACTTGCGAAAGCCATTGCCAGTAAAAGTGGCCCCACAATAAATCATGTGATGAACTTGATTCCATTTGCTCACACTTCGCAATTTGAAACAGGTGTAAGCGCAGAGGCAAAGGCATTTGGTGAAGTCTTCGGCAATGAAGATGCCAAGGAAGGCATACAGGCATTTATTGAGAAAAGAAGTCCAGAGTTTAAAGATCAATAGTCCAGGAGGTAATATACATGAATATTTACGTCTTACTGAAAAGAACCTTTGACACAGAAGAGAAAATTTCCGTCAACAACGGGGTCATTGAAGATGATGGTGCTGAATTCATCATTAACCCATACGATGAATATGCAGTTGAAGAAGCTATCAATATCCGCGAGGAGCATGGCGGAGAAGTTACAGTCGTGACCATTGGGGAAGAGGAAGCTGAGAAACAACTTCGAACCGCTTTAGCAATGGGGGCTGACAAGGCTGTCCTGATCAATACCGAAGACGATCTTGAGGAAGGAGACCAGTTCACTACAGTGAAAATTCTGGAATCATTCTTCAAGGATCGTGAAGTGGATATCATCTTAGGAGGAAACGTAGCAATTGATGAAGCTAGTGGCCAAGTAGGTCCTCGCTTAGCAGAACGTTTAGATATCCCTTGTGTAACGACGATTACAAGTATTGACATTGATGGATCGACCGTCAATATTGAAAGGGATGTTGAAGGGGATGTAGAGAAAGTAGAAACAAGTCTTCCATTGCTCGTTACGTGCCAGCAAGGGTTGAACGAGCCTAGATATCCATCTTTACCAGGAATCATGAAAGCTAAGAAAAAGCCTTTGGATGAATTGGAAATAGACGATCTCGATCTAGATGAAGATGAGGTTGAACCTAAGACGAAGACTACTGAGATTTTCCTTCCACCGGAAAAACAAGCTGGTAAAGTGCTAGAAGGCGAAGTAGATGATCAAGTGAAAGAACTCGTTTCGTTACTGAAAACAGAAGCTAAAGTACTGTAAATAGAGGAAGGGAAAGGAGAATCGTTATGAGTAAAAAAGTATTAGTGATCGGAGAAGCTAAAGAAGGTTCATTACGTAATGTAACGTTTGAAGCTATTGCTGCAGCAAATATCGTGAGTGACGGAGGCGAAGTCGTCGGAGTCTTATGTGGTGATGGCGATTTGGACGAAATGGGTCAAGAAATGGTTTATCATGGGGCGGCACGTGTAATTACAATTTCAAACCCGGAATTGAAAACGTATACATCTGATGGTTATGGTCAAGCGGTTTATCAAGTGATTGAAGATGAGTCCCCAGAAGGAATCATTATGGGTCACACGGCTATCGGCAAAGATCTGACACCCAAATTAGCAAGTAAACTTGAATCCGGTTTAATATCGGACTCTACTGAAGTTGTTGCTGAAAGTGGCAATATCGTTTTCACGCGTCCGATATACTCAGGTAAAGCTTTTGAGAAAAAAGAAATAACAGATGGACTTATTTTCGCTACTATCCGTCCGAACAATATTCCTGCAATGGAGCGTAACGATTCATTGAGTGGAGAAGTCACTGAAAAAGATGTGGAGATCACGAATATCCGCACAGTGATCAAGGACATTCTTCGTAAGTCTTCGGATGGTATCGACTTATCCGAGGCGAAAGTAATCATTGCCGGTGGCCGCGGTGTGAAAAGTGAAGAAGGATTTGAGCCTTTGGAAAAACTGGCAGAAGTCCTAGGTGGAACCGTAGGAGCTTCGCGGGGAGCCTGTGACGCTGGGTATTGTGATTATTCCTTGCAAATTGGGCAGACAGGGAAAGTCGTCACCCCTGATTTGTATATCGCATGCGGAATTTCAGGAGCAATTCAACACTTAGCGGGAATGTCTAACTCCAAAGTAATCGTTGCGATCAATAAAGATCCAGAAGCAAACATATTCAATGTAGCTGACTATGGGATTGTAGGAGATTTGTTTGATGTCGTACCTAAATTGATCGAAGAAGTGAAAGAAATGAAAGTCAACGCATAATTTTTACCTTAAAGCCGAAGCCAAATATTTGGCTTCGGCTTTATTCCGTGTTTAAATAAGGTATAAACAAATTGTTAGTCACTAAAAATAGATAGTGATATACTCTAAACAGACTATTGGTCGAGGAGGAATTATAGTATGGCAATTGTAAAAGCGACTGATCAAAACTTTACTGAAGAAACAAAACAAGGACTTGTCCTGGCTGATTTTTGGGCTCCTTGGTGTGGCCCTTGTAAAATGATCGCTCCTGTACTTGAAGAGTTAGATGAAGAAATGAGCGATCAAGTGAAAATCGTTAAGTTGGATGTAGATGAGAACCAGGAGACAGCTGGAAAGTACGGAGTTATGAGTATTCCGACACTCCTTCTTTTCAAAGACGGGCAAGTTGTAGACCAAGTTATCGGTTTCCAACCTAAAGAAGCTCTGGCTGAATTGATTTCTAAGCATTCCTAAGAATGAGTTTTCCGTTATAAAAGCCGCGTTGCCAAGCAGCGCGGCTTTTATAATGCATAACTTTTCACCAGTGTGGTATTTTCTTTATATAAACTTCTCGAAGTGATGGAGTGAATCATTATGAATTTAACGATAAAAGAAAAACTTGCAGTATTGCCTGACCAGCCCGGATGCTATTTGATGAAAGATAAGAATGGAACCATTATATATGTAGGTAAATCCAAAGTTTTAAAAAACAGGGTCCGTTCTTATTTTACTGGAGCTCACGATGGCAAAACGCAGCGGTTAGTCCGTGAAATCATAGATTTTGAATATATAGTAACAACATCAGAGATTGAAGCTTTGATTTTGGAAATGAATTTAATCAAGAAATACGATCCAAAGTATAATGTCCTTCTTAAAGATGACAAGACCTATCCATACTTGAAAGTTACAGCTGAGCGCCACCCCAGATTGATTGTGACAAGGAATGTTAAAAAAGATAAAGGGAAGTATTTCGGACCCTATCCTAATGTTATCGCAGCCCGTGAAACAAAGAAATTACTGGATCGGTTATATCCACTGAGAAAATGCAATACCATGCCAGATCGTGTTTGTCTTTATTATCACATGCATCAATGTTTAGGTCCGTGTGAATTCAAGGTTTCTAAAAATACGAATGAAGAAATTGTCCAGAACATCACTTCCTTCTTAAATGGTGGGCATACTGAAATTAAGAAGGATCTTAAGAAAAGGATGTATGAAGCTTCAGAGGATCTTGATTTTGAAAGGGCGAAAGAACTGCGGGATCAAACCGAACACATTGAATCAGTGATGGAACAGCAGAAAATGACAATGAATGACCAAGTGGATCGAGATGTTTTTGGGTATTCATATGATAAAGGCTGGATGTGTGTTCAGGTCTTCTTTGTTCGACAAGGTAAATTGATTGAACGTGATGTCGCTCTATTTCCGTTCTTTGATGACCCTGAAGAAACATTCCTGAGCTATATTGGACGGTTTTATTTACACCAGAACCACCCATATCCTAAGCAGATTCTTGTACCGGTGGCTACAGATGTGGATGTATTAGAAGGTGCACTTGAAACGAAAGTTCATATCCCGATGAGAGGGAGAAAGAAAGAACTGGTTGAGCTGGCCATGAAGAATGCCGAAATATCATTAGAAGAAAAATTCGCATTAATAGAAAGAGATGAAGAAAGAACGATTAAAGCTGTTGAATCTTTAGGCAACCATCTTCATATTGAAACACCGCATCGCATAGAGGCTTTTGATAACTCAAATATCCAGGGGGTCGACCCGGTTTCAGCGATGGTCGTCTTCATCGACGGCAAACCAAATAAAAAAGAATACAGAAAGTATAAAGTACGGGATGTCGAAGGACCTGACGATTATGAAACGATGAGAGAAGTAGTGAGGCGCAGATATAAACGTGTGTTGAAAGAAGATCTCCCCCTTCCCGACTTGATTGTGGTGGATGGAGGAAAAGGACAAATGACAGCAGCCCTTGATGTGTTGGAAAATGAATTAGGGCTGGATGTTCCTCTGTGTGGTTTAGCAAAAGATGATAAACACAAAACGAGCGAATTACTTTATGGGGATCCACCTGTTCCAGTTGATTTGGACCGGAAATCACAGGAGTTTTATTTAGTGCAAAGGATACAGGATGAGGTGCACCGTTTTGCAATTTCATTCCACCGTCAATTGCGTGGAAAAGGGGCCATTCAATCTGAGTTGGATAACATCCCTGGTGTCGGCCAAAAAAGAAGAAGGTTGCTGCTTCGTCATTTTAAATCATTGCATGATATAAAAAATGCTGAATTGAATGAAATTACACGATTAGGCGTGCCGGAACCTGTAGCGAATACGATTCTAATCCACTTAAATCAAGAAGAAGAACCAGCGGAAGATTGACAGCTGGTTCTTCTGTGGATTGTTGAACAGTGACAGGGGTAAGTGGCCTCACTTGTTGCTGACAACCGTTCAACCTTTCATAGCTTTGATTTCAATGAAATTTTCTTTTGTATTCTTTTCTTCAAAACACTCATATGTATGTCCAGTGATTTGTTGAATGGTTTCAGATAAAAAGCCGCACTCTAGACGAAACTCGACATGAAATATCTTTTGATGAAGTCGCTTTTCTATCACATGGCCCGTGAGGTGGAATTTCATTTCTTTCTTTTTTTCCTGCACCAGTTTCAATTCTCCCCATCCCATGTACTGGAAAAATTCATAAAGCTCCTCAAAGGTGGATATGCTTGTCTGTCTAGCCATGTTTTTTCCCATGTAATAGAGTAGATAGGGAGCATCCTTTCCCAAAAAGTCAGGGAGAGTATAATAACGCATCAGGTCGAATCCTGCTCCAGTGCCTACAAGCGATGAAATGTTGCTGGTCGTTAACTTTGTAGATTCTTTCAAAACGCTCATTCCTTTCTATCCTTTATTATCACTCGAAATGGAAATCGGCGCAATGATAATTATTTCATTTAATCCAAAGGAAATAAATGTGTATTTTTGAGGATTTTATAAACGTGCTTTCTTGACGCTTATACATGATAGAAGTACAATAAACATGTCACAAATTGCACATTCGTCAGACGTGTATTAGGAAAGAGGGGCTTTTCCTATTATTTTTAAGTTGTTATAAAAGCGCTTAACTGTCTGAATAATGTTGTTTTTAATCTGCTATCATCATGAGGGGGGTAAATATGGCGGGAACACGCGGATACGTCAATCGAAGACTGCATTCACTTTTAGGAGTAGTACCTATCGGGATCTTTTTGATCCAACACTTGACTGTGAACTTTTTTGCAACACGTGGACCAGAAGCATTTAACGCAGCAGCTCATTTCATGGAGAGCTTGCCATATCGTTATGTACTGGAGATTTTCATTATCTTCTTACCACTATTATTTCATTCCATATATGGGGTGTATATTGCATTCACAGCTAAGAGCAACTTATCGAATTTCGGTTATTTCAGAAACTGGATGTTCATATTCCAACGAATTACTGGAATCATTACGCTCATTTTCATCGCATGGCATGTTTGGGAAACAAGGATTGCCATCGGTTTCGGATGGGCTGACTTGAATTACCAGTTGATGGAAGGCATCCTTACTGAGCCGTTTTTCTTTTGGTTCTACATAGTAGGGGTTATATCAACTACTTTCCACTTTTCTAATGGATTATGGTCATTTTTCGTCAGCTGGGGGATCACTGTATCTCCACGCTCACAATTGATCATGACTTATGCGAGCATCATCATTTTCGTTGCCATTTCTTATGTCGGTGTACGTACACTGATCCAATTTGCATACGGCAGTTAAATTTATATTGACTCAATTTAAGACATGTAGAGGTAGATTTTAGTATTTAAGGGAGTGAGCTTCAATCATGACAAATCGAAATATTGTTGTTGTCGGTGGTGGTTTAGCCGGCCTAATGGCAACAATTAAAGCAGCGGAACAAGGGGTTCACGTAGATCTGTTATCTATTGTACCTGTTAAGCGTTCTCACTCTGTATGTGCCCAAGGTGGAATTAACGGAGCTGTTAATACAAAAGGTGAAGGAGACTCACCATGGGAACACTTTGACGATACAGTATATGGGGGGGACTTCCTAGCAAACCAACCTCCTGTAAAAGCAATGTGTGATGCTGCACCAGGAATTATCCACTTGTTGGACCGTATGGGTGTCATGTTCAACCGTACACCGGAAGGATTGCTTGATTTCCGCCGCTTCGGAGGTACTCAACACCACCGTACCGCTTATGCAGGTGCTACGACTGGTCAACAGCTACTATATGCATTGGACGAGCAAGTTCGTCGCCACGAAGTGAACGGTTTGGTTACTAAATATGAAAACTGGGAATTCCTCTCGGCGATTGTTGATGAAAAAGGCATCAGTCGTGGAATTGTCGGTCAAAACCTGAGCGACCATGAAATCAAAGCCTTTCCAGCAGATGCAGTTATCATGGCAACTGGCGGGCCTGGAATCATTTTCGGTAAGTCCACGAATTCTGTCATCAATACAGGGTCCGCAGCGGGCGCTCTTTACCAGCAAGGGGTTGACTATGCAAACGGTGAGTTCATACAAATTCACCCTACTGCAATTCCAGGAGATGATAAGCTCCGCCTTATGAGCGAGTCTGCTCGTGGTGAGGGTGGAAGAGTATGGACATATAAAGATGGTGAGCCCTGGTATTTCCTTGAAGAGAAATACCCGGCATATGGAAATCTTGTACCGCGTGATATTGCCACACGTGAAATATTTGATGTGTGTGTAAACCAAAAACTGGGAATCAATGGCGAAAACATGGTTTATTTGGACTTGTCTCATAAAGACCCTAAAGAGTTGGACGTTAAACTTGGCGGTATCATTGAAATTTATGAAAAGTTCGTAGGAGACGATCCGAAGAAAGTTCCGATGAAAATTTTCCCGGCTGTCCATTATTCTATGGGTGGTATGTGGGTTGATTTTGACCAAATGACAAACATTCCAGGCATCTTTGCTGCCGGAGAATGTGATTATACACAGCATGGTGGTAACCGCCTGGGTGCGAATTCCTTATTATCATCTATCTTTGGTGGTATGGAGGCAGGACCGAATGCAGTGAAATATACCGAAGGTCTCGATAAAATTTCTGATGACATGACTTCAGCACTTTTTGATGAAAAAGTTAAAGAAGAACAACAGAAATTTGAAGATATCATGAACATGGATGGCGATGAAAACGCCTATCAGATCCATAAAGAACTTGGTGAATGGATGACGGATAATGTAACCGTTGTGCGTGAGAATGATAAACTTCTCAAAACCGATGAGAAGATTCTGGAACTGATGGATCGTTATAAACGAATTAATATCAACGATACCTCTCGTTGGAGCAACCAGGGCGCAATGTTCACACGTCAGCTTTGGAACATGCTTCAGTTAGCGCGTGTAATTACTCAAGGGGCGTATAACCGTAACGAGAGCCGTGGCGCACACTATAAGCCAGAGTTTCCTGAACGAAACGACGAAGAATTTCTGAAGACGACAGTAGCTAGTTATGATAAAGAAAATAACAAGCCCGTCTTCCGATATGATGAAGTGGATACATCATTAATCGAACCTCGTAAACGTGATTATTCGAAAAGTAAATAAAGGAGGTTATGCATCATGAGCGAAAATAAAACGATAACGTTTATTATCACCCGTCAGGATCATCCAGATAAGCCCTCTTACGAAGAAAAGTTTGAGATACCTTATCGTGAGAATATGAATGTCATCTCCGCTCTGATGGAAGTTCGCCGTAATCCTGTCAATGCAAACGGAGAAGCGACCACACCGGTTTATTGGGACATGGGGTGTTTAGAAGAAGTTTGTGGGGCTTGTTCTATGGTGATCAATGGTACACCAAGGCAATCATGTACTGCTCTAGTCGACCAGTTGGAACAACCGATTCGTCTTGAACCAATGACAACATTCCCTGTGAATCGCGACCTTGCTGTGGATCGCAGTCGCATGTTCGATTCCTTGAAGAAAGTCAAAGGATGGATTCCGATTGATGGAACACACGACCTTGGACCAGGACCTAAGATGCCTGAAAGTAAGCGTCAATGGGCTTACGAACTTTCTAAATGTATGACATGCGGGGTATGCCTGGAAGCTTGTCCGAACGTTAATGATAAATCTGACTTTATAGGTCCAGCTGCGCTTTCTCAAGTTCGCTTATTCAACTCCCACCCGACAGGGGAAATGAATAAGAGTGAGCGACTTCAGACAATTATGGATGAAGAAGGCTTAATGGGATGCGGGAATGCACAAAACTGTGTACAGGCCTGTCCAAAAGGAATTCCATTGACAACTTCAATTGCTGCCTTGAACCGTGATACAGCCATTGAATCTTTCAAAAGCTTCTTTGGCAGTGATCAACGGGTATAAAATTCATTTAAGAAACCTCTGTACTTTTTAAAGTACAGAGGTTTTTTCCGTTTGAAATATAATCTTTAAACACACTGTAACTGTCCGCTCATACAAGGTTTCGCTGCATTCCTTCCTGTGAAAAATGCCAATTGAAACGTGTGTGTTCGTCTTTAATTTGTTTTCTTTTAGTACAAGGGTGAAAAGTTACAATAATTTCTATAGGAGAAGGGGTTGTAGGACTTCTTATCGATAGTATAATAGACTTGATTGAATTCGTTTAAGGATGGATATAGTATGCGTAATTTCAAATGGTCCCAATGGATCGTTTTATCATTTTTCATATTATCAGCATGTTACTTGATTATACATTCCATTACTCAGCCTTTCTTAGGTATTGATGTAGATAAGCAAAAGGAAGAATGGGTCATTGTCAATGTGGAGAATGGCAGCTGGGCGGACCGTCATAGCGTCCCAGTTGGTGGAGAGATCCAGACCATTAACGGCAATAAACCTGGAGAGCATCAATCTGTAGCTATGTTTGATGAGGTGGAAAAGGCTGAATCATTTTTAGTAGAATATACAGGGAGAGAAATCTTATATGAAAACATAAATCAATCGAGTCCTTTGCATTGGATTTTATATATTATTCTTCCTGTACTCTTTTTCATCGTTATCTTAGGAATCTCCTATCTTGTTCACAAACGTGTCCCAAAGCGCTATTCAGCTGAGCAGTTAATATTATTTTTCCTGGCGGTTGCTACTGGTTATTTGAGCAATAGTGGTGCAGTGAGGGATGATTTATATAGCTTGTTCTTAAACACGAGTTTATTTTTAATCTCTCCTGTTATGTTGGTTCATTTTTTATATAATTATTTTCAAGAGTTACAAATTTACTGGTTTTCGAAAAAAATAATATATTTTCTATATGCCTTCGTACTTCTTGTCTCTTTCTTTGAAAGTTATTTTCTGATTACGAAGCAATACCCAGATTATTTCAACTCTGTCCCAGGCGCTTTACTGATGATTTTATATATTGTACTCTTTTTCATAATTTATCGGGGCCTCTTTATATATAAGAAATCTCCTGTAGGTCCAATATTCAATTATATGGCGATCGGGATGACGATTGCTTTCTTCCCTTATATATTATTGTATTTAATCCCGGCTTTGACTTTTGGCATTAAAATCATTTCCCTCGAAATAGGAGCAGTCTTTCTGATTGCCTTGCCGATTACATTCATGTATTTAGTCACTCGGGAACAATTGATTGATATAAATTTTGTCATCAGTCGTGTAAGGTATTATATTATTCTTTCTGTTATTCCCAGTTTGATCTTAACCTTTGCCATCGGATGGTTAATACCAGCATCCTTATCAGTGATCGATTATATACAAAACTATTTATTTATACATGGGGCACTGATTATTTTCTTGTCTCTTAAAGAAGTGTTGGACTTTCGTTTGCAGCGTTATCTGTTTTCTGCCCGTTATAGTTATCAGGAGAGTATGCACAGAATGGCGCAGGATATGAAAGACCAATCGAATGCTGTCGACTTGATGAAGGTGATGAGAGACGAAGTGCGGAACGTATTGAATGTGAGGGAAATTTATATTTATTCCAAACATAACGATCGTGACATGTATTGTGTATACGATAAGATTCCTCAAGACATCATAGATCACTTTCACGAACACTTGAATGATCATAGTTTTGATATCGGGTCTATCATTGAGACTGAAAAAGGTTTCGGAGTGATCGTTGGATTTTCTTTAGAGAAATTAACAATGATGTGGTGTAAAGGGAAAAAGGACTATACTACATTGAACCGCGATGAGAAAACCTATTTACAAACCATCTCATATAATGCGAACATCGCGATTGAAAACATGAATCTGATTGAAGATTTAGTGAAAGAACTGCGCACATTGAAGAATGATCAAACGCAAAAGTACCCGACTTGGCTGTCCAGATTATTATTCACGATTGCGGAGAATCAGCGAAAGCAATTATCCATTGATTTGCATGATACAGTCCTTCAGGAACAGTTGTATCTTTATAGAAGAATGGATGATTTAATCGGTCACAGGGATGATTTGACTCGGAGCCTGCATGCAGAACTTATGATGTACAAGGAGTCTCTGCTCGACAGCATTCATTTGATCCGGGAGACCTGTAATGAATTACGCCCTGCGTTCATAGAAGAACTAGGTCTCGTTCAGTCATTGAAAAACTTGATTCATCAATATCAGTTAAGATCGAATTTTACGGTGTACTTCACCAATGAAAGGTTCGATGCAGAATTGGATCAAGAACGGATTCTGGCAATCTTTCGGATTGTTCAGGAACTTTTGACGAATGCAATGAAACACTCAGATGCTAAAATAGTGAAATTATCTTTATCAAATGATGGAAATCAAGTCATGTTGTTATATTCAGATAATGGAAAAGGGATGGATTATTCCGTAAGGCGGGATCTGTTCTCCCATATTGGTCTTTCTGGAATTGAACAACGTGTAAACGGTTTGAATGGTCACTTAGAAATTGAGACAGCGCCGGGAGAAGGGTTTAAAACGATTGTTACGTTTCCTTGTACGGCTAACAAGGAGGTTCAAGTATGACGAAAGTTTTGATTGTAGATGACCACCCTGCAGTAGGGGCTGGTACTAAATCAATGTTGGAACAAGAAGCGGATATGAAGGTGGATGTCACCTATGAAAATGAACAGGTAGAACAGCTGCTGAAAAAGAATCAATATGATATATTACTGCTTGATTTATACATGCCAGGGATGAATGGAATTGAACTGGCCAAAAGTATTAGAAAAACATACCCTGATTTAAAACTGCTCATATATACTGGGTTTGATTTGAGCACCCATTTCAATATGCTGGTGGAAGCAGATATCAATGGCTTCGTAAGTAAAACGGCGACAAGCGAACAACTTGTAACGGCTATCCGTTGTGCTTCCAGAGACGAGGTAGTGATTCCCTTGAATTTGTTCAAACAATTGCGCCGTTCAGAAGCGAGCGTAAGTGAAACATCTGATTCCTCCGATTGCAATGGATTTTCGTTGAACGAAAAAGAACAATCGATTTTGAAAGAAGTCGCATCTGGTTTTACCAATCGTGAGATCGCTCAAACATTACACATGTCGCAGAGGAGTGTCGAGTACACGCTTACCGGGGTATTCAATAAACTGAATGTCCGCTCCAGAACTGAAGCCCTTTTTAAAGCTCAAGAGCTCGGGCTTGTGTCTAAATCATGAAAGCGTAGCACAGGGCAACCTTCCGACTCATACGATACATTGACTAAATAATTCCCCTTTTAATAGCTCAGAAACAACAAGGAGGGGTGCGCTTGTGAAGGAGGACGGCTATCGGCCAACACAAATTCTTACCAAGCGGGAGCGAGAAGTTTTCGAGCTTCTAGTACAGGACAAAACGACAAGGGAGATCGCAAAAGAGCTCTTTATTTCAGAGAAAACTGTGCGGAATCACATTTCAAACGCAATGCAAAAGCTAGGGGTGAAGGGACGGTCACAGGCAGTTGTTGAACTGCTACGTATGGGTGAACTGGAATTGTAATCTCCATAGAAAAGCACGGTATTGTTTTTGGAATGGGAGAAGCCTTTCAGGTATTGTGATTTTAAGCTATACCTGGAAGGGTTTTTTGTATATTTAATATCAATTACCTTGAATTTTTACCGCATAACCATGAGAATAAGGTTTACAAAGTATTTTCGTTAGGAGTGCTGAAGGTGACAAAATCACAACAGACGTCCATGGTGGCAGATGTAGAGAAGGAACTACGTTACATATCTGGAATCGTCAAACAAAGAGGACGAGTAATCTTGAATCATTACCCGATTACAGCACCGCAGTTTGTTGCACTGCAGTGGTTATTGGAAAAAGGGGATATGACGATAGGTGAACTTTCCAATTATATTCATTTAGCTTGCAGTACGACTACTGACTTGGTCGACCGCATGGAGAACAATGATTTGGTGGAACGTGTGAGAGACCCTAAAGATCGCAGGGTCGTACGTATACATGTATTAGAGAAAGGTAAGCAGATCATACATGAAGTGATTGAAAAACGGCAAAATTACTTAGAGGAAGTTCTTAAAGATGTATCGGAGGATGATGTAGATACTTTAAACCGTCTGTTGCATGTACTTCATGAAAAAATGAGAGAAACAGACCAGGAGCAGGACAACTAAGCAATAAATGAGGGATGCGAAGTGAAACAACCGATCGGAGTCATAGATTCTGGCGTTGGCGGCTTAACTGTAGCGCGTGAGCTGATGCGTCAACTGCCAAGAGAAAGATTCATCTATTTGGGAGATACGAAAAGGTGTCCCTATGGACCTCGTTCAGAAGAAGAAGTGAGAGCTTATACATGGCAGATGGTGAATCATTTATTAGGAAAAGATATAAAAATGCTCGTCATTGCTTGTAATACTGCAACAGCTTATACATTAGAAGAGTTGCAGGAAGAATTACCAGTCCCAGTGATCGGAGTCATAGAACCAGGGGCAAGGGCTGCCATCAAAGTGAGTCAAAATAAACGGATCGGAGTCATAGGCACGGAAGGTACGATACAGAGTAAGGCGTATCCTGAAGCCTTGAAGTCCATCGATCAGGCGATTCGTGTCAATGATCTAGCCTGTCCGCCTTTCGTACCTATGGTGGAGGAGGGTATTTTGGCAGGTAAAAGAGCACAAGGGATCGTTTCCAGAACATTACAGCCTTTGAAGGAAATGAATCATATTGATACATTGATACTTGGTTGCACACATTATCCATTAATCAAGGATTTGGTACAGGAAGAAATGGGAAATCATATCCAGGTCATCAGTTCAGGTGAAGAAACTGCAAGAGAAGCTAGTTTGATTCTTGCTTACCATAAAGCCCTGGATACGTATGATACTCCTCCTGAACATGAATTTTATACGACTGGTGATATGGAAAAGTTCCGCATGGTTGCAAATAGCTGGTTTGAAGAACCGATAAAAATTCTGAAATTAGTTGAATTAGAAAGTGTAAAAAGCTCAGCCCTCTGATGGCTGAGCTTTTTACATGCAGTATGACATAATTTCTTCCGCTCTTTTTCGCCTGAAGGGTACAGGCGTACATATATTACTTCATATTCAACGAAAGATCTAATCAGATTCTTTTGAACTTATTCCATTCAAGGAAGGCGTATTATACAAAGGCTGTCTGAAATTCTCTGGTCTAATCCTCCATGGGGCTCGTATATATGGTAGTACAATCTATCTCAGGAGGGAAAACTATGAAGAAGTATGGCTACAAACCCTTTTTGCTTGTAGTTTTATTATTATTGAGTACAGGGTTGCTGACAGGCTGCCTTTTTGAAGGAGAGCAATCGTTAGAGAAAATGGATACACCAGAAGAGGAGGCGACCACGACACCTGATCCGAGTAGTGAGGAACCTCAACCCGAAGGAGATGGGGAAGAAACAGATGGGGCTGGCGAAGATTCGGAAGGTGAATCTGCTTCATCCACGGTTGCGCGTGAGCTGTACTTGATGGATGCAAATGGTATGATTGCCCCTCAGACCTTAGAGCTCCCTGCATCCAAGGAGGTAGCCGCTCAGGCATTGGAATATCTAGTGAAAGATGGGCCTGTAACAAACCTTCTTCCGAATGGATTCCAGGCCGTTTTACCAGCGGGAACACAGATATTAGGTTTGAACCCTCAAGAGGATGGAACATTGGTCGTTGATGTTTCAGAGGAATTCCGAAATTACGATGCGAAAGAGGAAGAAAAGATTCTTCAAGCGATGACATATACATTAACCCAATTTGATAATGTAAACCGTATTAAGCTGTGGATTAATGGTCATGAACAAGAAGTTATGCCTGTAGACGGGACCCCAATTACAAAAGGGGTTTCCCGCTCTGACGGGATTAACCATCTTGTGGGTGTTCAAACTGATGTACTGAACAGTGAAGCCGTCACCGTATATTTCCCAGCTCAAAACGGTGACCAGGTTTATCACGTCCCTGTAACCACTAGGGTGGAGAAAGGGGAGGATGAATATGCAGCTATGGTACAAGCACTCCTCAATGGACCAGAATTAGGTGGTTCTCTGATGAATCCTTTCAATGAAGGAGCGGAAATGGTCAGTTCCAGACTTGAAAATGGCGTGTTGTCTGTATCTTTCAATGAGAAAATATTAACAGGGGCTGACAATCCTTCTTTGTCTAATGCAGCATTAGCAAGCCTTGTGTTGAGTTTGACGGATCTTTCTGATGTAGAATCCGTAGAGGTACAGGTGGATGGTGCAGAACAGGTGATGAATGAATCTGGAGAACCACTTGCAGAACCGGTTTCCCGCTCAGATATCAGCGGAGCAGAAGAAGTATAAGAGTAGTATAAGAGTTCTTGATGAGAAAGAAGCGTTCCGAAAGTTAATCCTTTTGGAACGCTTCTTCCTTTTTGGTTAAACTACCGAGCGGATGTATTTTGTGTTAAGATGGGCAAGGATAATGATGTAGAAAAAGGAGGTCGTTCATCTATGAGAAATGATGATCGTGAGGTTAACGAATTAAGAAACGTTACAATAGAAACAGACTATGTGAAACATCCAGAAGGGTCCGTACTTATCAGTTTTGGCGATACAAAAGTAATATGTAACGCTAGTGTAGAAGACCGTGTGCCTCCTTTTTTACGTAATCAAGGAAAAGGATGGATTACAGCAGAATATGCAATGCTGCCAAGAGCAACTGAACAGCGGAATATCCGTGAGTCTTCTAAAGGGAAAGTTTCCGGCCGGACAATGGAAATCCAACGTTTGATTGGACGTTCCTTACGTGCTGTCGTGGATTTAGATAAAATTGGTGAGCGTACCGTTTGGGTAGACTGTGATGTCATACAGGCAGATGGAGGTACACGTACGGCTTCGATTACAGGAGCTTTCGTTGCGGTCGTAATAGCATTAGGGAAATTAGTGAAGAAAGGCTCCATTAAAGAACTTCCCATTACAGATTTTCTGACAGCTATTTCTGTAGGTGTATTACCTGATGGCAATGAAATACTTGATTTGTGCTATGAAGAAGACAGTAAGGCTCAAGTAGATATGAACGTCATCATGACAGGGCAAGGGGAATTTGTTGAAGTGCAAGGAACGGGAGAGGAAGCTACTTTTTCAATGAAGCAATTACAAAAAATGCTTGCTCTTGCAGAAAAAGGCGTAGAAGATATTATTAAACTTCAGGATGAAGCGATCGGTGAATGGGCAGATGTCATTCGTGCAAAGTCCGGAGTGACTAAATAAACCATGAAAGAGTTATTAGTGGCCACTAAGAATGAAGGAAAAATCGGTGAATTCCGAGATATGTTCTCAAAATATAATATATCAGTAAAGTCTCTTCTCGACTTAGACGAAAGTATTGATATAGAAGAAACGGGCACGACGTTTGAAGAGAACGCCGTCATTAAAGCGCAAACAATGATGGAACAACTGAATATTCCTGTTGTAGCAGATGATTCAGGATTAGAAGTAGATGCTTTAAATGGCGCACCGGGGGTTTATTCCGCACGATATGCAGGAATAGAGAAAGATGACAATGAAAATTTACAAAAACTGCTGAACAATCTAGAAGGTATCCCGGAAAGTCAAAGAGATGCAAGGTTTGTTTGTGCTGTTGCAGTAGCTCGTCCTGGGGCTGCAACTATTGTAAAAAGAGGGACGTGTGAAGGCAGCATTGCCAACGAGCCACAGGGTAGTCACGGGTTCGGTTATGATCCTGTCTTCATTCCGAAAGGTGCTTCGCGTACAATGGCAGAGCATACTTCAGATGAAAAAAATAAAATAAGTCATCGCCATCATGCAATTAAACAAATAGAAGAATGGCTTAAGACTCAAGCTTGAAAGAGGTGTTGATTAATGCCTAAAGTACTGATTATTAGTGACACTCATGGATTAACAGAAGAAGTAGTGGAAATTAAACAAAGACATGAAAGTGTTGATGCGATGATCCACTGCGGAGATTCAGAATTACCTTACAACTCCGCTGAGTTAGAAGGGTTCTATTACGCAAAGGGAAACTGTGATTTTGAACCTGAAATGGAAAATGAGCAAGTTGTGGAAGTCGGAGACCTGACTTTTTTAGTGGCCCATGGCCATCTATTCCAAGTGAAATCCACTTTAATGCCCCTCTCATACAAGGCTGAAGAGGTGGGTGCTCAAGTGGCTTGTTTCGGCCATTCCCACATAGCAGGTGCTGAGAAAGTAAAAGACACTTTATTTATTAACCCGGGTAGTGCAAGGCTGCCAAGAGACCGGGACGAGCCCACCTACGCCATTTTAGAGTGGGAAACACTCGCTCAGGTGCAGCTTCAGTTTTATCATGTCAACGGGGAACTCATCGAAGATTTGAAATTGGAAACATCACTTGCAGCAAAGGACTGATTCTTTGCTGCAAACCTATTGACAAAGGCACTACTTCTTATATATAATTGTTCTTGTCCGCTTCGAACGGACCATGATTTTACTCATTACATAATGAAGTAAAAGATTATCAAAACGCGGGTGTAGTTTAGTGGTAAAACCTCAGCCTTCCAAGCTGATGATGAGGGTTCGATTCCCTTCACCCGCTCCATACATACTTTTTCAACTTATTGAAATATCCGAGAGTCGGGAAAGCTGCTTAGCAAAGTTGCTTCAACTATCACTTTGATATTATGTCATGTCCCAGTAGCTCAGCAGGATAGAGCAACAGCCTTCTAAGCTGTGGGTCGGGGGTTCGAATCCCTCCTGGGACGCTAAATGAAAAAACGCTGAAACCTTTGTGAGACATTGGTTTCAGCGTTTTTTATTTTGGTAGTACGTGGGCAAGAAGAATGGGGAGGAAACACAGCCGGACATTTTGTGCGCGAAATTACACGCCTACATGGCAAAGAGCTCTACTTAAAGCTTCCGCCAGTAACTTTTCGGTCATGTTTTATTGTAAGTGTCAGCATAATAATGCTGAAGATTGTAGAAAGCAAGGTACTACCTATAATCATCCAAATAACTGTGCTCGTTTTGTCATCCATAAAAAAACTCCTATTTTCATTGATGGTTAGTAACATCTGTATTTTAGTTCAAGATTATACTTTCACAAATACAGTAAAATATTCTTCGCATTTTTAGAAACATTGCAGATAAAAAATTGTTCAGTGATTAAATGGATAGAGAGTAAAAAATCTGAACATTGAAGGTGGTACGTGGGCGGGTATGATAAATACAACGGAAGCCCATTCTGATGGGAAATGATTCCAATGATTTTTTTGAATTATCCAAAGATTTTCACCCCAAAAAGGGTATATAACTTTTGGGGGTGGAATTATTACTGACCTAGAATTAGAAAAAAAAATTGAACAAATGAGACAAGAGATGCACAGACTCTTTCTCGAAGATCCTCAAAACCCCCAGGTAGTTAAAGTTTCGCAATCGTTAGATAAGCTCTTGAATGAGTTTGATCGCCGAAAAATTGCTCAAAAGAAGAAATAGGTAAATCAGGGGAATAGCAATTTGTTCGAATACGATGGCGAGTGGAAAGCCACCCCACATAGGTGAATCTATACACTTACAACAAAAAGTGTGGCTTTCCCCTTTGCTGCTTATGATTTTCTAACTACTAGGTCAGGAAATTATTGTTTCTACTAACGAATGGTGGAAGTGTTTCAGGATATTGCCTTACTTTCATCTGATATCTTTTTATGAGCTTTTAAGAAAGCTATTACAAAGATTCTCTTATATTTAGAATCTTTTTGGAAATTTTCACAAAGTGCCATATGTACCTTTCTAAATGATATCCCAACTTTAGAATTTTATGGTGGAATAGTGAAAGGGAAAGATGAAAATTTTTTCCCAGTTCACAATATGTAAATAAAAACACTAAGCGTGGACCATTCATATCTTAGTCTTATAAAGGAGTGGTTCTAGTGCTGGCGTTTACGTATATACTCTTAGGGATGTTCTTTTGTTTTTTTCAAAAAGAACCCATCCATCATAATAAAGAAGAACAGACATATTATATGTTTTTCTTACTAGCTTGGTTGTTGCTTTGGCCGATATTCCTCATAAATAAGATCATCAAAGGTAAATAAAAGCATGGGATGTGGAATTTAACTCTCATATCTTCCGTTCATTCCTCACACAATAAAGATGGCTTCATGCAAGCCAAGCGATTTGAGGAGTGGTCATGATGGAGAAGAAAAATGTCCAATGGTTGCCGGTAGTCGCTTCCATCGGTATTGGGGCAGCTACGTATAGCATGATGACAGGGCAGGCAGGCCAGCTGCAAAATGTCATACCAAGTCTAGCTAAGATGTCGGGGCAACGACAAAATAATCAAACCTCTAGTCAATAATAAAAAGCGGGCAGTCTTAATGACTGCCCGCTTTTCCCATCTAAAAAACGTTACCTGAAAAGTAACGTTTGGTGTATTTCATGTATGTAATTAGTTTTTCAAAGGCAATTCAATCGATCTTTTGTCAATTTCTTGAGTAACTAAGTGAACAAATTCATCATCTAACTGGAGTTTGACTGACTCCAAGTACGTTTCAAGTAGGGTTTGATCATCAAGCAGTGACAAAACGATACATCTCCTTAAGTGTTTAATTCGGTGAAATTTTATTCACATTTACTAATTCTAACAAAAAAATTTAATTCAGCATGAGTCTAAAGTCCTGTTTTAGAGAGGTTTATACATATTCAGATATTATTTTAAAATAAAAGTCAGGGAAGGTGTAAAAACATGTCAGCTCATGTCCTTATCGATCATAAATTGCAGGAGGTGGAATAAGATTTAGTCGAAGTGAAAGTGCATTTCATTGTATTTCGTCTGAATATACTTTAGTATATCCTAATAAGCTAAGTGTCCATAGGTTTGAAATGGGTGGTTTAGGGTAACAATGAGGGGAGTATAAACTTCAGGGAAGGGTGTCTTATGGAAAATAATAACGGGAACATAGTAATGTTCCCAAAGTGGAAAATAACACTTGAACGAGTGGGTCTTGAGGCTTTAAAAGAGAAGCGGTATAAAGATGCTGCAGAAGCCCTGGAACCTTTAGTCGAATATGATGTCGCTAGTCATGATGTGCTTACTGGATTATTGATGAGTTGGATTGAACTGGGTAAATATAATGAAGCGGAAGAGTTATGCCAAGAACAGATGAAAGAGGCTATTGAACAGTACTATCACTATTTACATATTTATATAACTATTTTATTCCAAAGCAATCGATACCAGGAAATTGTGGACCTGTTGGATGAAGTTTTTGAATCTGAGGAGATCCCCCATCAGAGCCGTACTCAACTTTGGCAGATGTATGAAGTGAGCAGAAAGTTGATGGAAGACCATAAAAGAGAAAAAGGGAATAAACTTTTCAGTGATTTCACTGAAGCATTGGAAACTGATGACATACATAAGCAGTGGCAAGCATTGGAACAATTAAAGAAGCAGGAACCGGATAGTCATTTGAACTATTTTGAAACGATGCTCGGTAAAGAGTCGGTCCACCCGATAATAAAGTCTTCCATTATTGAGTGGTTTAGAGATAGTGCTGTAGACCATAAAGTCATGCTGACGAAGTTCGGTCAACAAATTGAAGTCATCCCTGCGGATTTGACTAAGCTGCACTCCGATTACATTATTAAACAAATCCAAATGCGCCTTGGGCAGATAGAGCAAAGTAACCCGACAATGTATGAGATGATTGACCAGCTTTTATATCACTACTGTTATGTAAGGTACCCGATTTTTCCTAATGAAGAAGAGGTGCCAGCCCTCGTTGAAGCATTGAAGCAGCTTGGCCATGGTTATTTGCAGATTCCATTTAAACCGAATGAGGGTATAGCGGACGTGGAAAAGTATAAAGAAGAAATCGAGTTGTGTGAACATCACTATGTGTTGATTGTCGGTGAATAAGTTCCAATGTTGACCATGCCTTGAAAGGCTATAGGAATATGTTATAATGTAGTGGTTGCAAAAGAGATTCGTATGTAGAAGAGTCATAGAATCATCAAAACATCGTCTTATGGCGAAAATGAATGAATAGATGTTGGAGGGAATTTTTTATGTCAGCAAAATGGGAAAAGCAAGAAGGCAACACAGGTACTTTAACAGTAGAAGTACCAGCAAGTGAGTTCGATAAAGCACTTGACCAAGCCTTCAAAAAAGTCGTAAAGCAGGTTCAAGTACCTGGTTTCCGTAAAGGGAAAGTACCTCGTAAGTTGTTCGAACAGCGCTTCGGAGTGGAATCACTTTATCAAGATGCTCTTGATATCATTCTTCCACAAGCCTACACAGATGCTGTAGACGAATCAGGAATTGAACCTGTGGACCGCCCAGAGGTTGACGTTAAGCAGATTGAAAAAGGTCAGGATCTTGTTTTCACTGCTGAAGTAACCGTTAAACCTGAAGTACAACTTGGGGAGTACAAAGGTTTGGAATTTGAAGAAGTAAGTACAGAAGTTACAGAAGAAGATGTTCAAGCTGAATTGACACAAATGCAAGAACGTCAAGCGGAGTTAGTCGTCAAGGAAGAAGGAGAAGTTGAGAACGGCGATACAGTCGTTATGGACTTTGAAGGTTTCGTTGATGGTGAAGCATTCGAAGGCGGTCAAGCTGATAACTACTCCCTTGAAGTAGGGTCTGGTTCATTCATCCCTGGCTTTGAAGAACAGCTTGTCGGTAAGAAAGCAGGAGAGGAAACAGACGTTACTGTTACATTCCCTGAAGAATACCATGCTGAAGATCTAGCTGGTAAAGAAGCTACCTTCAAAGTCAAGCTTCACGAAGTAAAAGGAAAAGAACTTCCAGAGCTTGATGATGAATTTGCTAAAGATGTCGATGAGGAAGTTGAATCTCTTGAAGAGCTTAAGACAAAGACTCGTGAACGTCTTGAAGAACAGAAGAAAACAGAAGCAGAAAACAACAAGCGCGATACTCTAGTAACAAAAGCTTCTGAGAATGCAGAAGTAGAAGTTCCTGACGCGATGGCAGACACTGAACTTGACCGCATGGTCCAAGAGTTTGAACAACGTCTGCAAATGCAAGGAATGACGAAAGATATGTACTTCCAATTCACAGGTCAAGATGAAGATGCTTTGCGCGAACAGATGAAGGAAGATGCTTCTAAACGCGTGAAGACGAACTTGACACTTGAAGCAATTGCTCAGGCTGAGAATGTTGAAGTATCTGATGAAGATGTGAATGCAGAGCTTGAAAACATGGCTGGCATGTACCAGACAGACGTTGCTCAACTGACTCAGATGCTAGGTGGCAATACGGACATGATCAAAGAAGATCTGAAAGTTCGTAAAGCGATCGACGTTCTAGTTGCAAATAGTAAATCTGAATAATAAACTAAGAAGACAAGGTGCTGGAGTGCCTTGTCTTCTCATATATTTCTCTGTTACAAAGTATAAGGGAAGAGTTTTATGGGGAAGATGATTGATACTTCTCGTGGTTTTTACATACAATAATAAGGGTGTACAAATGTTTGACTTAACGGGTCCATATCTACATAATGAGGTTGATGCAAAAGAAGTTTCGCACACCTCTAAAAGGTATTGCTTTTTTGTTTGCTGTTAATTTGGTATGATGAGCAAAAGAAACGGAAGCGTTAGCGTCATATCACGAAACTTCAGTCGCAACGATTGCGTCATTATATTAAGGGGTGAAACGTATGTTTAAATTTAACGATGAAAAAGGACAACTGAAGTGTTCTTTCTGCGGTAAAAGTCAGGAACAGGTCCGCAAGCTTGTCGCAGGTCCTGGTGTTTATATATGTGATGAATGTATTGAACTATGTACGGAAATCGTTGAAGAGGAATTAGGTAACGAAGAAGAAGTGGAATTCAAAGAGGTCCCTAAACCTCAGGAAATCCGCGAAATCCTCAATGATTATGTAATTGGTCAAGATCAAGCGAAGAAAAACTTATCTGTCGCCGTTTATAACCATTATAAACGAATCAATGCAGGGGTTAAGAATGATGAGGTCGAACTGGCGAAAAGTAACATCCTCATGCTGGGACCTACAGGTAGTGGTAAAACATTGCTTGCCCAAACATTGGCTCGTATTTTGAATGTACCGTTTGCGATCGCAGATGCTACATCTCTAACGGAAGCTGGCTATGTCGGGGAAGATGTGGAAAACATCCTTCTTAAATTAATTCAATCTGCGGACTATGACGTAGAGAAAGCTGAAAAAGGGATTATTTACATTGATGAAATCGATAAAGTAGCCCGTAAATCAGAGAATCCATCAATTACAAGAGATGTGTCAGGTGAAGGTGTTCAACAAGCCTTGCTTAAAATTCTGGAGGGTACTCAGGCAAGTGTTCCTCCTCAAGGCGGACGTAAGCATCCTCATCAAGAATTTATACAAATCGACACGACGAATGTCTTGTTCGTCGTAGGTGGAGCTTTCGATGGTATCGACCAAATCATCAAACGTCGTCTTGGCAGGAAAGTCATCGGCTTTGGTTCTGAACAAGCAGCTGATGAGGAAGAGAAAAAAGAATTGCTTACAAAAGTACTTCCTGAAGACTTGTTGAGCTATGGCTTAATTCCGGAGTTCATCGGTCGTCTACCGGTTATCGGAAGCCTTGAACAACTGGATGAGGAAGCTCTTGTGGAAATACTCACTAAACCGAAAAATGCACTTGTTAAACAATATCAAAAGCTCTTCCAAATCGACCATGTCGAGTTAGAAATGGAAGAAGAAGCACTTCGCGAAATATCGCGCTTGGCGATTGAACGTAAGACAGGTGCCCGCGGCCTTCGCTCAATCATAGAAGGGATCATGCTTGATGTTATGTATGAGCTTCCTTCTCGTGATGATATTGAGAAATGTATTATCACGAAGGAGACAGTAACAGCGGAAAACGGTCGTCCTAAGCTTGTTTTGACGGATGGAACTGTCGAAGATGAGAATAAAGAATCTCCAAAAGAAAGTGCATAAAACACTTTCGGTGGATTCTTTCTTGAGAAGCCGTGCTACAAGTACATGTAGCGCGGCTTCTGTTTTATAAATGATTGTATTTAAACGGTACCAGATTCTTTACATAAGCATGAAAGGTGTTTTTCTGCTCATAATATGGATATCCTTTCTAAGATTCCCCTTGGCGCTAAGGTGTTAAGGGATTTCGGTGTTGGCATCTATTGGTATCGTTTCGTTTACTTTCCAATCACATTTATATATGATAATAATACGTATTTGCATTAAACGGAGGTGCAAGTGATGACAGACAAACAAAGAAAAATGATGCCTCTACTTCCTCTCAGGGGATTGCTTGTGTATCCATCGATGGTTCTCCATTTGGATGTAGGCCGTGAAAAGTCCGTCCAGGCATTAGAACAATCGATGATGGATGATAATGAAATCTTTCTTGTATCACAAAAAGAAGTAAATATTGATGAGCCGTCACACGAAGACCTTTATACTGTTGGGACCGTAGCACGTGTCAAACAAATGGTCAAACTCCCGAATGGGACTAACCGTGTGTTGGTAGAGGGGCTTTATCGGGCAAGTATAGAAAAGGTGACTGATGGAGAAGAATTCTATCAGGCCGATATTCTCCAGTTTGAAGATGAACATGGGGATGGAAATGAAGAAGAGGCCCTTATGCGTACTTTGATGGATCAATTTGAAAAGTTCGTCAAAGTTTCCAAAAAAGTAAGCAAGGAAACTTATAATACCGTTTCAGACATAGACGATCCCAGTCACTTAGCTGATATGGTTTCTTCTCATTTACCAATCAAGTTGAAGGATAAGCAGATGATGCTTGAAACAAGAAATGTCAAGGAGCGTCTGCAAAAGCTGATTGATATGATTGGTAATGAACGTGAAGTATTGCAAATCGAACAAAAGATCGGTCAAAGGGTAAAAAAATCGATGGAAAAGACCCAAAAAGAATACTATTTACGTGAACAAATGAAAGCAATACAAAATGAGCTGGGCGATAAAGATGGTAAATCGGGAGAAGTTGCTCAGCTGAAAGAAAAGATTGAAGAAGCAAGTATGCCTGAACGTGTAGAAGAAGTAGCATACAAAGAGTTGGGGCGTTATGAGAAAGTACCTCAGAGTTCAGCAGAAAGCTCTGTGATTCGGAATTATATCGAATGGTTGGTGTCACTTCCTTGGTCAGAAGAAACAGAAGATAATTTAGATGTAAACCATGCCGAAACGATATTGGACGAAGATCATTACGGCTTAGAAAAAGTGAAAGAACGAGTATTAGAATATTTAGCTGTTCAAAAGTTGACACAATCCATCAAGGGTCCGATTTTATGTTTAGCAGGCCCTCCAGGAGTAGGTAAAACTTCCCTGGCTAAATCAATTGCCCGTTCTATCAACAGGAAATTCGTCCGGATTTCAGTCGGTGGAATAAGAGACGAAGCGGAAATACGCGGGCACCGCAGGACTTATATAGGGGCAATGCCCGGCCGGATTATTCAAGGCATGAAAAGAGCGGAAACCATCAACCCGGTATTCTTATTAGACGAGATAGATAAAATGGCAAGTGATTTTCGTGGTGATCCTTCTTCTGCCATGTTGGAAGTTTTAGATCCTGAACAAAATGGTACGTTCAGTGATCATTTCATTGAAGAGCATTATGACCTTTCTAAAGTGATGTTCGTAGCCACAGCTAATAACATCTCTAATATCCCTGGTCCATTGAGGGACCGTATGGAAATTATAACAATCGCCGGCTACACAGAAGTTGAAAAATTACACATTGCGAAAGAGCACTTACTTTCTAAACAAGTAAAAGAGAACGGTTTGAAAAGGAACCAGATTCAGTTGCGAGATGAAGCTCTACTTAAGTTGATCCGCAGGTATACGAGAGAAGCAGGTGTACGTGGGTTGGAGCGAGAACTGGCAAGTTTGTGCAGAAAAGCAGCTAAGATTATCGTCGCAGGTGAAAAGCAACGGGTCGTAGTAACTGAAAAACAGTTGGAAGAACTATTAGGTAGACCGAAGTTCCGTTATGGACGGGCAGAGCTTGAGGACCAAATAGGAGCAGCAACTGGGTTAGCCTACACAACAGCAGGTGGAGACACTTTATCGATCGAGGTATCGATTTATCCAGGTAAAGGCAATTTGACATTAACTGGTAAATTGGGAGATGTAATGAAAGAGTCAGCACAAGCCGCTTTCAGTTATATCCGCTCCAGAGCGAAAGAATTGAATATTGATGCTGATTTTGTAGAAAAAAACGATATTCATATTCATGTACCTGAAGGGGCTACACCAAAAGATGGACCATCTGCTGGAATCACAATGGCTACAGCACTGGTTTCGGCTCTGACGGGGCGTCCTGTACGTAAAGAAGTTGGAATGACAGGGGAAATCACTTTAAGAGGCAGAGTGCTGCCTATCGGAGGTCTGAAAGAAAAATCCTTGAGTGCTCACCGGGCGGGGCTGACGAAAATCATCATCCCAGATCAAAATGAGAAAGATTTAGATGATATCCCGGAAAGCATCCGCGAAAATTTGACTTTCGTCCCTGTAAAACACTTGGACCAAGTATTAGAACAAGCATTAGTGGAGGATGTAAATGAAGGTTAATTATGCAGATATCGTCATCAGTGCGGCGAGTAAAAAGCAATATCCTAAAGCACCGATTCCAGAAATCGCGCTTGCAGGAAGGTCTAATGTGGGGAAATCATCTTTCATCAATCGGATGATTCAACGTAAGAATTTGGCCAGAACCTCATCCAAACCGGGAAAGACCCAAACGCTGAACTTTTATATCATTAATGACAAGTTTCATTTTGTGGACGTCCCGGGTTATGGCTACGCCAAAGTCTCTAAAAAGGAACGGGCTAAATGGGGAAGGATGATGGAGGAGTATTTTGCAGAACGTGACCAAATCAAAGCGACTGCACTCATCATCGATATTCGTCATAAACCCACAGAAGATGATAAGTTGATGTATGATTATTTAAAACATTTCGAGCTCCCTGTCATGGTTATAGCCACCAAAATGGATAAAATCAAAAAAGGCCAACGACACAAACAGGTGAAAATGGTTCGTGAAGTATTGGAAATGGAAGAAGAGGATACCCTTATCCCATTTTCTGCTGAGACAGGAGAAGGAAAAGACGTAGCCTGGCGGACAATGCTTTCTCACCTTAACATGTAATGTTCTGTTATATAGTATATTAAAGTAGATTCTTTAAGATGTTTTGAAAGCCACTTCTCGCAATGAGTGGTGGTTTTTTTATACATGAATAAGCGTATTTTGAGCATATTAATACAAATTCAGATTATTTTTAAGAAATTACGTGTATTTGTAAGGAAGGACAAGTATTAGATCATCCAGAGGGGGTGTTTACATTATTTTGACTATATTTGACCCCTCTTTAATTTTGGGAATAATTAGATAATTATATATAATTTAAAGTGTCGCTATTATTACAGAAAGATGACAAACCTATGAAGGGAAGAGTTTAGTGATTATGAAGAAGTATTTATTAATGATCACCCTAAGTATTTTAACTATTTTTGCGCTTGCCGCTTGCGGAAGCAGCGAAGATGATGGTGAAACAACGGGAGATACTAATGAAGATACGACAGAAGGGTCAGCAGATACGGAATATAATTTAGTTGAAGATGGGAAATTTACTTTTGCTGCATCTGGAGAGTTCCGACCATTCAGTATGACAGATGCTAGCGGAGAAATGACCGGCTACGACATTGACGTTGCGAATGCAATTGCCGAAGAGCTTGGTTTAGAGCCAAATCCACAAAAACAGAAATTCGCCAGTATTGTGGAGGGCGTAAAGACTGAACGTTTCGATGCAGCAGTTGCCAGCCATACCATTACTGAAGAACGGCAGAAGGAAGTCGACTTCTCCACACCATATTACTACTCAGGAGCTCAAATCTTTACTCGTCCTGATAGTGATGTTCAATCTCTTGAGGATTTAGAGGGTATGGAAATTGCCATTTCAAAGGGTTCTACCTATAGCAAATACGCTGAGGAAGTAACCGACAATGTAAAAACATATGACAGTGATGTCGTAGCTTTGCAGTCTTTAGCTAAAGGACGTCATGATGCAGTCATCACAGACTTCCTGACAGGTAAAGAGGCTTCAGGTGAAGGTCTTGAAATCGAAGCAAAAGAAATGATTGAGCGTAGTGAGCAGGCGATAGCCGTATCTAAGGAAAACGAAGCATTACTGGAAGAAATCAATGCAGCTCTAGATAAACTTCGCGAGAATGGAACTCTTACTGAAATAAGTGAAGAATACTTCGGAGAAGATATTACGACCGTTCCTGAATGAAGTCGCTGTTTTAGAAGAGAACGAAGTCAAAAGAGTGCGCAGCTGCGTACTCTTTTTTGACCTTATGGAGGAGTTGAAGGGAATTGTATTTAAATTTTATTAACTTTTGGGATTCGTTAGTAAGCAGCCGGGGGATTTTCTTCGAGGCTGCCCAGATGACGTTGGCATTGACTGCTGTTTCTATTTTTATTGCGATTTTTATCGGTTTAATGTTTGCCTTTATGAAAATTTCAAAGATTAAACCACTGGAATGGATCGCAAATATTTATATCTATGTGGTCCGCGGAACTCCTTTGATTGTGCAAATCTTTGTGTTCTATTATGGGCTTACTGAAATATGGATGATCAGTGGCTTCTGGTCCGTAGCTTTAGGACTAGCTTTCCACAACGGTGCCTATATAGCTGAAATCTTCCGAGGTTCCATCCAATCAATTGGAAAGGGCCAATCAGAAGCGGGTCGTTCGGTAGGGATGAGCAGAACATTGACGATGCGCCGTATTATATTGCCTCAAGCTTTCCGTCGCGCATTGCCTCCTTTGGGGAATCAGTTTATCATTGGTTTGAAGGATTCGTCTCTTGCCGCCTTTATCGGGGTCTCAGAGATATTCGCCGTAGCTACAACACAAGGTGCGAATACATTCGACTATATGACCTGGTTGCTCGTGAGTGCTGTATGGTATTTGATTCTTGTATTCCTACTGACTCTTGCTGTCGGTATGATTGAGAAGAAAATGGCTGTAAGTGATTAATAGAGGAGGAAATTATTTTGGCAGAGCAAATGATCCATGTAAATAAATTAAATAAATACTTCGGTGATCTGCACGTACTCAGGGATATTGACTTTCATGTGGAAGAAAGCGAAGTTGTCGTACTTATCGGAGCTAGTGGTTCTGGGAAAAGTACGATGCTCCGCTGCCTCAATTTTCTTGAAATGAAAAATAGTGGCGATCTATTTATCAAAGGAAAAGAAGTGGACCCAAAGAAAGACAATTTAAATGAAGTACGTCAACAAATCGGGATGGTTTTCCAACACTTTAACTTGTTTCCCCATAAAACAGTTTTAGGTAACGTGATAGAAGCGCCAATGCAAGTGAAAAGAATTCCAAAAGCCCAAGCAAGAAAAGAAGGGAAAGAATTACTTGAGAAAGTCGGCTTAGCTGAAAAAGCAGATGACTACCCTTCTCGATTATCAGGTGGACAGAAGCAAAGGGTTGCGATTGCTCGTGCCCTTGCGATGAAACCTGAAATCATGTTGTTCGATGAACCCACATCAGCCCTGGATCCTGAACTTGTCGGAGAAGTATTACAAACGATGAAAGACCTTGCCCAGGAAGGGATGACCATGGTAGTAGTTACACATGAAATGGGCTTCGCTCGTGAGGTGGCAGACCGGGTTGTTTACATGCACGATGGTAAGATCGTTGAGACAGGAGCACCTAAGGACATCTTCGAAAACCCTCAAGAAGAGCGTACGCAAGCATTCTTAGGATCTATATTATAAAAGGGATTAATGACCATGTTTCCACTTTCCTATCCATTTAAGAACCAAAAAAGGAGCGCGACATTCACTGTCGTGCTCCTTTTATTTTTTCTTCAATAAATAAATTCCAAAACCGATTATTACAAGCGGCCAAAAACTCTCAATTAAATCGAATATCTGTTGGACCCATAGTAACCACATTGGAGTGGTAGGTGTAAACAAGGCAAATAAACCGAGCCCTAATAATACAAGTGCTGGAATCAGGTTATGTTTTGTTTTCTGATAATGCAAAAGAAAAGCGATGCCAATGATCAGTAAGTAGGACGCCCAATGGTCGATCCAAAAGGGAAAGTGCTGTACTGCTAAGAAATGGAGACCGAATCCGAAGAGCAGAGCACCTGTGAAAAGGTTTGTGTAATCCTTAGCAATATAGCTATGTAAAAGAAATGAGCCGCCGATAACCAAGATCAGCGAGGGCCATGAGTAAAATGGACTCAACTCGGGTATATTGAGATGACGAAGGAAAAAATAGGCACCTAATCCGATTAGTAAAAAACCGAGTAAAGAATTTTGCTTGTTCAAAGTGATCACTTCCTGACTGACATGATTTCCAATCTCGTTTCCTTGCGCTTTGCGGCTTGTTTTGATATATTACAATCGGATTATAATTAAAAGTGTTTATAAATTGTTCGTTATGATTTATTATTCAATGTAATCTTATCCTATCATAACAGTTTCAAAACCTGTTCATATTTCAATAAAAAAATTGTCGGGATTTTGTGCTATAATAATGGATAAGTGCTAAGTGTTGAACGTTAAATGGGGGTAGATGAAATGCATATTTTAGCTGTTGGTCTTAATTACAGAACAGCCCCTGTGGAAATTCGGGAAAAGCTCACATTTTCTGAGGGTCGCCTGGAAGAAGCTATGTCACAGCTTAATACACAGAAAAGTGTATTGGAGAATGTGATTATTTCTACATGTAATCGTACTGAAATTTATGCCGTCGTGGATCAGCTCCACACTGGCCGTTATTATATTAAGCAATTTTTAGCAGATTGGTTCAATGTCGAAAAGAATCAGTTTTCTCCTTTTCTCTCTATTTACGAAACGGACGGGGCGATTGAACATTTGCTTCGTGTGACCTCAGGGCTTGATTCCATGGTTCTTGGAGAGACGCAGATTTTAGGACAGATGAAACAATCTTTTCTCCGTGCTCAAGAAGCGGGTTCCACAGGTACGATTTTCAATCAATTGTTCAAACAATCGGTTACAATGGCAAAGAAAGCCCATAAAGAAACGGAGATTGGAGATAATGCGGTTTCTGTAAGCTATGCAGCTGTAGAGTTAGCTCGCAAAATTTTCGGAGATTTAGTCCACAAGCATATCGTAATTCTTGGGGCTGGAAAGATGGGGGAGCTTGCTGCTAAAAACCTGCATGGTTCAGGTGTGCGGAAAGTTTCTGTCGTGAATCGTACGTTGACCAAAGCCCAACAGGTAGCAGACCAGTTCAGTGGAGACGCCAGAACAATGGACGAGTTGGAAGATGTTTTAAGAGATGCTGATATTGTCATTAGTTCCACTGGAGCCTCGGAATATGTTATCACACGGGAGCTGATGGAACCGATTCACCGTAAACGAAAAGGGAAGCCTTTATTCTTCGTGGATATAGCTGTTCCCAGGGATTTGGATCCAGCAATGGAAACACTCGAAAGTGTCTTTTTATATGATATCGATGACCTGCAGGGAATCGTCGATGCGAATTTAGCTTTACGTAAACAGGCAGCAGAAGAGATTGAAGTCATGATTGAAGCGGAAATCGTTGAATTCAAACAATGGCTGCAAACTATCGGTGTTGTTCCTGTCATATCAGCTTTGAGATCAAAAGCTTTAGGTATTCAAAATGAAACGATGAAGAGTATTGAACGTAAAATGCCTGACTTATCTGACCGTGAACGGAAAGTACTCAATAAACATACGAAAAGCATTATTAACCAAATGTTGAAAGAACCGATTTCTCAGGCTAAGGAGCTGGCGGCCCAGCCTGACTCAGAAGAGTCCTTGCGCTTATTTACTCAGATTTTCGGTATTGAAGAACAAGTTGAAAAAGAGGTAGAAGAACAGGAAAAGAAGAGCAACGTGACAGTGAAACACAGTTCAGAGGCAAGTGAACCTATTTCGATCATCAACCCCATGGTCAATTCATAAGGGTGGACATGTAAATGCTTGAATTCAAATGGGTTTATGAACTCATTCTATTCCTCTACGGGCTCAGTCTAATTGGATACTTCATCGACTTTGTACAAAATAACCGGAAGGCTAATATCGCTGCCTTCTGGTTACTTAGTATGGTCTGGATTTTACAAACGTTTTTCCTGTTATCTCAAGTGTTCATTAAAGAAAATTTTCCGATTATGACGGTTTATGACGGACTTTATTTTTACGCGTGGATTCTGGTTACGTTTTCTTTGATCATCAATAAATTGTTCCGGGTAGATTTTCTTGTCTTTTTCACTAACGTAGTAGGGTTTCTAATTATGATTATCCATATATCGACAAGAGCACAGAACATTTTAGATAATCGTGGTGTCGCTCTCGTCAATGAACTCTTAGTGATTCATATCAGTTTAGCCATCGTTTCTTATGGCTTTTTCACCTTATCGTTCATTTTCTCGATAATGTATTTACTGCAGTACCGGCTTTTAAAAAAGAAAAAGTGGAATGCAAAGCTGTTTCGGCTGGGAGATTTGACGAAGCTCGATCATTTTTCTTACATTGCCGTCATTCTGGGTGTTCCTTTACTGCTGATTGCGATTATACTTGGAGTAGTCTGGGGTTATGTATCAACAGACGTATTCTATTGGTATGACTCTAAGACTCTGGGTTCATTGTTGGTATTAACCGTTTATATCATTTATCTGATATTGCGTGTCGTCAAGGGTTATCAAGGAAGAGCCATTTCGATTTTCAATTCAGCTGCGTTTCTATTTTTATTAATTAATTTCTTTTTATTCGGTTCATTATCTAATTTTCATTTCTAGTAATTGAGGAGGAACTCATGTGAGAAAAATCATCATTGGTTCACGTAAAAGTAACTTGGCCATCACTCAAACAGAATGGGTGATAGAACAGCTGAAAAATATCGACCCATCTTATGAGTTTGAAATTAAGCGGATTACTACGAAAGGAGATCAAATCCTGGATGTTACGCTTTCAAAAGTGGGTGGGAAAGGTCTTTTTATCAAAGAAATAGAACAAGCCATGTATGATGGTGAAATTGATATGGCCGTCCATAGTATGAAGGACATGCCTGCAGTGGTGGCTGAAGGACTGACTGTTGCTTCTGTACCGATCCGGGAAGATCACAGGGATGCCTTTGTATCGAATGATGATGTCCTGTTGAAAGACTTGCCTGAAGGCAGCATTGTAGGGACAAGCAGTTTGCGTCGCGGTTCTCAAATCAAAGCTGTCCGGCCAGATCTGGAAATCAAGTGGATCCGTGGAAATATCGACACACGTCTTAGAAAGTTAAAGGAAGAAGACTATGACGCCATCGTACTTGCAGCAGCAGGTCTTAAAAGGATGGGCTGGGATGATAACCTGGTCACCGAATATTTAGAGCCTGATGTATGTGTTCCTGCTGTCGGACAAGGTGCCCTGGCGATTCAATGCCGTGAAAATGATTCTGAGCTTAGAGACTTCCTCATGAAGCTTAATCACGAATACACACAAACCACCGTAGCAGCTGAACGTAAGTTCCTCCATGATTTGAATGGAGGATGTCAGGTTCCAATCGGGGGATACGCATATCGTCAAGGAGAAGAGATCACTTTGAATGCTTTAGTAGGTACCCCGGATGGCAAAACGATTCTTCATGAAACAGTGACTGGAAAAGATCCATTAGCAGTGGGGAAAGAAGCAGCTGATCGACTGAAGGCTCAAGGCGCTCAAGAAATCGTCGATGATGCCAAAGAGGAGTATGGACAATAATGAATGCATTGCAAGGGAAGAGCATTCTCATTACGAGAGAAAAATCCCAGGCAGAGCCATTTACTGAACTGATTGAAGGGCATGGAGGGGTCGTATATCAGGCTCCTCTATTGACCTTCCAATTGAATGACTCAGGGTCTAATCGTCAGATCCTCTATCATCTTCACGACTATTCTTGGGTTTTTTTAACAAGCTCTAATGGCGTGAAGTTTTTTTTCGAGCTGCTGAGTAATAGTGATGTTGCTGTTCCGGCGCACCTTCGCTTTGCAATCATAGGAGAAAAGACAGAACAAATGCTGATTCAACATGGTCACAGGGCTGATTTCATGCCAGATCGTTTCAATGCTTCCTCAATGGTGAGTCAGTTTTTTGAACGGTATCCACGACCTGGGAAGCTCCTATACATACGAGGCAGCCGTTCAAGGGATGTTATACCAGGGGCCTTTAAGGAGAAGGGCGTTTTTTTTCAATCCATTACCGTGTATGATACGCTATTAGTAAAAGATGAACACGAACAAGTAAAGGGCTGGCTTGAAAAAGACATTCTTGATGCTTTGACTTTCACAAGTCCATCAACTATTCATGCATACATGTCAATTGTAAGAAATATAAAACTGAATGGGCTTGACCTGCCATGTTTTTGTATAGGCCCGACCACTGCTGAAACAGCTAGGCGTTATGGTTTCAAACATGTCTTTACCCCGGAACTCTATACTGTGGACAGCATGTTTGCCCAACTTGTCCATTACTTTTCATATGAAGGAGAACGATAACGATGAGAGACATAGACTTTAAGCGACACCGGCGTCTGCGCAGAACAGAATCAATGAGAGCGTTAGTAAGAGAAACACACCTTCGTACAGAAGATTTGATTTTCCCTATCTTCGTGCTTGAAGGAGAAGGAATAAAAAATCCAGTAGCTTCTATGCCTGGTGTCCACCAAGTGACATTAGACTATTTAAATGAAGAGATGAAAGAACTCGTGGATTTAAATATCCGCTCTGTCATTGTGTTCGGGGTGCCTAATGAAAAAGACGAAGTAGGTAGTCAAGCTTATCATGAAGATGGAATCGTTCAAAGGGCCATCCGACAGATAAAAGAGGACACGCCATCACTGACGGTGGTTGCTGATACCTGTCTTTGCCAATATACAGATCATGGCCACTGTGGAGTTGTACGTGAGGGAGATATCGCAAATGATGAGTCCCTATCTTATATCACGAAAACTGCTGTCACTCAAGCACAAGCAGGAGCAGACATCATTGCTCCTTCTAATATGATGGACGGTTTCGTTGCTGCCATCCGTAAAGGGCTGGATGAAGCAGGGTTCTGCCATGTTCCGGTCATGTCTTATGCTGTGAAATATGCTTCCTCATTTTATGGTCCATTCCGTGACGCTGCTCACAGCTCCCCACAATTCGGTGATCGTCGCGCCTATCAAATGGATCCATCAAATCGTCTTGAAGCGATTCGTGAAGCAGAGTCAGATGTAGACGAAGGGGCGGACTTTTTGATTGTTAAACCAGCTTTGGCCTACCTTGATATCATGAGAGAAGTGAAGGATCGGTTTAATTTACCATTAGTCGCTTATAATGTGAGCGGAGAGTATTCGATGATCAAAGCAGCTTCTCAAAATGGATGGGTCAATGAGCAAGAAATCGTCCTTGAAAAACTGACAAGCATGAAACGGGCTGGAGCAGATCTGATTATCACTTATTTTGCTAAAGATGCAGCACGTTGGCTGAATCAATAAACGATACTCAATGGTTAGAAAGGATGCGTGGTTATGAAAGAATTTAAACGTTCTTCAAATGCATATAAAAAAGCAGTAGACTTAATGCCTGGGGGAGTCAATTCACCTGTTCGGGCATTCACTTCCGTAGAAATGGATCCGATTTTCATGGAAAAAGGTTCAGGTTCGAAGCTTTATGACGTGGATGGAAATGAGTATATCGATTATGTCCTGAGTTTTGGTCCTTTGATTTTAGGTCATGCAGATGAAAAGGTGACAGAGTCGTTGAAGCAAGTCACTGCTAATGGGACGAGTTTCGGTGCGCCGACAGAAATAGAAAACCAACTTGCTGAACTTGTAAAAGAGCGGGTACCTTCAATTGAAATGTTACGTATGGTCAATTCAGGTACAGAAGCGACGATGAGCGCGTTACGAGTGGCCCGAGGTTATACTGGTCGTGACAAGATTTTGAAATTTGAAGGCAACTACCACGGACATGGGGATTCTTTGCTGATCAAAGCAGGTTCAGGTGTAGCAACACTCGGTCTCCCCGATTCACCTGGGGTACCAGAATCAATTGCCCAAAATACGATTACAGTTCCTTATAACGACCTTGAAAGTGTGCGCTATGTATTTGAAGAATTCGGTGATGACCTTGCAGCGGTCATTATTGAACCAGTTTCCGGTAATATGGGAGTGGTACCACCGAATGAAGGCTTCCTTCAGGATTTACGACAGCTTACGGATGACAATGGAACTGTGCTGATTTTTGATGAAGTCATGACAGGCTTCCGTGTTGGTTACCATAGTGCTCAAGGCCACTTCGGTGTTACCCCGGACATGACCTGTCTAGGTAAAGTGATTGGCGGTGGACTGCCGGTCGGTGCTTATGGTGGGAAACGTGAAATCATGGAGCGTGTAGCCCCGGTAGGAGATATCTATCAGGCTGGAACTTTATCAGGTAATCCTCTTGCGATGACCGCTGGATACGAGACGATTTCAGCAATGACCAAAGATGCTTATGCAACGATCAATAGGAAAGTGGATCGTCTTATTGAAGGTTATCAGCAAGCAGCTGAGAAGCATGGAGTTCCTTTGACAGTTAATCGTGCGGGTTCCATGGTCGGTTTCTTCTTTGCAGATGAACCTGTGACTAATTTTGAAACAGCAAACCAATCCGACTTAGCAATGTTCACCCGCTACTTCCAGGGGATGGTTCAGGAAGGTATTTATTTACCGCCTTCTCAATTTGAAGGTTTGTTCTTATCAGTCAAGCATTCAGATGAAGACATTGAAAAAACAATTGAAGCGGCAGAAAAAGTATTCTCCACAATTAAATAAGAAAAAAGCGCATGGAGTTTTTTTGCTCTCATGCGTTTTTTTGGCTTCTATATTGACTTGATGTATATAAATCCAATCTCCGCATAAGGTGATAATAGAGAATAGTTTTTATGATCTTAGGGAGGGGACTAAAAATTGCAAAACAAACAAAATGTATTTTCATTTTATTTAGATGAATCGATATGGTTTAAGGAAGGACAGGGAGTACGTGAGTTGATAGGAATATCGCTTGAGCCCGAAATAACCATTGAAGAGCTGGGGGATGAAGTACGGCTGAAAGGCACAGTGGAACTGGCCGGCGAATATATACCGACTGGAGAAGCTTCCAATCAAGAGGATGGGTCATACGCTCAGTCTGTACGGGTTATGGATCATGTAGAGCCTTCCGAAGAAGGGGTTCACTTGTTTACGCATGCCTTCCCTGTGGAAATCACGGTTCCTTTAGAAAGAGTTTCAAATTTAGAAGATGTATTGATCGATATTGAAAGCTTTGACTATGAACTACCTGCAAATCGTCAACTTCGGCTGCATGCCCACTTGAATATCAATGGAGTAGAAGAAAAGCAGACGCCGGCAGCCAATCCGCATGACTTCGATGAGTCTGCAGGGGTTGGACCAGTCAACATGGATGTGCCAGCTCAAGAAGATCGCCCAGTTTTTCCAGAACGTGAAGCACCGGTATTTCGGATTAACGACGAAAACGATGCTGCAAATCCGGATGATCAGGGTGATGATGAAGGTGGGAGATGGCTTTATAAGAAAACGCAAAGCTTTCCTGAGTTTTTTGGCCATGCCCCTGATATGCATCAACAAAGCCCTCCACCCGAAGAGAACTCCTATGAAAATACTGAGAACTGGGGGGAAGTGAACGTTGAAGATATGAATCCTTCTTCTTCTGAATCTGTTTCATCACGAGAGAGCGCAGAAGCCCCAGGAGGTATGGATGGGATCAAGCAGATCTTTAAGCATCTGTTCCCGAACAGAGAAGAAACGTACACTCAAATGAAGATGTATATTGCCCAGGAAGAGGAAACCATGTCCTCTATTGCTGAGAAGTATGACGTTTCTGTAAAACAGTTGGAGCGCGTCAATGATTATGCAGAAGATGTATCTCCTGGACAGATCGTTTATATTCCAAGTTAAAGCCATTTATATTTGAAGGCAAGGAAGATACCCAACACCAGACCCAGCAGGAAAATATCGAAGGTGGTGGGGAAAATAAGGGTTCTGATCGCTTGGAAAATTACGATTGGCAACATCGATTTTTCAATGACATAAAGCCAGTTTCTACACCATGGTGGCAAACGGTAACGATAAAAGCGGCTCACTCACAGCACCTCTTTTCTGACAGATTCAAGGATGGCTCCTGGATATTCGTCCAGGGGCTTTTGTGCATTTTTTGATCCATAGTTGACTAAATGAGTCATTTCTATATACAATATGTAATATAGTCTTTATACGTGAAATGCTTAGATAGGGAAGAGTACGTTAACAATTCCTTCAGAGAGGAAAACATTTGGTGAGAGTTTTCCAGGAACCCTGTTGATGGAAGGTCGCCCTTGATGCAGCTTCTTTGAACAATGAAGTAGGAGAAGCCGGTTAGAAGCCGTTATCTTAGTCGAGTGTACAGGAGTGATTCCTGTAAATTAAGGTGGTACCACGGAAATGAATCCCTTTCGTCCTTTTTTGGATGGAAGGGATTTTTATTTTGATAAAGAAAATAGAAGGAGGAAGGTCGAAATGAGTCAAGAAGATCTTTCGATGCCCACGAAATACGATCCTGCCACAATTGAAAAGGATCGGTATCGATATTGGGTAGATGGTAAATTTTTTGAAGCTACAGGTGATAAGAATAAGGAACCTTATACAATCGTCATTCCGCCCCCGAATGTGACAGGTAAACTTCACCTTGGTCATGCATGGGATACGACATTGCAGGATATCCTTACTCGTGTGAAACGAATGCAGGGCTATGATGTATTATGGCTTCCTGGTATGGACCATGCAGGGATTGCAACTCAAGCGAAAGTGGATGCGAAACTGCGTGAAGAAGGGGTATCACGTCATGATCTTGGCCGTGAAAAATTTCTTGAAAAGTCGTGGGAATGGAAGCATGAATATGCGAAGTTCATCCGCGCTCAGTGGGAAAAAATGGGCCTTGGTTTAGACTATTCCCGTGAGCGCTTCACACTTGATGACGGTTTATCTGACGCTGTAAAAGAGGTTTTCGTCACCCTTTATGAAAAGGGGATGGTTTATCGCGGAGAATACATCATCAATTGGGATCCCGCCACTCAAACGGCGCTTTCGGATATTGAAGTAGAATACAAAGATGTCCAGGGTGCATTTTATCATATGCGATACCCGTTGAAGGATGATGAAGGCACCATTGATATCGCGACCACTCGTCCAGAAACAATGCTTGGTGACACAGCCATTGCTGTACATCCAGAAGATGAACGTTACAAACATTTGATTGGTAAAAAGGCTGTATTACCAATCATCGGCCGAGAGATCGAAATTGTCGCTGACGATTATGTGGATATGGACTTCGGCTCTGGTGCGGTGAAAATCACCCCTGCCCACGATCCTAATGACTTTGAAATCGGAAACCGTCATGACTTAGAGCGAGTTCTCGTTATGAATGAAGATGGATCCATGAATGAAAACGCTGGAAAATATAAGGGTATGGATCGGTTTGAGTGTCGTAAACAAATCGTCAAAGATCTTCAAGAACAAAGCGTTCTTTTTGAAATTGAAGACCATATGCACTCTGTAGGGCATTCTGAACGTAGCGGGGCAGTTGTTGAGCCTTATCTATCCACTCAATGGTTCGTCGACATGAAGCCACTTGCAGATGCCTCCATTGAATTGCAAAAAGGTGAAGACAAGGTCCATTTCGTGCCTGATCGCTTTGAAAAACCATACTTACATTGGATGGAGAACACACGTGATTGGTGTATTTCCCGTCAATTATGGTGGGGGCACCGGATTCCAGCTTGGTATCATAAAGAAACCGGTGAGGTTTATGTTGGCAAAGAAGCACCTGAAGATCTGGAAAACTGGAAACAAGACGATGATGTTCTAGATACTTGGTTTTCTTCTGCCCTATGGCCATTTTCGACTATGGGCTGGCCTGATGAGCAAAGCGAAGATTACCAACGCTATTTCCCGACCAATGTACTTGTTACAGGCTATGATATTATCGGTTTCTGGGTCAGTCGGATGATTTTCCAATCGCTCGAATTCACTGATGAGCGTCCTTTTGAAGACGTATTGATTCATGGCCTTGTCCGTGATGCGGATGGACGTAAAATGAGTAAATCGTTAGGCAACGGTGTTGATCCGATGGATGTCATTGATAAATATGGAGCTGATTCACTTCGTTATTTCCTATCCACTGGTTCTTCACCAGGGCAGGACTTGCGGTTCCATTGGGAAAAAGTAGAATCTACTTGGAACTTTGCCAATAAAATATGGAATGCTTCCCGGTTCGCACTTATGAATATGGGAGACTTGAAATTTGAAGATATCGACCTTTCTGGTGAAAAGTCAGTTGCTGACCAATGGATACTCACTCGGTTGAACCAGACGATAGAACAGGTGACTACCAATATCGATAAATACGAATTCGGAGAAGCCGGTCGTCACTTGTACAACTTCATATGGGATGACTTCTGTGATTGGTATATTGAAATGGCGAAACTTCCTTTATATGGCGAAGATGAAGAGCGTATATTAACAACACGGTCAATTCTCGCCTATACACTGGACCAAATCATGCGTATGCTACACCCGTTTATGCCATTTATTACTGAAGAGATTTGGCAGCACTTGCCTCATGAAGGGGAGTCGATCACTCAGGCGGCATGGCCGGAAGTACGTGAAGATTTCCATAATGAGCAAGCGGTCCAGGAGATGGAACGACTCGTGTCCATTATTCGATCAGTCAGAAATATCCGGGCTGAGGTAGATACACCAATGTCTAAAGAAATTCAGTTAATGATCCAGACGAAAGACGAAGAAGTGTTGAATGAACTTGAGAAGAACCGTGATTACTTGGAGCGGTTCTGTAATCCAAGTGAATTGACGATGGCTACGGACATTCAGGCACCTGAAAAAGCAATGTCTGCTGTTGTAACTGGAGCAGAGCTGTACCTTCCATTAGCAGGGCTGATCAACATTGATGATGAAATCGAGCGCCTTGAGAACGAATGGAAGAAATGGGATCAGGAAGTAACACGCGTCCAAAAGAAACTTTCCAACCAGGGCTTTGTCAGTAAAGCACCAGAGCATGTTGTTGAAGAAGAACGTGAAAAAGAAACAGACTATCTTGATAAACGTGCGAAAACAGAAGCACGCATCAAAGAGTTAAAAGCATAATTGGTATGGGAGGGTATTCTGCGGAGTACTCTCCCATTTTTGAAATGAGGGATGAATTGATGAACTACCAAGATGCAATTGACTGGATCCACTCAAGAGAGAAATTCAAAGTAAAACCTGGGTTAAAGCGAATGTCGTGGATGATGGAAAAACTGGGTCATCCAGAAGCAAAACTCCGTGTCATCCATATCGCTGGTACAAACGGTAAAGGATCAACGGTTTCTTTTTTGCGCCACTTGCTCCAAGCACAAGGCTATTCAGTTGGCACGTTTACGTCGCCCTATATAGAAAAATTCAATGAAAGAATCAGTATGAACGGGCTGGCGATTTCCGATGAATCCCTTGCTCTCCTTGTAGAAAGAATGAAGCCTTTAGCTGAAGAACTGCAGCGTACACCACTTGGCGAACCAACAGAGTTTGAAATCATCACAGCTATGGCGATGGTTTATTTCTCACACCAGCATTTAAATTATGTTCTGATTGAAACGGGCTTAGGAGGAAGGTATGATTCGACCAATATTGTAACGCCTATCCTTTCAGCTATTACGAATATCGGTCTTGATCATATGAACATCCTCGGGTCCACGATAGAACAGATTGCAGAAGAAAAAGCTGGCATCATTAAAAAAGGGGTCCCTGTTGTGACAGGAGTCAAGCAAGCGGAGGCTTGGAAAGTCATTCACCAGCAAGCTGAAAAATGTGATGCAGATTTGTACACCTTAGGAAAAGAGTTCTATGTTGAACATAGCGGAAGCATTCCTGATGGAGAAGTATTCTCTTTCAAGAATAAAGAATATACTACAGACGAATTGTTAAGTTCAATGAAAGGCCCACATCAAGTAGAGAATGCTGCATTAGCACTCCAGACAATGGAAATTATGAAATCTCAAGGTGTGCTCATAGATCGTAGCCTGTATGGAATTGGAGTCAAACAGACAACTTGGCCGGCACGATTTGAAAAAGTGATGAACACGCCTTTGACTATCATCGACGGCGCTCATAATGAAGAAGGGACCCGAGCCCTTGTTGAGACAGTGAAAAGCCACTACGACGGCAAAAAAATCGCTTTAGTATATGCCGCTTTAGAGGATAAACCCGTCAAAAAAATGTTGAAACAACTGAGTGATATAGCAGATGTGGTTTATGCTACGACCTTTGATTTTCCGAGGTCTTTATCTGCCCCCGACTTAGCTGAACTTTCCCCCATTAAAGAGACTTTTGCAGTATCGCAATATTCTGAGGCGATTGAACTAGCTGCAGAAGAGGTGGGACAAAATGGTGTATTATTGATTACAGGCTCCTTATATTTCATCTCAAATGTAAGGAAATATTTTGAATCAAGAGCAGCTCTATGATAATATGTTAATGTTCTGAATTTTCACATGGTAAAAAAGTCTTAACTATATACAGGGCTAAGGGATGGGGTGGTGAGGTTGACGAAGGGGAAAATATTAATGGTGTGGCTCACATGGATACTCGTGTGGCCGGTCAGCCTCTATGGACTTTACACATGGCTGGATCCTGTCGTCTCAGGTAACGCAGTTGAAATTCTTTCATTTATCATTCTTGCGTCCATCGTCGCTTTGTTTCCTTTACAGGTAGGGGACAACCCTGTATTTTTCACTCATGGTATTGCGTTTGCAGTATTTCTATACTATGGATTGTTCATTGAAATCATTGTCTCGCAGATAGCCATCTTCGCATTGATGGCTAAAATGAGGGTAGGAAAAAGTCAATCCCATCGCATACCGCTCAATCTTCTTATGTTTTTACTCATCTCTGTCGTCTCAGCACTGATTTACTATGGTTTAGGCGGCACACATGGGGAAGCAGCAGTGAACAGCATTACAGATGCTGTTCCAATAGTATCATACGCTCTTTCTCAATTGGTCCTTAACCAATTTACCATCAAAGTGGTCGCTAAAGTACTATATAGAAAGAAAGTGAGCTGGTTAGATAAAGGTTTGGTTTGGGAGATGATGACAGCATGTCTTGTCCTTCCGATCGGCTTCGTGCTGTACATGGTTTTTTCTGAATTCGGAGTAAGCGGCATTTTCTTTGTCGGTATTCCGTTCATTTTCATATCTGGTATGCTGATGCTTTATCACAATAGTAATCAGATCAATACATATTTGAAAGAGACAAGTAAAATCGGCCATGAATTGACAGGTGAACTCGGTGTGAAAGAAGTCCTGGATATTTTCGTTGACAGGCTCAGTAAATTACTGCCAGTTGATTATATCTTTGTTTATGATGTTTGTTCTCCAAAGAAGATGGATTTGATCCGATTCTTCGATCGTTCAGGCGAAATCGATTTCCCTGACATCCAGTTGAATAAGGGAGAAAGTATAAGTGGTAACACATGGAAAGATGGAAATAGTGTGTTCTTTAAGAAAAAAGCCGAGTGGTCGCATCTTGAAAACCGTTTCACACCAGATCATGCAGAAAGTGTACTTTCTGTTCCCATTGAAAGAAAAGGTGAAATCGTCGCAGTCATTTCGATTTATTCTAATAAAAGAAGGGCTTTCCTACAGTTTCAGTTTATGATCCTGAACATTTTAGGGAGCTATTTAGGTGTCGCCATAGACAATGCTCGCCACTATGAAAAGACCAAAGCTGAAAGTGAACGTTGTGCCTTGACGGGTTTATATAATTATCGTTACTTCGAAGATTATTTAGAAGGAGTGTTCACAACTTGGCAAAATGAGCACCCAACCGAACCCATCTCTCTTGTTTTACTAGACATCGATCATTTCAAAAAAGTGAATGATACGTATGGACATGGAAGCGGAAATGAAATTTTATCAAAGCTGGCAAAAAGACTTGAAAACGTAGTGGGAAGTGAAGGTACTCTTGCCAGATATGGAGGAGAAGAATTTGTTCTATTACTTCCATATTACGATGCTACAGCTTCGAAACGTGTCGCAGAGCAAATTAGGTCCAGTATTTTTGAAGAGCCTTTTACTTCTTATGAACATATTTTTGATGATCGGTCACCTGTTTCGATCTCTATTACGGCAAGTATCGGGGTGGCTACCTATCCTGATCACTGTGAGGAAGCATTGGATCTCATACGCCAGGCGGATCGTGCTATGTATGTCGGTGCGAAACAGAAAGGACGTAATAAAGTGGCTGGTTATGAAGAAATGGTACAAACTGTTCAATGATTTTCAATTGGACAGTTTTTTTGTGTCTAAAGTATGGTTTTTGTCGAATGATTACAGGACAAAGACCTATATTTGCGTTATAATTTAGCCAATAGGTGAAAAATGGAGGAGAAAGTTAATGTCGAATTTTGCTGATGAGAAAGGGTATTCCCTTGTAGAAGTGATCGTTGCAATGGCATTACTTTTAATCGTATTTATCGTATCTACTCAGATTGTCATGAATACAATAGCCCAATCAGAGAAGATCGACAAAGGTTTTACTAGTACGGAGGTTGCCGACGGAGTCCTTACTATTTATCAATCGAAGTCCCTGGATGAACTGAAGAGCCAATTAAATTCGGATGTTAATGTCGATATCGCGGATTTATTACAAGTCGAAAACCCCTCAAGTGTCGAAGATTATACCGCAAGTGTAAAAGTTACATACCCTGACTCTATGGATCTCAAAAACCATTTACTCAAAGTAGTTGTAACAGTCGAATCTAATATTAATCGAACAGAATTAGAAGGATATGTAGAATTATGAGATTGAACAATGAAAAGGGCTTGACACTCGTAGAAGTATTGGCCGTCCTTAGTCTATCCATGGTTGTGATGATTGCTGCTTATCAGGCATTTTTTTTCATTACAAATTCTATTGAAATGTCTGCCGAAAAAACTGAACTCAGGAAAGAAGCGAATATCATAACTTTAAGCTTAGAAAACCGTTTGATCAATGTCGATTCTATTGAAACCGATAGTGGAAAAAGTACTTTTACAAAATTCACAGGCTCCATTACTCGCTTGAATGGAATGGATGAAGAAACAACTGCTTTTACATACATCGAAGAAGAAGTCGTTATCACAATTGATGAGGGTAACCTTTACATTAATGGCGTCCAGCAAAATGCAAGTGATATGAACTTATCCAACACAACATTCGAGTTGAATGGAAATAAGTTGACAGTGAATCTTGAAATAATGAAAGAAAATACAAATGAACGGTACAGCCTGGTGAAAATTTTCAGACTAGGGAATGGATAACTTATGAATTTCTCCTTTCTAAAAAGGCAAGATGGTTATGTCCTTATCACTGTCTTAATCATGTTTACGATCTTCAGTATATTAGGTTTGGGCTTAATGAGTTATACCATTGGATCCTATCAATTTACTAAGGCCAATACTGACTTTGTTGAAACGAAGTCCGATGCTGAAATGAAAGCGCAAGAAGCTCACGCTCGTATTCTCAAAGGCGTGGAAGAGATCAATACAAATCTTTCAAACGGAACGCTTGATTTAGACAGCGTAATTGATCGTATCGATGGTGTTGTAAATGAAGCCAGAACTCAGTTGGGACAAGCAGGAGTGCTAAAAGAACAAGTACTTAAAGATGGTTCCAACGGTATTTTTTTGCAGCGCCTTGATATTGAGGTGGATGTAGAAGGTTCGAATAAGAGGTTGGTCCGAACGTTTACCATTTCGACGATCGCCGATGTTTTCCGTTATAGTGCGGTGACTCCTGGCGATTTAACTTTGAATGGTGCTTCTTATCTGCAGGGGGATGTTCAAGTGGGGAATGATCTTTATATTGATGACCACGGATATTTCACAGCAGGTTATGGAAAGCATTGGGTTCAATCATTCTATCCAGGAATTGAGGGAGATTTAAGAGTAGTTGGCGACTTCAATAAAAAATCTCAAGATAGAAGAATCCATAAATTCAATCCAACATCTGAAAATTTAAACCGATACTTTAACATAGCTCCGAGAGCAATCAGTGATACAACTACTATTGAGCCATTACAGGTAGAAAGCCTGATTAACGAAAAAAGGTACAACGATATCAGGCATGGAAATGGCTTCTATGAAGTGTCCGGGAATAAATCAATGGATGGTACTTATAACCACGATCTTGCTATTAGAGACTATTATGATTGTGGGTATTATCGGAAAAGAAGATGTTGGGATCCTGCCAGTCTTGAAATAAAAAACTCACAGGATGCTCATGTAAAAGGAGATTTACTGGTAGAAGGTGATCTTGAGGTGTATGGGTCACTTAAAGTAGATGGTTCTATATATATTGAGGGCGAAGCAGAGCTTGAAGGCGACTTAATACTAAATAACAATCAATTCATCTATATTGATGGCGAAACTCAGATTGATAATCTGAATTTTAATGGTTCGATGTATATCGACGATTATTTATATATCAATGGTGATGTGAATACAAATGGGACGATTTATACGAGGTCAGGTGGAAGAGTTGAGGGGATGGAAAATGATTCTGGAACTATAGTCGTTCTAAGTGAGGGGCCTTTAACGATAGCCAATAATAACTTATACACAGATCCAGATTCCCCGGCTCTGCAGGAAATGAATGCTTTCTTCTATACGAATAGCGACCTGGAAATGTTCGGAGTGGGTTCGAATCTCGTTATCAATGGAGGGATTTATGGTGAAAATATTGTGATGAATGCTGTGAAGGGTGAAACGAGAAAAGGTGGATATCATTACAATTCCCACTTCAGGGTCTATGATTTATGGTTCGAAAGAGGCCAGGACGATTTGTCGATCCATCAATCCCGTTTCCAAATCAATTATAAAGAAGAACTCATTTTGAACCCGCCTGAAGGTATTCCTACAATCGAAAAAATTACGGTTAAGGAAATTGATTCCCATTACTATGAAAACTGATGGAAGGAGGTAAGCAATGGTTGATTTAATTGTATGGGTGTTTGTCATCATAGTCGCTTTTATTGCCTTGAAATATGTGCCGATGAATATGACGAAAAAGGGTAAGTTGTTGGTGTGGCTCAGCGGGTGTCTCGTTAGCTCATTGGCACTGCTTGCTGCAATTACTTACACTTTTTGGATCGGGGTATCGGCCGCCATGTTACTAAGTTTAGTCCTGTCCATATTCATGCAAAATAGAATCTCTCCTGTTCCAGCAGATACTAAAGAAAATCCTATGATGGAGGAGATTACAGCAATGGAGAATTCTTCGGCTGAAGTGAAAGGATTTGAAGAATTCGACCACGCAGATGATTTAAAATTTGAACAACCTGCACCCTTGGTAGAAAAGCATGAAGAATCATCATCCGATGTTGGTCAAACAGAATTCGAGGAAGAAGTCGAAGCGGATGTCAATCCTCAGAGAATAGATGAAGACCTGGAAGATATGAAGGGGAATGATTCTGACCTTAGTGAATCATCGGCTGCTATTGAGTTGCCTCCTGAAGATGAGATTGAAGAGATAGTGACATATCCTGATACAGATAGTGAAAGCCTGGAAGATTTTAAAATAATAGGTGGAATATACGAAAATAACGAAACTTCGGGAGAAAACCTTCTTCCAGAAGAGGAATTGGCAGCCAGCAGGTCAAATGCAGAGACCGATATTGCATCTGATAATGAAAAAGTATTCGAAGGTGAGGATGAAAATTTTGAAACTGAGTCTCAAGGAAATCTGAATCTTGAAGAACAGGATGTACCTGAGGAAGGGATCGATCTTGAATCAATGAAACCGGAAGAGAAATTAGCGGCAAGCAGAGAGTTGGGAGAGGTGGCGCCAGGAGGAAAGGAAGCAGATAATGAAGCAGAAGTCACCGAAGAAGAACTGATTGACGAACGAAATAAGCAATTAAATGATGCCATTGATTTTACTATGAAATATGAAGAAGAGTTTGAGGATATGGAATTGGAGGAGAAAGAGAATTCTCGTGATGGAAAAAACTTCACCAAGGATATTTCCGAGGAAATGGATTTGAGTAAACAAAGTGTTCAATCGGAAGAGTTGGACAAAATCATTATTGATCTGCCGATAAATGATTGCAGTAGTCCTGCCGATATAGAAGATGATGAAGATAGTCTCCTTTTAGAGGAGAAACATAAAGATTCGTTAGTAGCTGATGAAGAACTCCGGAAACAATTGCTTGATGTGATGATTGAAAAAATATCTTATATGGAAAAGCAGTTAGACCCTGACAAATACGAGAAGTATATTAAAGCGCATTTATCTAGCAATCTACCAGACTTGGAGTATTATTCAATTGCGCAATATTTGTTGAAGTTTTACATGAAACAGGGGAAAACAGATGTCTTGAGTGTATTCGTAGAAGTGTTAATTGAAAAAATGGCTCCTTATCCGCTGATTTTAGATGAGTTGAACTATTTACGTCACCAACAAGTGATTGATACTAAATAATGAATGGGTGTGTAGTTACATATGAAAAGAAGTGTAGAAATTATCGGTTTTCCAATCATCAGTATTTCCGCTGGAGAAGAAATCGGACGGGTCAAATCAATCGTCGTCAATCCTGAGAAAGGCTCCGTAGATTTTTTGACAGTTGAACACGAAGATTGGCAAGTGAGTGTAAAGGCGATTCCTTTTCAAAAAATCATCGGAATCGGCAAGTATGCGATTACTGTGGAGAGTCAACATTCCATATTAGACCTGAATGAAATACCTATTGCGAATCAATTGATCAATAAAAAGGTTTCCATAAACGGAGCGCAAGTGATGACGCGTGTCGGAGAACTAGTGGGGGAAGTTAAGGAGTTCTATGTAAACGAAAAAAATGGCCAGGTCCTTTCTGTAGATTTTTTTACAGAACATGAACAAATCGTTGGAGTCTCTTCAGACTACATCATTACTTATGGAGAGAAATTATTAATCCTTAACGAAGAATTTTTATCTGGTGATGTGTTAATGGAAGAACCGGAAAAAAGTTCGCAAGTACAACCAGAAAAGAAGTCTTTTAATTTTACAGCTAACCAGAACCGTGTGGATGACCTCGATCGTAAACAAGAGGAACTGTTAGAAGGAAAGCAAGCCACCAAAAACATCGTCAATGGCCATGGAGAGACTGTAGTGTCGGAAGGAACCATTTTGACAAAGTCTGAAATTGATGAACTGAAGCAACACGGACCAAGTGTAATGGTTGAGCTTAGTATGAGCGTTAAATAAAGGATGGTCTGTAAAGGAAGTGCGTATGTATGAGGCAACCGTTTAACCTGAGGCTTATTTCACTGATTGTACTAGTTGGAATGTCCATGTTCCTTTTTTCCATAGGCAGTTCAGCAGCAATACAATACGTAACAACAGGCCAACATATACTTCCAGAAAATACGGTAGTAGCTTCTATTGATCTTTCCGGTAAAAGCCAGGAAGAAGCAATCCAGCTAATTAGCGAGAGAACTGATGAATGGAAGGGAAACAGTGAACTGGTCGTGAATTTGGATGGGAAGAGTTTGAAAATAAATCCAGAGGTCATTCAGTTTAATGTAAAAGCCTCTATCGAGCAAGTGTTAGAAACAGGCAATGCTGATTTGATCGTAGAGCTCGACGAAAGCTATATTCCGGAATTGAAAAATCATATGGGTGAGCAATTAGCCGGTGAATTTTCTGAACAACGATTTATTGAGACATTGAAAAATGATGCCCGTCAGTTACCGGATCATGCCCTTGAATACAATGCCTATACTTTTGTGAAAGCAGATGCAGATTCCTTATATAAGGAAATAGGCGGGTTCACACTTGAAGTGCCAGAAGGTGTGGATATGGAAAGAGTCATAGAGATATTCAATGATTCAGCCGTTCCTCAAGGCAGAACTTTCTCATACCTTGAATTTCTTACTGAAGAGGGAGTATATGATGAGACTTCACTGAACGTTCTTGCCTCTTCCGTATATGGAGCAAGTTTGAAAGCGGGTTTAATCATTCAGGAAAGGCATATCAGTCACAGGCTACCGGCGTATGCACAAATCGGTTTAGAAGCGACCGTAGACTTGAAAAAGCATCAGGATTTGAAGGTGTACAACCCACTTTCAAATGAGTACAAGCTATCTGTGGATGTAGAAGGTTCTAAGCTGACAGTTAAGTGGCTCGGCTACCCGACCAATTCTGATTTTCATTTGAAATTCAGTGATGTCGAAAAAATTTCTCCTAAAACCATCATCCAATATTCTTCACTTGTGACTGAGGGTCCTTACAATCTACTGCAGGAGGGGGAAGACGGGGAAGTCGTGTCTGTTTTTCGTCTTGATCGTTCTTCTCAGGAGGGCGTGGAAGAATTTATCTCGGAAGATTACTATCCCCCTGAGCCGCGAGTGGAAGAACATCCGTCTGTAACAGATGGTGGGTCAGTCCAAGGTGGGGCAAATGATAGCGACCATCCCCACGAGAGCACTCCAAGCGGTACGGGGAGCAATGGTGAAGCAGATTCTTCTGGTTCGGAAGACGGGGAATCACCAGATTCCAGAAATGGTTCAGCAAAAGAGAATGTTTGGGAAGAAGTCCCTGAAAGTGAAACGAAGTGACTGTTTAAAAAGGATGTGCCCAAAGTGATTAAGAGAAAACGTTTAGGAGATCTATTAAAAGAAGCAGGCATCATAGAGGAAGACCAGGTTCAAGAAGCTTTACTGGTGAAAAAAGCTGAACAAAAGCTTGGGGACGTTCTCGTTGAGAAGGGCTTCGTAACTGAAAAACAGTTGATCGAGGTATTGGAATTCCAATTGGGGATCCCTCACGTGTCTCTCTTTCACTTTCCTATCGATCCCAGTGTCATAACAATTGTAAGTAAAGAATTTGCTTTGAGAAACCTGCTTGTTCCTATTGAGCGAAAAGGTGAAGAGTTGACCGTAGCTATGGCAGACCCTATGGATTATTTCTCCATTGATGATTTGAAAATATCGACAGGCTTCAAAATATCACCAGTCATCGCAACTAAAAATGAAATCTTGCAAGCAGTGAATCGTCATTATAATTTAAATGACACAGAAATTGATGAAGAAGTGAAAGATGCTGACGAAGCTCCTGCTATTAAACTTGTGGATCAACTTTTGCAGGCTGGTGTCCAACTGAAATCAAGTGACATCCATATCGATCCCCAAGAGTCCAGGGTTTTAATCCGCTATAGGATCGATGGAGTACTTAGAACTGAAAGAACACTACCTAAATCTTACCAAAACAGTTTAATCGCCCGTGTGAAAATCATGGCTAATTTAAATATCACAGAAACACGTCTCCCCCAGGACGGACGGATAAAGACCAATGTTGACAAGGCACCGGTTGATTTAAGGATCTCGATTTTACCTACTGTTTACGGGGAGAAAGTGGTGATCCGTATATTAGATTTGTCAAATGCTTTAAGTACCATAGAAGATTTAGGCTTCAATAAAATCAATGCTCAAAAGTATAAAGGGCTGATTGAACAGCCGTCTGGACTGATCTTGATCACAGGTCCGACCGGGTCGGGGAAATCATCCACCCTGTATGCATCCTTAAATCGGTTGAATACAGATGATGTGAACATAATTACTGTAGAGGACCCTGTCGAATATCAAATCGAAGGCCTGAACCAGGTACAAGTGAATGCTTCCATCGGTCTTACCTTTTCAAAAGGATTGCGTTCCATCCTGCGTCAAGACCCGAACATCGTCATGGTCGGGGAAATAAGGGACTCGGAGACAGCGGAAATTGCTATTAGAGCTTCTTTGACCGGCCACCTTGTCCTGAGTACATTACATACCAATAGTGCGATCGCCACTATACCTCGTCTCTTTGATATGGATATTGAACCATATCTGGTTGTGTCTTCATTATCAGGTATCGTCGCTCAAAGATTAGTCAGAAAGATATGCCGAGATTGTCGCCGTGCGTCCAAGTTGACAGAAATGGAAAAAAAGCATTTTCAAAAACGTGGAATGGAAGCAGAAACGATCTACAAAGGTGAAGGCTGCAATAGCTGTCAAAATACTGGCTATCGGGGGCGTATGGCGATTCAAGAGGTTTTAGTCATCGATGACGAGATCCGCCATATGATGATGAACAATGGAAGTATGGACCAGGTCCGGAGGTACGCGTTGAAAACGGGTATGCTTTTCCTATTGGATGATGGGCTGTTGAAGGTGAAGCAGGGAATGACCACATTAGAAGAAGTGCTGCGCGTTGCAAAAGTAGATTAGTGGGGTGTCGGATGTATGCAAGACAAATTTGATAAGCTCTTAACTGCTGCCAATGAATATGGAGCTTCTGATATCCATTTGACAGTTGGAGTGCCACCGATTTTCCGGATTCATGGTGATCTTAAAAAGTATGGCAAACAGACGTTGAAGCCGGAAGATACAGACGGTATGACCAAAGCAATTCTTACTGGGGACCTCTTAGCCCAACTTGAAGAGACAAGGGAAGTGGACGTATCTTATGGAATTTCAGGTGTGTCACGGTTCCGGATCAATATTTATTATCAACGTAACTGCCTTTCTATGGCGGTAAGGATTGTACCTCGGGAAATTCCTTCCATTGAAGAATTGTACATGCCTGAGGTTCTTAAAAAAATCAGTACATTTGCTCAAGGTCTGGTTCTTGTTACAGGGCCGACCGGCTCAGGGAAGTCAACGACTCTGGCATCGATCGTAGATTACATCAATCAAACTTCACGTAAACACATCATAACTTTAGAAGACCCGATTGAATACACGCATAATCATAAAAACTGTATCGTAGACCAACGGGAGGTCGGCTTTGATACTCGTAACTTCGCCAATGGATTGCGCTCATGTCTGCGACAGGATCCAGATGTGATACTAGTCGGAGAGTTACGTGATTTTGAAACGATTTCCACTGCACTGACGGCAGCGGAAACTGGCCACCTTGTTCTTGGGACGCTACACACGACGAACGCTCCTGACACGATCGATCGGATCATCGATGTTTTTCCACCGAATCAACAAGGCCAGGTCCGGGTTCAATTGGCAAACGTTTTGAAAGCCATCATATCTCAACGGCTATTTCAAAGAGTTGACCGCAAAGGGCGGAGAGCAGCCGTAGAAATACTGCTCAACACATCGGCGGTCAAAAATTTGATTCGCAATGAAAAAATCCATCAAATTAAAAATGTGATCCAAACCTCAAAAGCTATCCATATGCAGACGCTGGAGATGTCCATCAATGATTTATTGGCTGAAAATCTGATTGATGAGCGGGACGCTGCCCCGTATTTGAAGGAAGGGGGAGCTTAGTCCATGCCATATTATACTTACCAAGGCCGTAATCCTTTAGGAAAAACACAAAAAGGCAGGCTGCGAGCCAATTCCAGAAAAGAAGCTGTTTCAACCTTGAAAGAAAAAGGGATTACAATTTCAGATATCAAAGAATTGGACAGTATTTTCTTGAAAGATATTCAAATTGGCAAACCGGTGAAACCCAAGGACTTTGTCATCTACTTGCGCCAATTCGCAACCCTGATCCGAGCGGGCATATCACTATTAGAAACCACAAGAATCCTTGCAAAACAATCGAGTAGTCGTGCGATGAGTGAAGCCTTGCAAGATATCGGGGAGCAGTTGGAGAGCGGCAGGTCATTTTCTGATGCGGCTAGCTCCCACCCTAAAATATTCACAAACCTGTTCATCAACATGGTCCGGGCCGGAGAAGTGGGGGGTAATTTAGAGGAGATCCTCGAGCGTTTAGCGGCATATTACGAGAAACAGTTTGATACGCGCCAAAAAATCATCTCTGCTCTCACCTACCCATTAGTCGTGGGAATCATCGCAATCGGCATCGTAATTTTCCTGTTAACCTTTGTGGTACCGAGATTTGCCAGTATGTTCGATTCTTTAGGAGGAGAACTACCTCTGATCACGCAAATGACATTGAACATGAGTCAGTTTTTTCAGCAATTCTGGTATATAGCTCTGCTTATTCCAATTCTTATCGTAACGCTATATAAATTTACCATTATGAAAAATGATAAGTTTCAGTACTTCATGGATCATTTGAAACTGCGCATGCCGATTTTCGGGCCTTTGCTCCAAAAAGCTGCTCTTGTGAGAATGACCAGTACGCTCAGTTCTTTGATCAATAGTTCTGTGCCCATCTTACAATCCCTGCAAGTGACGCAGCGGGTCGTCGAGAACAAAGTGGTCGAAAATGCGATCGCGAACAGTTACAGATCATTAGAAAAAGGCAACAATCTATCAGATCCACTGCGACAATATACTATTTTTCCGCCCCTTGTCATCCAGATGATGGCCGTAGGTGAAGAGACTGGTTCGCTTGACTACATGTTGTCTAAAGTGGCTGAGTTTTACGAATCGGAGCTTGATTATACGACAGAGCGGCTGAAAACATTGATTGAACCCTTGATGATTCTGACATTAGCTGTCGTAGTCGGCGGCATAGTAGCAGCCATTGCCATTCCGATGTTTTCTATTTTTGATACGATCAATTAATTTTAGAAAAGAATATGCTAATATGCTAGTTTCCATGACAGGTATCCTTTATAATGAACATAGGTAATAATGCTAGTGAAAAAAGTATTACATATTCGATGGCATTTATACGAAAGTACTACAAAAGGAGAGAGGCAAATGAAGAAATTGAGAGAGTTGTTGAAAAATGAGAAAGGTTTCACGTTGATTGAGCTTTTGGCCGTTATTGTTATTTTGGGAATTATTGCAGCGATTGCTGTCCCTGCTATTGGTAACTTGATTGCGAGTACGGAAGATGATGCACATGATTCGAACGCATTATCTTTGTTAGAGTCAGCGCGTTTAGCGAATGTAAGTGGAGAAACAGTTAACTCCATTGCTGACCAAGACGTAGATGGATTTTCAGCACAAGAGCTAGTAGATAGTGGATTTTTAGATTCTGTTCCTCAGGACCCTGAAACGGATGCCCCCTACGGCACGGCTTTTGTAGAGGTAGAGGAAGATGGAGGGTCATTTACTTATAGGGTTACTTTAGGTTCAGGCGGCACAAATTATATAGAGGATGATACAAAATCAGAATTAAACGGGCAAGAAGAATCAACTGGTTAAAGCTTAAGTTGTTATTTTTAGAGACCCCGGAAACACGGGGTCTCCCCTTATAACCTCCAAAGGAGAAAAAAATGAACGCAATTCTACCTTTATACATATTCATAAGCGGAACCATCTTAGGGTCCTTTTTCAATGTCGTCGGTCTGCGATTACCTAAAAAAATCGATTTCACTAAATCACGCTCCGCATGCCCTCACTGCTCCACAACTTTACAAGCTCGAGATCTCATCCCACTAATTTCTTTCCTCTTATCCAAGGGTAAGTGCAGACATTGCGAAAGCAGGATTTCAATCGCTTATCCGATTGTTGAATTAAGTACAGGGATTTTGTTCTTGTCTGCTTATATGCATTTGGGAATATCTTATCCTTTTTTAGGTGCTTGTCTGCTCATATCCCTTGCTATCATAGTGACCGTGGGGGACTTGAAATATATGATTATTCCTGACCGTCTCCTTCTGTTTTTTGCAGGTATGTTCATCATTTACCGTTTCTTCTATCCACTTGAACCCTGGTATGTTTCAGTATTAGGAGCTCTTACCGGTTTCGGTTTGATCATGCTTATCATTGTTGTAAGTAAAGGTGGAATGGGAGGAGGAGATATGAAACTTTTCGGTATCTTGGGGATATTATTAGGTGTCAAAATGACCCTGCTTACTTTTTTCCTGGCTACCATAATTGGAACAATTGCCAGTCTTCTGCTTCTGGGGTTTAAAGTAATTGGTCGAAAAGATCCATTTCCCTTTGGTCCTTCCATCATGCTGGCATCTATCATCAGTTATCTATATGGTAATGATCTTCTCAATTTTTATTTCGAAACTTTTTACATATAGGAGGGACTTCTGTTGTTCAATCTTTTCAAGGTGAAAGGTCGTTTGAACTTCATTATCAAAAATCACTCGATCCGTTATGTGCATAGTAAATCATCCAATATCAATCAAATCGAACAAACAGGAGAGATCATCCTTCCATACCACGTAATGGAGGATGGGAAAATCAACGATTATAGAGAGCTCACCTCCATCATTGAAGATTTTATTGAAAACAAAGGGTGGAAAAATAAATCCTTGTACTTCACCGTGCCTGATCATTCTGTAGTTATCCGCCCATACAAAGTACCCGCGACATTGAAGGCGGATGAGATCAAAGGCTATCTTTATATGCAACTTGGTGAAACATTACATTTGCCTTTTGAAGACCCTGCTTTTGATTACAGCATCCTTGAAAATGGTGAAAAAGAAACAGAACTTCTGCTGTTTGCCTATCCGGAAGAACAGATACGAAAGTTAGAACAAGTCTTCAAGGATGCTAAGCTGAAACCGAAAGCGGCTGATATTAGTGCTCTCTCTGTTTACAGGTTTTACGAACATTTAGGAATGGCAGCAAAAGAAGAGCACCTCCTATTAATTGATTGGAATATGGATGGGTGTGTGTTGACAGTCTTTAAAGAACATTTGCCAGCTTTTATCAACCACACTAAAAGTCCTTTAGCATTGAATTTGTGGAAACGGGAAAATGGCCGATACATATGGCAGGGCGATGAAGGGGATCCTTCTGATTTTACTTATGATCAAGTGAATGAGATAGAAAGGATCATGGATTTCTATCGATTTTCTCTCATGAACGGAGAAGCAGGAGTATCAAAAGTATTATTAACAGGTGATTGGCCAGAAAACGAGCGAGCGCTGTCTCTGCTTGAAGAAAAGGCGATTCATGTAGAAACCTTAATGGAACCGAGCTTATTCATAGAAACAGAACATCCGGTTTCAGTAGAGTGTGTAGATGCAATCGGATTATCGATTAAGCAGTAGTGGAATTGGGGTTGAATTGTATGGTAGTAGAAATAAACTTACTTGAACAAAAAGAAAAAAGAAATGTACTGCCTTTTATAATTCTAGGTTTCTTTGTGCTTGTCTCTTTAATCATTGTTGTGACACTTGGGTTTCAAAGGTCTCAATTAGTTGCACAAACAGAAGCGAAGGAAGAAAGAATCCAACAGATACAACAAGACCAGGAAAAATTCACTCAACCTGTAGACAATGAAGGAACGGAGAGGGATCAATTGAAAGATTCCCTTGATCAATTAAAGGCTACCATTGTACCGACCATTCCTTTTGTAGAAAGATTAGTATCTCTTTTGCCTGAGCGTGGGTTTTTTGAGTCCTTTACTTTAACGGGGGCATCTGAAGTAACAGTAGTTGCAAGGTTTGATACGATACAGCAGGCTGCGAAATTCACAAGCACATTGAATCAAGAATCCGTTATATCGAATGTGGAACTTGCAAGTGTCGAAACGAGTGTGGTGGATGAAACAGAGTATCTATATGATTATCAACCAAGATATATTGCCAGTTATTATCTTGTCTTAAATGAATCAACGCTCCTCTCAGAAAAGGGGTTGAGTGAATGAAGATGGAATGGAATCGCTTGAGTATCCTTTCACTTCTGTTTGGTATGTTACTTTGTTTTTCAATAGCCGTTTTCGGTATCCAGGTTATTGTTCATCCCTTGCAGCAAGGGGTGAAAGAAAAAGAGAAGGTGGTAGAACAAGAAGAGAAAGTTCTTTCAGCTATCGAAGAGAATAGCAATGAGAGTGAAAGGGACTTACTTCTAACTTCCCGTACGATTCAGCAGCAGTTACCTGTGGTTCCTCTCTTAGATCAATTATTGATCGGGTTGGATCGTGCTGCGAACTCATCAACCAGCTTAATCAACAATATCGGTATTTCAGATTCCGAGTCGATCATCGCTCTCGCTGATGAAGAAGTCGAAGGGTTGGATGAAGAGGATGGAGAGGAAGAAGAGTTAAAACCCGAATCAGGAGAGAGTGAAGCTCAACAGTTGATCGAGGGCTTACATACCTTGCAATTTTCAATAGATGTTACATCTGAGAACTATAGTGAGATGATGAAATTCATGAAAGAAATACAATCATTACCAAGAATCACACAGATAGAATCCATACAATTCGAGGCCCCTGATAATGACAGTGAGTTAGGCTATTCGATTTTATTGAATAGTTATTATCAGCCTTTATATGCGGGTTTAGCAAATGAAGCACCTCAGTATCATTATGGCGGAAATTCAGACAAATTGAACCCTTTTTCGATTGAGCAATGGCAAGAGGGTACGGGGAGTCTGAATGAAAATGATGAAGCTGAAACTGATGAAACATCAGAAAATGCAAAGCAAGAAGAGGATACAGAGGAAGACAGCAGTGAAACGGAAGAGCAGCTTTAAGCCGAATTTGTCGAAGTAGTACTGACAAATTTCAGCGTAGTTTTCATCACACCTGTGATAGGGTTGGGACAAACCTAGCAGGAGTGATTAATCCATGGATTCCAAAAAGAAAATATCAATTTCATTCCGAAATGAACATCAGAAAGACTCGAAACGGGAAGTTGTAAGGACGCAAAGTGAACAAGCGGCCGCCGCTGAAGAGAAAAAGGACGAGCAGCGGCCGTCCACTCCCGTTTACCAGCTTCCTTTGAAAAAGAAGAAAAAGTATTTCTCTTCTTTTAAACCATTGATTGCGACGTCGCTCACTGCTTTATTCGTAAGTCTTGGACTCGGTTTTCTGCTCTTACGCATGTTCGTATCGCTGACAGATGATACCTCCATGGGCAGCCAGGCAAATGACACCATGCCAGTTACGAGTCCTGGTGAACAGCAAACCGCAGAAAATAGTCCAGATTCGCTTCCCGTAGGTGCTCTTCAAACATTTAACGCGTATATAGTCCAGGCAGGGGCTTTTTCTACAGAAACGAAAGCGTTGGAATGGAAGAGTCGTTTGACAGCTCAATCGGTTTCTTCTGTTGTATGGGAAAGAGACGGGCAATTTTATTTATATGTAGGGAGCGGGGCTACTAAACAAGAAGCAGATCTTATTGCAAGCGAACTGGCGGCTGAAAGCATTGAAACATATGTGAAACCGTGGGTAGTAAATGTAGAAAAGCAGGTGCCGGATAAGGTTTATCAACATTTAGATGCTCATTCACTAGGAGACTTTTCAGAAAGCGATCGACAGAAAGTGATGGAAGAAATTGGGAAAAACACTCCGCTTGCGCAAGCTCTCTCGGAATGGGAAGCACAAGACGATACGAACGTTAATTGGTTGAAAGTTGCAAAATCGCTTGAATAAACGATACTTGTACGATCCATGGATAGAAAAGGGAGTTTCTTTAAATAGTACTCCCTTTTTTATTTGGTTTCTTTTATGAAACTGCTGCTTTGCTTTACCCTGGTATTATATGAATTCTTGTAAAATAGAATTAACCCCATGTGAAGAAAGGATGTCTTTAGAGTGTGCAACTTAGTTTTAGGTTCTCAATCACCAAGAAGAAAAGAATTGTTGGAATTGGCTGGGTATCGTTTTGTAGTAAGAAGCTCAGAAGTGGAGGAAGTAATTGAAGAAGGTATGACTCCTGAAGAGGCGGTCCTTCATTTATCACAGGTGAAAAGTGAATCGATAGAATTATTAGAGGATGAGGTTTTACTCACTTCTGACACTGTTGTTTCAGTTGATGGGCGAATTTTAGGGAAGCCTGCGAACTTTTCTGATGCCCGTTCTTATTTGCAACAACTAAGTGGGCGGACACATGAGGTGTTCACAGGTGTTTATTTGCGGACAAATGAGGAATCATGTACGTTTTTTGTGCAAACAGATGTTACTTTTTATGACTTGTCAGACAACGAGATTGAGTGGTACTTATCAACTGGTGAAATTTGGGATAAAGCAGGTGCTTATGGTATTCAGGGGAAAGGAGCCTTGTTTGTAGAAAAAATTGATGGAGACTATTACAGTGTAGTCGGATTGCCGATTTCCAGGGTTTCCCGTGAATTGAGAACATTTAACGTTTCTTCAGGCTGATTTCTTTTACATGGGGAATCAGTAGGAAAGGAAGCTGGAAAATTTGTCTCACACAAGCATCATGATCAAGGATGTTCCGAGAGAAGATCGTCCCAGGGAGCGGCTCTTAGATTTGGGTGCCACCCATTTATCGAATCAAGAACTTCTTGCGATTTTGTTAGGGAGCGGTACTAAACAGGAATCAGTAATGGAACTTGCCAACCGTTTATTGGTTCATTTTGAGGGGATCGTATTACTGAAAGATGCGACAATTGAAGAATTGACGGCAATCAGAGGAATCGGTGTGGCGAAGGCTGTATTGATCATGTCCGCAATTGAAATGGGAAAAAGAATGCAGAAAATGAAACCGGTTGAAAGGTATATGATCAGAAGTCCGGAAGATGGAGCCGACTTCGTCATGGAAGAAATGCGCGGCTTGAAACAAGAACATTTTATCTGCTTGTTTTTAAATACGAAGAATCAAGTGCTTCACCGACAAACGATCTTCATTGGCAGTTTGAATGCTTCCATCGTCCACCCCAGGGAAGTTGTGCGCCCATAAGGGCATTTAGAAAATCTGTTTTGGCAAAACAGTAGGGAAATATCACATTCAATACCCTATCATCAGCCAACTTATCCGTGAAGGAAACCAAGCGGTGAGTGTAGCATGTTGGCAAAGCCATAAGTTTCCTAGTTACCAAGGAACGACTGAATGGCGAGATGAAAGTTCGTAGACAAGGATGAAAGCTGAATTGCTTGAATGATAGCTCAAGGAGGACCACGGGGACCTTCAGCGGGAGGTAACGATTAACGCTGTATGAAGTAAGCATGTTTCTTAAAAACTTCGAGAAACATGAAGTGATACTACTTCGTCCAACTTCTATATCGAAGAAACGAGTGAAAGTCACATCCGAAACTATGAAATGCTATGTTTCTATATATCTAAATGGGGATTGCCTATGTTGGAATGCCAAATATGGCTATGACAACTGTGTCTGAATATCCGATATGGCAACGGAGTTCTCGTAGTAGTCCGAGATAGGGAAAGCCTATCACATGGCGAAGGAGAACAGTTTATCTGGTTTAATTACCAAATTGGGAAGGAGCGTGAGGCTCCATGAGAAATCCAAAAGTAGTGTTAAACAGTCTAACTTTCAAAGCACAAGATGATACGTATATCTTCGAAAGATTATATCGAAATCTGTATAATATCGAGTTCTATCTAGAAGCCTATGCCAAGCTTCACCCTAATAAAGGGAGTAACACAAAAGGTGTTAACAATGACACAATCGATGGTATGAGTTTAGAAAGAATCGAGCGTTTAATCGAAAAACTAAAGGAACAAACATATCAACCAAATCCAGCACGCAGAACATATATTCCAAAGAAAAACGGTAAAACACGACCTTTGGGTATTCCGACTTTTGAGGATAAACTAGTGCAAGAGGTTGTTCGGCGAATTTTAGAAAGTATCTACGAACCTCAATTTTCAAATCATTCACATGGTTTTCGACCAAATCGTAGCTGTCACACTGCCTTAAAAGAAATACGCAATACTTTTACGGGTACGAGATGGTTTATTGAAGGTGACATAAAAGGTTTCTTTGATAACATTGACCATCATGTATTAGTTGGACTTTTACGGAAGCGCATTAAGGATGAAAAATTAATTAATTTAATTTGGAAATTCTTAAGGGCAGGTTATGTAGAAGATTGGACTTTTCATAAAACCTACAGTGGGACACCCCAAGGTGGAATCATTAGTCCGTTACTTTCGAATATTTATCTGCATGAATTAGATAAATACGCTGAAGGATATGCGGAATCCTTTATCAAAGGTGAAAAACGTAGGCATAATCTGGTTTATCATAACCTAGCATCAAAAATTAATCATTGTAAAAGTAAAAATAAACGTGATTGGGAACGACTAACCAAAGAAGAAAAAGCTGAAAGGCTTGGAGAATTAAAAGCTCTGTACAAAAAACTGCAAAGCCATCATAGCAAAGACCTTTTTGACCCAAACTATCGTAGAATGAAATATATAAGGTACGCGGATGATTTTATTATCGGTGTCATTGGTAGTAAAAAGGAAGCTGAACAAATCAAGATAGATTTAACAGAATCCCTTGCAGAAAAACTCAAGTTGGAATTGAGTGCTGAAAAAACGTTGATAACATATAGTGATAAAAACGCTAGATTTTTAGGATACAATATACGAGTAGCAAGAGATTGGCACAGAATGAAAATGCCAAATGGCACAAAGAAACGAAAGTTTAACTATCAAACAAAAATATTCGTTCCTCATGAAAAATACATCAAAAAACTCATCGATTTAGGTGCATTGAAAATTGGCAGTAACAGCGGCTGGAAACCTGTTCATCGTCCCTATCTAGTGCATAATGATGACCTTGAAATTCTTCGTACGTATAATGCGGAGATTGAGGGATTATATAATTACTATCGCCTAGCAAGTAATGATCATGTCCTTCAGTCTTTTAGGCAAACAATGAAATACAGTATGATTAAAACGTATGCCAATAAATACAAAAGTACCGTCAGCAAAATTATTACAAAATTTAAAATAAACGGGAAATTAGGTATACGTTATATAACGAAGGATGGTCCTAAAATTGCCTATTTTACGGAACAGCGAATGGAAAAGAACTCGGAAATCAAAAAACAGTCAATGGATATAATCGAAAATACAATCGTTTACGGTGGCAGAACAAGTCTCATTGAACGCCTTTTAGCTGAAAAGTGTGAGTGGTGTGGTGAAGAAAATGTTCCATTGGAGATGCATCATGTCAACAAGCTCAAGAATTTGAAAGGCAAGAAACGATGGGAACAATTCATGATTGCAAGAAATCGCAAGACTATTGCAATGTGTGTGAAATGCCACCTTGATTTACACAATGGAAAGTTAGATTGATAAATGGAAAGCCGTATACTCTGAGAGGAGTACGTACGGTTTGGAGGGAAGTTCTCGGAAACCTGCTAAGGTAACTAAGCAAGGCGCCGGGTGCTTACCCTACTTTAAAGAGGCTGTAAAACGATCTGCTGCCTCAATCATATGTGCCCACAACCATCCCTCAGGAGACCCGACACCTTCTCAAGAAGATATCCAAGTGACAAGGCGTTTGAAAGAATGTGGAAAAATGATCGGGATCGAATTGCTCGATCATTTAGTGATCGGTGACCGAAAATTCATCAGCTTGAAAGAAAAAGGATACCTGTAATGTTTCTATGATCTCCCTGATGCTTACCAGAGTATGAGTGCTGTTTAATGATCAATCCTATAAGAGCTTATGAACTTAAATACTAACAGCATCCCTTCTCTATATAAATCAGATAGAGAAGGGATTTTATTTATTATTTATATCGAATTCTTCCATATGCCTCAATTTAATTTTACTGATTCACAAAGTTGCATCATAAAACCCAGGGAGATTAAGGTTAATTTGTGGTCTGCGTGACTGGCATCGTAAATGCAAGCTATTAGTTACGTATATTGAAAGATGAGAAATCTGGAAACTTCACATAAATCTCATAAAAGGAAGAAATGAATGAGTGAAAAGAAGCTATATACACTCATAAGGGGATAAGAGTTGCTCAACGTAATGAAAGCTGAGGAAGACGAACTTCAAAAAAACGAGCATATGATAGTTGTACCACTATCTATTTTTGTAGATTTTTCGTATAATTGAATAGATGGAATAGAAAGGCGCCATTTATAGGAGATTTCTTATAAATTGGCGCTTCTTCTAATCATGATAATAATGGGGATGCTTAACCCGTCTGAGAGAAAGCGGGCTTTTAGAAAGGAAGATATTATTGGGGATTTTTGGATTCTCTCAAGATTTAGGAATTGATTTGGGAACTGCGAATACACTAGTTTTTTTGAAGAATAAAGGGGTCATTGTAAGAGAACCCTCTGTAGTAGCTAAAAATACACAAACCGGTGAAATTGAGGCCGTTGGTAATGATGCAAGGAACATGATCGGCCGTACACCAGGCTACATAAATGTCATCCGTCCGATGAAAGACGGAGTGATTGCTGATTATGATACAACAGCTCAAATGATGAAATATTATATTAGGAAGGCACTCAAAACAAGGTCGTCTTTCGCTAGTAAACCGAATGTAATGGTCTGTGTACCCTCTGGAATTACGATGGTGGAAGAAAGAGCAGTCATAGATGCTACCAAGCAAGCAGGGGCAAAAGAAGCATATCCGATTGCTGAGCCTTTTGCTGCCGCTATTGGAGCAGGGCTTCCTGTATGGGAACCGACCGGAAGTATGGTAGTCGATATTGGTGGAGGAACTACAGAAGTAGCGATCATCTCCCTCGGCGGAATTGTCACAAGTCAGTCTATCCGTATTGCGGGGGATGAAATGGATGATAGTATCATCCAACATGTCCGTAAGCGTTACAATCTGATGATCGGGGAACGTACCGCTGAAGAAACGAAGATGGAACTTGGTGGAGCAGGAGAAGTGAACGAGATTGACGAAATGGATATAAGAGGACGCGATTTACTTACAGGTCTCCCGAAAACCATCACAATCAAAAGTGATGAAATTGTAGGTGCTATGAAAGATACCGTCGATTCCATCATTGAAACCGTGAAAAATACATTAGAAAAAACACCTCCAGAACTGGCTGCTGATATTATGGAACGCGGCATAGTTTTGACTGGGGGAGGCGCATTGCTCAAGAACATCGATACAGTCATCAGTGATGAAACAAATATGCCGGTATTTATAGCCGACGAGCCTCTCGATTGTGTGGCCATAGGTACAGGTAAATCTTTGGAATACATCCATCATTTCCGCTCTCAGCCAAATGTGGCAAGTCGAGCTAAAATGGATTAGGCGAGTAAGTTATGCCTTCATTATTTCGTAGAAAAAGACTGATGGTTGTATTGGTAGGTTTTATTTTACTTGTTGCACTGATCGGCTATTCGATCCGTGATCGGGATTCGTTAAGCACTCCTGAGAAATTCCTGCAAGATTCAGTCGGTTGGATGCAGACGATCTTCCATAAGCCGGTAAGTCTTGTAGATAATACGATAGAAAATATTCAGGACATGTTCGAAGTCTATGAGCAGAATCAAGTATTGAAAGCCCGATTGTCTGAGTATAAGGGAGTCATACAAGATAATCAGCGCTTGAAAAGTGAAAATAGCGAATTACGTGAGACTTTAGAAAAAACGGAAGGTTTGAGCGACTATTCGCCGATTCAAGCTACAGTAATCGCCAGAAGTTCTGATCGATGGTTTGAGCAAATGACGATTAATAAAGGTGAAGAGCATGGCATTGAAAAAGATATGGCGGTTATGACGAGTGACGGACTGGTCGGTAAGGTTAAGTCTGCAGGCGCATTTCATTCTACTGTGCAGCTTTTAAGCGGCTTTGATCGTTCGAATAAAATTTCTTCATGGGTAGTCCGGGAAGGTCAGGATGAAGCATTCGGCTTGATTGAGGGTTACGACGATGAAACAGGACAACTTCTTTTGGAGGGCATCAAACTTGAAGAAGAACTTAAACCTGGAGACACAGTTATTTCTTCTGGATTGGGCGGAGTTTTTCCGAGTAACCTTCGAATCGGTACAGTCGAAGAAGTGACGAATGATCAGTTCGGCCTGACCAAAACGGCATATGTCGAGCCTTTTGCTGATTTGTTCGATATTAATCATGTGATGGTTGTTGATCGTGCTGTGGAAACAGTAGAAGACAAAAGTCCAAGTGAGGGCGATGAATAATGAGTCGTTATGTAATTGCTCTGATTTGCTTGTTTCTTCTCGTCATGCAGGGGATGGCAATGAGCATGTTGCCAGCAAACCTAGTTTATTCTGATTTGTTGATCACACCTCACTGGGTATTGATTTTTCTTTTTATCATCGCTATATTTTTTGATAGAGATGAGACCTATCACGCGGTCTGGTATGGTCTTGCCTTCGGTTTACTGATTGATGTGGTCTACACAGGTGTGTTGGGGGTTTATATGGTGACCTATGCACTTGTTATCTATATCATTCATGGCATAAATAAATCGCTTCATGCGAATTTCATAGCGGCCTCTTTACTGGCCATTGTGGGAGTTGCGTTGGCAGATACGCTGTTATATGTCATTTATTCCTTTGTGCAAATTACTTCTTTGTCTTGGGGAACTTACGCTTTGTTAAGGTTATTACCGACCTTGGCAGCGAATATGATTTTTTTCATCCTGCTTTACCCATTAGTGAAGGAGCGCGTCCACTATTGGTCCGAGGAAATCAATAATGCTTAGAATGATGGAAATGTCTAAGGTTTGAGGTGAAAGCCTATGGCGGCAAATGGTCAGAAAATCATGATAAAGGGGACAAGGGATGGATTGACGTTGCGTTTAGACGATCAATGCTCTTTTGACTCCATAATAAAAGAGTTGCAAGAAATGTTGGCTCAGAATGGAATCACTGACGAACAACCGATGATTCGTGTAACGATTCAATTGGGGAAACGATACTTGACTGAAGACCAAAAAGAAGAGCTTGCTTCTGTTGTTCGTGAGAAGCAAAAGCTTGTGGTCGACCGTATTGAATCAGAGGTTCTTACTAAAGATGAGGCCTTGGAGTGGAAAGAAAATACGGAAATCACACCAGTGGCCAAAACCATAAGGTCAGGACAATTGGTAGAAGTGCGTGGCGATTTATTACTGATCGGTGATGTCAATCCTGGTGGGCAAGTGAATGCCACAGGTAATATCTTCATCATGGGCAGCTTGAGAGGGATTGCTCATGCAGGTTACGAAGGGGATAAAAAAGCTGTGGTGGCCGCATCTTACATGCAGCCGAGCCAGTTGAGGATTGCAGATCAATTGAGTCGTTCACCTGACTATGAGTCGGAAGGCGTCTATATGGAATGTGGATTCATAGATGACACACATGAGAAAATCCGAATTGAGCGCTTACAAGAAGTTGTAAAAATCAGACCGGATCTCGTCAGTTTTGAAAGGAGAATGATCAATGGGTGAAGCGATAGTGATTACCTCCGGAAAGGGAGGGGTTGGGAAAACGACAACTACTGCCAATCTGGGGACCGCTTTGGCCTTACAGAATAAAAAGGTTTGTCTCGTTGATACTGATATCGGTCTCAGAAACCTTGATGTTGTAATGGGCCTGGAAAATCGCATCATATATGATATCGTGGATGTAGTCAATGAGCGATGTAAAACAAAGCAGGCTTTGATAACGGACAAGCGGTTTGACTGCCTTCATTTACTTCCGGCTGCCCAGACTTCGGATAAGTCGGAAGTGACCCCTGAAGGAGTCAAAGCTATTGTAGATGAGCTGAAACAGGACTACGATTACATTGTCATCGATTGTCCTGCTGGTATAGAGCAAGGCTATAAGAACGCTGTGGCTGGGGCAGATAAAGCGATCGTCGTGACGACACCTGAAAAATCAAGCGTGCGTGATGCTGATCGCATCATCGGTCTTCTGGAACAGGAAGAAATCGAGTCGCCAAAACTGGTCATCAATCGTATACGTAATCACATGATGAAAAGTGGCGATATGCTTGATGTAGAGGAAATCGTCAATGTACTTAGCATTGATTTGGTTGGAATCGTTATCGATGACGATGCTGTCATTAAGGCTTCTAATAGTGGTGAGCCAGTAGCCATGAAGCCGAATTCAAAAGCTTCTCTGGCATACCGTAACATCGCGAGGCGTATTTTAGGGGAAACGGTACCCCTTATGAACCTTGATGAAAACAAAGGCGTATTCGCCAAAGTGAAACGATTCTTCGGGATGCGGACTTAATAAAAGAGCAAGGACCTGTTATTACTGTGGCAGGTCCTTTTTGTATTTCTGTTATTTATTAATATTTTTGTCTGGGATGACCGGGAGCATGCGCTATTGTTCCGGGCTGTTTATCTTTACTTCTGATAAAAGAATAATATTTCGTACCCTCGTCCCATAGACTGATAGAAAAAGACGGGAATAGAGAGGGGATTAATTGTGAAAAGAAATATACGCGACGTACGAAAGAATATAGCAGATCGTAAAAAGAGGAAAATTAATGGACAAGGGTCTAATTCTCCTCCAAGTTTTTCTCCCCCCCAAGATGAAGAGATGCATGGATACCCTCCATTAGTAACAGGGTATGGAAAGAAAAAAGAACCGATAACACAAACTTCAAAGGGAACAAGCCAATTTGCGTGGCAATTGCTCTTAGCTGTAATGCTCTTTGCTATTGTAGCTTTAGGCAAAAATACTGACTTTGCTTTATTAAATGGACCAGGAGATTGGGCGGCAAGCCAAATGCAAGATGAATTTCCCTTTGCCAAAGTGACGACATGGTACAGCGATCGTTTTGGAGACCCTCTCCAGGTGATTCAGCCGGAAAATGAGGGAGAACAAGAGGCTTTGGCGATGCCAGTCAATGGTACAGTGACCACTTCTTTTCAAAAGGATGGAAAAGGAATTATTATGACCACTGAAAACGATTCGCAGGTCAAGGCTATTCGTGCCGGAACGGTGATTTTTGCGGGCAATGATCCAGACACGTCCAAGACGGTAATCATTCAACATGAAGATGGCAGCAAAACCACCTATGGCTATTTATCGTCGATTGACGTTCACTTATACGAGCATGTGCAAACAGAGAATGCATTAGGTTCTGTGAAACCGGAAGAGGGGCAGGCGGCTGAATTTTTCTTTGCGATTGAGAAAGACGATACTTTCTTAGACCCAGTACAGGTCATTAAAGTGAATGAAGGTTCTTAAATTACGAGAAACCATCCATATTCACCCCCTTTTCTTTTTGCTGGCCATCTCTGCATTTTTAACAGGTGCAATCTATGAATTTATTGTTATATTTTCAATCGTTTTCATCCATGAACTTGGACATTTTTTGGTGGCTAAACATTATAACTGGCGGATAACAAAGATGGAAATATGGCTCTTCGGTGGGGCGGTGGTCAGCGAAGAGCACAACACGCGTCCATTTAAAGAACAAGTCCACGTCATACTTGCAGGTCCGTTTCAGCATGTTTGGATTTTCGTTCTGCTCTTCATCATTCAATTTACAGCAGGTCCGCATTCTTTAATCTCGACGGCTGTCCTTTACAATGGCATCATCCTCCTCTTCAATCTTCTGCCGATTTGGCCTTTGGATGGAGGGAAGCTTCTCTTTTATATCTCCAATCAGCTATTAACTTTACGTCAGAGTCAAATTGTCACTCTGATGTTTTCGCTGGGGATCATGTTTATCGCTGGTGGGTGGCTGTTTCTGGAAAGCCGCTGGACTCTTGCAACAATACTTCTCACCGCTTTTTTGTTCATTGAAAATGGTTTGGAATGGAAGAGGCGCTCCTATACACAGATGAGATACTTACTTTATTGTGCTTATCAAGAGCGTCCACCAATGAAAACGAAATATATTAAAGTTGAACAAGACACGCTTGTCAGGGATGTTTTGAAGAATATCCGCTGCAACTGCCATCACAAGTATGTCTTGAAACAGCCGCCTCGTTTCTATATAGTAGATGAACAAGAGTGTCTTCGAGCTTTCTTTGAAAGGAAGCAGGCTCAGCTTAGAATAAGGGACATTCAAAAAGTCGCTTTATAATGAGGGGTTTTATGAGGAAGCTGTTCATACATACAAAAACAACTGAAAAGACTGGTGTGGTCATTGAACAAGGGAAAATCCAAGAATATGTGGTAGATCGGCCCGGAGTGAAAGTGATTTCGGGCGCTATTTTTTGTGGAAAAGTCATTCGTGTGGATCAAGGGTTGCAAGCTGCCTTCATCGATATAGGTGTGGGACGGGAAGCCTTTTTGCGAAAAGAAACCATTCCTTGGTGTGAAGATGAAATTTCCTCAGCAGTGAAGGTTGGGGAATTTTTGTTTGTTCAGGGAATCAAAGAAGAAATTGGTCATAAGGGAGCTCAGGTTTCTGCAGACCTTACTATCCCCGGGCTTTATGTTATATATCAACCTTACGGGAATAAAGTATCACTTTCAAAAAAGCTGGGAGCTGAATCGAAAGAAAAACTAGAAACGGCCCTCCGTCCTTTTTTGGGAGGCATGGAAGGTGTAATCATCAGAACAGCGGCTGATGTAGCCGATCTTACCGTAGTTGAAGAAGAACTCTTATTATTAAAAGAACAGTGGGAAGAAATAATAAAAGACAATGACAAAAAGGCGGGGCTGTTATGGTATGAGCCTCTCCTTCCGAATCAGCTGATGAGAAGATACCCTATCTCCTCAATGGAAAAGATAATCGTGGACGACGCGAGTGTCGTGCAATACTTGAAGAAGCAATTTCCGTCAGCATCTGCAAATATAGAGTGGAAAAAGAATGGTTCACAGGAAATGCCTATCTCTATAAATTCACTTGAGGAGCAGATCACGGAACCGATTGTGGAGCTTGATAAAGGTATACAGATAGTCATCGATCATACGGAAGCGATGACCGTCATTGATGTGAATAGTCACAAATATAAAGGGAAGGCTTTCTCTAACTCTCAGGCGTTTCAAGTAAATATGGAGGCTGCTGAAGAAATCCAGCGGCAAATTCGATTAAGAAATATTTCCGGAATTATCATCATCGATTTTATCTCCATGAAAGATTCTTCTAAAGAAAAACATCTGCTTTCTGAAATGAAAAAGCTATTGAAAAAAGATGTTGTCAAAACGACTGTATTTGGAATCACACGTTTGGGTTTATTAGAAATGACCAGGAAAAGGGATTGGGCGAGTCCGGTCTCTTTATTGGCTGAGGAGCGGGAGTCATCTTTCACAATGGAAACATCGGTTTATCGTCTTGAACGCGATTTATTGGAAGCTTCGTCAAGCGAGGCAGAAGCTTATCTGGTTGCTGTCCATCCAGACTTGAACGACATAAAAAAACAATTGCTTTCTGAGCCGATCTCTAGTAAAATTCCACAGGAGCTGTTTGTTAGACAGGATTCTACAATCCAGAGCTATCAAATAGAGCTTGGAGGGTCTTTGGACATGATCCGGGATGCTGTTCAGCGCCGCGGATATCATGTTGACAACTTGTTTTGATTTGTGGTAACATTATTTTGTTATTCTAGTAGCACTCCGTGGCTACAACCGCGCAGAACAGGTTTTCAAACCGATTTCCGGTACCTGAATGGCGAGTCTTAGTAAATTGAGGAGGTGCAAGTATGTACGCAATTATTGAAACTGGTGGTAAACAAGTGAAAGTTGAGAAAGGCCAGGAGATTTACGTTGAGAAAATGGACGTAGAAGCTGGTGGTTCTGTTACTTTTGACAAAGTTCTTTTCGTAGGTGGAGATAACACGAAAGTGGGCGCTCCTTTTGTTGATGGTGCTTCTGTAACGGCTAAAGTTGAGAAACAAGGCCTTCAAAAGAAATTGACTGTCTTCAAATATAAGCCTAAAAAGAACTACAAGCGTAAACAAGGTCATCGTCAGCCATACACGAAACTTGTCGTTGAAGATATCAACGCGTAAGGGTCGTAACGGATGATTAATGTATCTATGTTTCGCTCACAAGGTTCCATCACAGGCTTTGAAATATCCGGACATGCAGAGAGTGGTCCTTATGGACATGATCTCGTATGTGCAGCCGTTTCAGCTGTATCTTTTGGGACAGTGAATGCCATTATGAGCCTATGTGAATTCGAACCTCATGTTGAACAGGGCGGAGAAAGTGGTTACATAAAAATCACTTTGCCGGATGATCTCAAAATACCGGATCATTCGAAAGCTCAGACCCTTTTAGAAGGCATGCAGGTGTCATTGGAAACGATTGAACATGATTACGATCAATATATTAAAATTTCCCATCGATAAGGAGGTGAAGACTCATGCTACGTCTTGATTTGCAGTTTTTCGCCCAGAAGAAGGGTGTAGGTAGTACAAAAAACGGCCGTGATTCCGAGTCTAAACGTCTTGGAGCTAAACGTGCAGACGGACAACAAGTAACTGGTGGTTCTATCCTTTACCGTCAACGCGGAACTAAGGTTTACCCAGGTGCTAACGTTGGCCGTGGTGGAGATGACACATTGTTCGCGAAAGTGGATGGTGTCGTTAAATTCGAACGTTACGGACGTGACCGTAAAAAAGTCAGCGTTTATCCTGTAGCACAGGAAGCGTAAGTCAATAAGTTCGTGTAGCCATAAAAGCCGCGCTTTGCTATTCGCAGAAGCGCGGCTTTTTTATATCCAATGCTGCTTTAATAAATAGATGAAGCAGTCTATCTAAGAACACAGTCTTATAGTAAAGTAAGACAGAGCAGTGTTTCTTCTTAAAAATATATTTTCAATGAAATGCGCTCCGTTTATCGGGTAGATTTTTTGTTTCCTTGAATTTTTGCTATACTTTTTATTATTATGGGTGAACGAGGGAGCTGAAATGATGGACGAAAAAGAAATCATTGCACTACTCAGACATAAGCGTCATGACTGGATGAATCAAATTCAACTGATTCAAGGCTATGCTTCATTAAGAAATCAGGATCGATTAATGGTACAAATTGAAGAAGTGAAAGAGGAGGCGGAAGAAGAGCGGAAATTGTTGAACAGTGATGCTGAACAGTTCCCCCTCTGGTTGTTTACATTCAATTGGGTACATAGGTCATACCGAATCAGGTATTTCTTGAAAGAAGAAGTTGATTTATCCCGTCATGATCATAAGCTTAAAGCTTATGCAAAACGGATGCTGGAACTGATGGATGGGCATATAGAAGAAGATGAACTTTATGAAGGTACAGTTACGATTTATGTAGGTGGACAAGCTGCAGTGGGGATGAGTTGGGAATGGGATGGCCCTTTCCGTCATCCAGCTGACTTGAAAAAGAAATTAAACGAAGAAGGATTCATTGCAACAATATTTGATAGTAGAGAACTTTCTATCGAGATGACGATAGAATGAAGAGGTGAATGGATATGTTTGTCGATCAGGTCAAAGTATTTGTAAAAGGCGGCGACGGTGGAAATGGTCTAGTTGCTTACCGTCGTGAAAAATATGTGCCAATGGGTGGTCCAGCTGGCGGCGATGGCGGCGACGGTGGAAACGTCATATTTGAAGTCGATGAGGGTCTTAATACATTAATGGATTTCCGTTATCAGCACCATTTTAAAGCAGCTAGAGGGCAAAATGGTATGAATCAGAAGCAGCATGGTAAAAATGCTGAACCACTGGTAGTCAACGTACCACCAGGAACTATAGTCAAAGCAGCTGATTCGGATAAAGTGATTGCTGACTTGACTGAGCACAAGCAGCGAGCTGTTATTGCCAAAGGGGGCCGTGGTGGTCGTGGGAATGCCCGTTTTACAAGTGCGCGTAACCCGGCGCCTGAAATTGCTGAAAATGGCGAACCAGGAGAAGAATTGGATGTAGTCGTGGAATTGAAGTTGTTGGCGGATGTCGGATTAGTAGGGTTTCCAAGTGTAGGAAAATCGACATTATTGTCTGTAGTCACCGCAGCTAAGCCCAAAACTGCAGATTACCACTTTACAACCTTATCTCCTAATTTGGGGGTTGTAGAAAGTCAGGATCAACGTAGTTTCGTTATGGCTGACTTACCCGGATTGATAGAGGGAGCTCATGAAGGGATAGGCCTTGGGCATCAATTCTTACGACATGTAGAGCGGACAAGATTATTACTTCACGTCATAGATATGTCAGGGATGGAAGGCCGCGATCCTTATGAAGATTATGTGACCATCAACAATGAGTTATCTTCTTATGATCAGCGTCTTGAAAACCGACCGCAGATTATTATTGCGAACAAAATGGATATGCCAGACTCCGAAGAACACCTTCAATTTTTTAAAGAACAATTAGGCGATAAAGAGGTAGAGATTTATCCTATTTCTACTTTGAAAAGAGAAGGTATAGATGAATTGTTATATGCAGTAGCCGATCTTCTTGATCAGATTCCGAAGCAAGAAGAGCAAGTGGAGGAAGTAGACGAACGCGTTATTTACAAGTATGAAAAAGAAGAAGCACCATTTAAAATCACGCGTGCAGATGATGGAGCCTATGTTTTATATGGTGAAAAAATCGAATCCTTGTTTAAGAGAACAGACTTCTCAACAGATCAATCCATCAATCGATTCGCCCGTCAAATGCGAAGCATGGGTGTGGATGAAGCGCTTAGGAAACGCGGCGCTAAAGACGGAGATACTGTTCGACTGCTTGATTACGAATTTGAATTTGTCGATTAACGAGGGGAGGGACCGCTATGGCGGATTATAATGAAAAGTTTTATTTAGTCCGTAGTGATATTCTCCCTGAGGCAATGATGAAGACGATAGATGCTAAAGCGCTGCTCGAAAGGGGCAAGGTGGAATCGATTTTTGATGCTGTCCAAAAGGTCGGCTTGTCGCGAAGCGCCTTTTATAAATACCGGGATGCAGTCTTTCCCTTTCAGGCGATGGTGAAAGAACAGATGATTACTTTATTCTTCCATTTGGAGGATAGAAAAGGGACATTGTCGAACTTGCTGATGACAGTGGCAGAATCAGGTTGCAATGTCCTTACGATTCATCAAACCATCCCTTTACAAGGGAAAGCGAATGTCACTCTTTCCTTGAATACCTCGGGAATGGTTGATAGTATAGAGAAACTTTTGCAACAACTGCATAAGTTAGACTTTGTCGATCGGGTAGAAATATTAAGTACAGGAGCTTAACTGGAGGGGAAATCATGTCGGAACAAAAGATAGGATATTTAGGGCCTAAAGGTACTTTTACTAAAATGGCAGTCGACGCCCTTTTTGATGGAGGGTCCTATGTCAGCTATGATAATATTCCTGCTTGCTTGGATGCAGTAGAAAGTGGAGAAATAGGCACGGGGGTTGTACCATTAGAAAATGCAATTGAAGGCTCGGTTCATTTGACCATAGACTATTTAGTTCACCAGGTCAGCCAATCCATCATTGCAGAGCTTACGGTCCCCATTAAGCAGCATCTTCTTGTCCATAATCAACATCACGGGGAAGAAATTGCAAAGGTATATTCTCATAGTCATGCTATTGCCCAATGTCATCAGTATTTGCACAAAAACTATCCTGGAGCGGAATTAGAATATACAGCTTCTACAGGAAAGGCGGCTGAAATCGTTGCTTCCGCTGGTCCTGGGGTAGCAGCAATCGGAAATCACCTGGCCGCAGAAGAAAATGGCTTGAAGATGTTGGATGCTGAGATCCATGATTATGACAACAACCACACACGGTTTGCTGTCGTTCAAAAAACACCCCATACCTTGAAAGTGAAAGATCATCCTGTCAGCAAGCATAAGACGACGGTCATGGTCACCCTGCCAAAGGATTATGTAGGGGCATTGCATCAAGTACTGGCAGCGTTTGCCTGGAGAAAAATGAACTTATCCAAAATTGAGTCAAGACCAATGAAGACGGGTCTTGGCAACTATTTCTTCTTAATAGATGTAGACCAACCATACGATCAAGTCCTGTTTCCTGGCGTTCAGGCAGAGCTTGAGGCGTTAGGATGTCAGCTGAAGGTCCTCGGTACTTATCCAAGTTACCAAATTGACGTTCCGACGCCTGTCCAAAAAGCATAATTAATATGACCCCTGAATCCTGATATAAATTGGGATTCAGGGGTTTGTTTATATTTTTTGAAAAATATTATAGGCTTTTTCATCAATCTTTCGGTTTGTGTTGCATAGAGTGTTATGAAGCTATTATTGTCTTATCGTTTCTTAGAATCACAGGAAGGGAGTTGCAGATGTGAGAATTCACATTGTACAAAAAGGAGATACACTCTGGAAGATAGCTAAAAAGTATGGGGTCGACTTTGAAGAGTTGAAATCTGTAAATACCCAGCTTTCCAATCCTGATATGATCATGCCGGGTATGAAAATCAAAGTCCCTCAAGGAAAAAAACAAGTGAAAAAAGAAGCGCCTAAACAAACAGCGAAAACACCGAAGAAGGAAATGCCTTCTGCCCCACCTTATAAAGATACTTCACCAAAACCGATTCCATCCATTAAAGAGGATGAGAAGAAGCCGGTGAGTAAAGGGGTCATGGAAAAACCGATGCAGCCGATGCAGCCAATGCAACCGATTAATATGAGCATGCCGATTTCCATGCCAAGTATCGATCAGCAAATGCAAAATTATTATACAACATTCCATTTACCTCAAATGCCGATGCCGCAACAACCGAAAGAGGAAGTGAAGGGCGAGGCATCAAAAGAAGAGGTCAAAGGAGAACAGTATGCACCGATGCCGCAGCAATCACCAATGCCGCAACAGGCACCAATGCCACAGCAATCACCAATGCAGCAGGCGCCGATGCCTCAACATCAACAACCATATGGGCAGCCAATGCAGCCTCAGCTCATTAATACTGATTTCTATTGCTGTCCGCCTCACCATGTCATGATGCCAATGCATATGCCGATGCATCAGCAGCCAATGCACCAGCCCATGGCTCAACAACCGATGCAGATGTGGGATGATGATGATTCAGGAGATGACATGGTTCAGGGCGCCCAGTCAGATTCGGACTGTGGCTGTGGAGAAGGGCAGGGGCCTCAAGCATATGGCCCGATGATGGGATATGGACCACCGCATGGTTTTCAGGCACCCTGGCAGCAGCCTCACCATGGACCGATGCAACAGCCGATGGGATGGGGGCAGCCCCCACAACAAGGATGGGGCCCACCGAACCCGCAAATGGGAGGGAATCAACAGCCTCAACAAGGATGGGGCCCACCGAACCCGCAAATGGGAGGGAATCAACAGCCTCAACAAGGATGGGGCCCACCGAACCCGCAAATGGGAGGGAATCAACAGCCTCAACAAGGATGGGGTCCGCCGAACTCTCAGATGGGATGGGGGCAACAGCCTAAACAAGGATGGGGTCCGCCAAACCCTCAAATGGGACCATGCGATCCGCAACAAATGGACCAAGGATTCCCACAGCCTTGGAGGGACGATGATGTAGATGAAAGCTGAACGACGGAAGGGCGATTCATATACGGATCGCCTTTTTCATTGGCTGCAAATGGAAGAAAAGCTGCCTATCGAATATGAAAAAACGATTAAACCCAAGGTATATAAAATCCGTTTTCAGAATAAGCCATTCATATTGAAAGGGTATCGAAGGTTACATGTCATCCAGCAGCAAATAGAGTTTTTCCAACATTGGAATTATGCATATAAAATTGCTGCCCGACCTTTTCCGTTTGAAAATGGTGTGTACACGAAAAGTAAGCTGGGATGTGACTGGTCTTTGTTCGAAAGAATAGAGGGAAGGCATGCAGAATTTGACAATCACAATGACCGCAAGAAAGCCGTGCAAATTCTTCACCAATTCCACCGGACGACCAAGGGAATTGCGGTACTCTCTATCCCAAAAGACCCTCTGTATGTGAAATGGGAAAAACGGCTTGAGCACTTTGAAGAAACGAGAGATATCTTCTCAGACTTCAGAAAAAAAGGGATGTACCAGGAATTGAGGTCTTGTATGATGGACCGTCTTGAAAAGTTTTCGGCTCACCCCTGGGGGGAGATTGAAGAAAAAGCCTGGGAAAATCATGAGTGGCTGCATGGGGATGTGGCACATCATAACTTTATCATCAGTCCTGACAAAAGCATCAAGTTAATCGATTTCGATCTTTTGCATACAGGGCCGAGGATTTATGATCACATTCAATTAGCACAAAGATTTCTTCCTTATGTAGAAAGCCAGCGGTCTACCTTACTTAAATATTTTCCCCATATAAAAGACCGCGATATTTGGTGGGAGGGAGTCCTGGTCCCTGCTGATTTATTAAGGGAATGGCTTTATGGATATAGACAAAGTTTAAGGGAAGAATCCACTCTCATCCGTCACATGCGTAAATTGGAGAAATCGTGGGAGACCCGGAAGAAGTTTGTCCGATATGCTGAACATATGCTATGATTATATATCATATGTGTGAAAGGATGAGCAATCCGGTGGAACAAAATGTGATCAAGATAGTATCGTGGCTTCAAAAACAGGTCGAACAAGCGAATGTAGATGGACTGCTAGTCGGTGTCAGTGGCGGAATCGATTCTGCAGTTGTAGCGAATTTAATTAAAAGAGCATGCCCTGAAAGCTCTCTGGGAGTCGTCATGCCTTGTAAAAGCCAATCAGATGATCAAAAACATGCAACAAGTGTTTTGAAAGCATGTGGTCTACCTTCCATAACAGTGGATTTGACCGAAACGCACGAAGTGATGTTTTCGAACATCCAACAGCAATTGAAAAGCACCAATCAACTAGATGAAAACCAATTGAAATTGGCTGATGCAAACTTGCGAGCGCGCTTGAGGATGAGCACGCTTTATACGGTGGCGACCAATCATAAATATTTAGTGGTAGGAACAGATAATGCTGCTGAATGGTACACTGGCTATTTTACAAAGTATGGCGATGGAGGCGTGGACCTTGTTCCACTTGTGAATCTTACTAAAGGGGAAGTCCGTGAAATGGCTGAGTATCTTGGTGTCCCTGGTGAAGTCATTCATAAACAGCCAAGTGCAGGTTTGTGGGAAGGTCAAACAGATGAAAATGAGATGGGAACCAGTTACGCGAATATCGATCGTCACCTTGAAGGGAAGGAAATTCCTGAGAAAGACCGTGAAATCATAGAAGCCATGCACACACGTTCGGCTCATAAACGACAGCTGCCGCCTGCTCCTCCTAAATAAGCATGGCGAATATTGTCAGACTAAAACATTCTTCTTGGACCCATAGTAAGGGTAAAAGGAGAATGTTTTTATGTGGAAAATAATATTTATGTATTTAATGGTTTGTACCACCTTATTAGCTTGTCAAGCTGAAGATGCAGCTGAACCAGAACCAAAAGAAGAGGAGTCCTTTTATGAACCTTTGGAATACAAAGCGGATGAAGGCGTAAAAAGAAGAGGGAAGATTCCAACTGGGAAAGATAGTTATTTTAAGCGTACAGCAGAGGAAGAATTTAAAAATTCCCGTTATAATCAAACGAACCGCTCCCATGATAATGACTTTAATAACGAAGATGCAATGGAAATCGTTGAGAAGGTTCATGAATTAGAAGAGGTGACAATGGCACAGGCTTTTTCCACGGATGATCATGTATATATAGCCGTTATGGTCAATCCTTATGATAGAAGAGATCAATCTGTTCCAGAGAAGATCCAGACAAAGGTTGAAGAGCTGACCGATAAAAAAGTGACAATCTATACAAACAACAACAATTGGGATCATATGAAAGATTTGAATAGCCGCTTGAAAGCATCTCAAGCTCCGGATCGGCTTAAAAACCAAATCAGGGATTTCTTCAAACAACAGTAGAAAAGCACTTCTTTTAAGGCAACTGGGGATTATGATATATTGAAGTAGAAAAGATTTGCTTGGGAGAGGAGAATGTCCATGGCTGGCCATTCAAAATGGAGTAATATCAAGCATCGGAAAGGTGCTCAAGACAAAAAGCGGGGAAAACTTTTCATGAAGCTTGCCCGTGAAATTTTCATGGCAGCGAAACAAGGTGGGGGGGATCCGGATACGAACCCTCCTTTGCGTATAGCTGTCGATAAAGCGAGATCCAACAATATGCCGAATGACAACGTGGATCGTGCGATTAAGAAAGCCACGGGCGATTTAGATGGTGTCAATTATGAAGAATATACGTACGAAGGGTACGGGCCCGGCGGTGTAGCCGTCATGGTAAAAGTGTTGACGGATAATAAAAACCGTACAGCGGCGGATGTCCGACATGCATTCAATAAAAATGAAGGGAACCTTGGGGAAAATGGTTGTGTAGCATTCATGTTCAATCGTTCAGGCTACCTGGTCATTGACCGTCCCTCGATGGAAGCTGACGAAGAATCGGTTATGCTGGAGGCTATTGAAGCAGGAGCAGAGGAAATGGAAACAACAGCCGAAAGATTTGAAATCTATACAGAGCCTGAATCCTTTTCAGATGTCAAAGCTTCCTTAGAAACAAGTGGGTATGAGTTCGTTACAAGCGAAGTGACGATGATACCCGAGACTTATACCGAACTTGATGAAGAAGGCGTTGAAAAAATGCTTAAATTGATTGATATGCTTGAAGATAATGATGACGTCCAGGAAGTCTATCATAATCTTGATGCCGATGAATCGATTCTGGAAAAATTAGCGTAATTCCCCTTTTCTATGATAATAACTTCTGTTTCTGGACACACTAGGAACAGAAGTTATTTCTGTTAGGGGGAATGATCATGAAGAGGTGGTTGTTGGTAGCGGGGGCAGTCATGGGCTTGTTAGTTTTAAGTTGGGCATTTGTTTCAAACTCCCAACCGGAGCCTTTAGCTGCTGAAGACAACTCTACACAGCGTATAATCCAAGGGAAAGGCAGTCAGAGCACAGACACTGTCAAAACTCTCGTGAAGCCTGAACCTTTGAAACTTAAGGTGATATTAAGAGAACATTATATAGACGGTGTAACAGAGACAACCAAAAAAGAAGAAACCATATGGTCCATGATGGATTTCTGGGCCACTTATGAAGATTGGACGGTAGAAGAACAGCATATAGATACAGTAGTCTTCCAAAGGCATGTAGAAGATATTTCTCCACTGACGAAGCAGCAAGGTTACTTCGGGCTGACAGAGAATGGAGAACTAGCTGTTTTTCAAGGTCTGCCGGATAATGGGAAAGTGATGGAATCCTTCAAGCCTATTCCTGTTAAACCCTTAGAGTCCAAACGGGAAAAAGAATTGGAAACAGGGATAAAAATCAAAGATCAACGACATTTTGAGCAAGTTCTCCAACAATACTCAGATGAAGGCGAAGTATAATCGACGAAACAGCCACAGATGAAAAGTGGCTGTTTTTGTTGTGGTCCACTAAGAAGCATTATGCGGGTACTGAGGCTGAAAGTTCCTTGACATGATTATGGGCGAACATGTGCTTGTATGTTACAATATTAAGGATAGAATAAAGGTTAGAGAGGATTACTTCAATGATTAGTTATGTGAAAGGTCAGTTGACGACCATTGATGAGGGGTCGGTCATTATAGAAACGAATGGTATTGGCTATGAAATCTTATGTGCCAACCCTTTTCATTTTCAAGATGCTTTAAACAATGAAGTGAAAATACATACATACCATTATATTAGAGAAGATAACCAGTCTTTATATGGTTTCAAGAAAAAAGAAGATAAGCAGTTATTCGCTCAATTGCTAAATGTGTCAGGAATTGGTCCGAAAGGTGCGCTCGCCATACTAGGAACGGTGAGCGTACCTGAATTCGTTTCAGCGATTGAGCAAGAAGATGATAAATATTTGACGAAGTTTCCTGGAGTCGGGAAAAAGACAGCACGGCAGATGATTCTCGATTTGAAAGGCAAACTGGTGGTTTGGTTACCAGATGAAGAAAATGAGGATACACTGTTCTATAAAGATGATTTACCTTCAAATGAAAAGCGTCAACGTGTAGATGATGCCATTGAAGCGCTGAAAGCCTTAGGTTATACCGATAAAGAAGTGAAATTTGTCAGGACTGAACTTGAGAAAGCAAACAATGGAAATGTGGATGATTATGTTCGCCAAGGCCTGCAACTGCTGATGAAAACCTAAGAATAAGGAGGGTTATAGGTGGATGATCGTATGATATCTGGTGAACAACAAGAAGCTGATCAGGATATTGAACTAAGCTTACGGCCGGAAAGACTTAATCAGTATATTGGTCAGCATCAAGTGAAGAACAACCTTCGTATTTTTATAGAAGCAGCAAGGATGCGGAATGAGCCTCTCGATCATGCTTTGTTGTATGGACCACCTGGTTTGGGTAAGACAACTCTTGCATCAATTATCGCAAATGAAATGGGTGTGCAATTTCGTACCACTGCAGGACCGGCTATTGAAAGAGCGGGAGATTTGGCCGCAATCCTATCGTCATTAGAACCCGGCGATGTTCTCTTTATCGACGAGATACACCGTTTGCCACGTTCAGTGGAAGAGGTTCTGTATCCTGCAATGGAGGATTTTTGTTTGGATATCGTAGTAGGAAACGGTCCGAGTGCTCGTTCCGTCAGGCTGGATTTGCCTCCTTTCACTTTAGTCGGAGCTACGACTAGAGCGGGTTTACTTTCAGCCCCATTAAGGGATCGCTTCGGTGTCCATAGCAGGTTAGAATATTATGAAACCGATGCATTGTGTTCTATTGTGGAAAGGACAGCTGAAATTTTCCATGTCGATATTGATTATGATGCAGCCGTGGAAATAGCGCGGCGTTCGAGAGGGACCCCGAGAATTGCCAATCGTTTATTGAAGCGTGTCAGGGACATTGCTCAAGTTAAGCGAGAAGATGGCATTTCTAAAGAAACCACTCAAGAAGCCCTTAAAATGCTCCAAGTCGACGATGAAGGACTTGATTTTATTGATCACAAATTGCTTAAAGGGATTATGGACGGTTTCCAAGGCGGCCCCGTCGGTCTGGATACGATCGCGGCAACGATTGGAGAGGAATCTCAAACAATCGAAGATGTATATGAACCATTTCTGCTGCAGATCGGGTATATCCAAAGGACGCCACGCGGCCGGGTAGTGACCCCCAAAGCTTATGCCCATTTCAATAGGGAGGTGCCTGGCTCTTGACGGGGTTTGGTAAAATCTTTATTGTTATAGGGATTGTGTTTATTGTGATCGGATTGTTATGGAGTATTTTTGGCAAACTACCTGGTGACTTAAGCTTTAAAAAGGGCAATGTCACTTTTTACTTTCCTATTATGACATCGATTATAGCAAGTATCGTTCTTTCATTGATTTTTTTCTTATTCAGGAAATTTTGAGAGGACGGATTTCTGTGCGCGCAACATAGGTGCATGTACTTATGGATTATCCAGGGTCAGCGCTAGCCCTCCGCAATCGTAAGCAGACTCTTGATCAAGTAAGACTTGTCATCTCAATGTTCTGCATAAGTAACTGGGGGAGAACGTGGCGCTTACTTTTTTATCTTAAAATAAGCTAGGAAGAATAGGGGATTTATATGGATATTAAGCAGTATGATTTTGAGCTGCCTGAAGAGTTGATTGCACAAGTGCCTTTAGAAAATCGCTCTTCTTCTCGTCTTATGGTTTGTAATAGGCGAACAAATGAGATTGAACACCGGCACTTTTCTCAGATCACGGAATATTTGAATTCCGGCGATTGTCTTGTGTTGAATGATACGAGAGTTTTGCCCGCCCGCTTATATGGTGCAAAAGAAGATACCGGCGGGAAAGTCGAAGTTCTATTGCTCCATCAAACAGAAAAGGATGAATGGGAAGTCCTTATCAAACCTGCCAAAAAGGTGAAGGTGGGGACTCGAATTGTGTTCGGAGAAGGTCAATTGACAGCTGAATGTACAGAAATTCAAGAGCATGGCGGCCGTAAAGTGAAATTCAGCTACGATGGGATTTTTCTTGAGGTACTGGACTCCTTAGGTGAGATGCCACTCCCTCCTTACATTAAAGAACAGCTTCCAGATCGTGAACGTTACCAAACGGTTTACGCGAAGGAAGAGGGGTCGGCAGCTGCCCCCACCGCAGGTCTGCATTTTACAGAGGATCTCCTGGAGGAGCTGCAAGCAAAGGGAATTGAAATGGCTTATCTGACCTTACATGTAGGGTTAGGTACTTTTAGACCAGTGAGTGTAGACAATGTCGAAGAGCATGATATGCATGCAGAGTTCTATCAATTGAACCAGCAAACGGCAGATCAGCTGAATGAAGTGAGACAGCGTGGGGGCAGGATTATTTCTGTCGGTACAACGTCTACGAGAACTCTCGAAACCATTATACGCGATCACGGTACATTCACGGCAGCGAGTGGATGGACGGACATTTTCATTTATCCTCCACAAACACTGAAAGCGATCGACGGGCTTATTACGAATTTCCACTTACCAAAGTCAACGTTGATCATGCTCGTCAGTGCATTCGCTGGACGGGATTTCATTTTAGAGGCATACCGAAAAGCTGTAGAAGAAAGGTATCGTTTCTTCAGTTTTGGAGATGCGATGTTCATTACATGATGTTGAAGATCAAAAGTCAGAAAGGGTAGAAAAAATGGCAGTAACCTATGAGTTGATAAAAACATGTAAGCAGACAGGTGCCCGTTTAGGTAAAGTACACACACCACACGGGTCATTCGAAACCCCTATGTTCATGCCGGTGGGGACTTTGGCAACTGTTAAAACAATGAGCCCTGAAGAATTAGAGCGGATGGGAGCTCAAATCATCCTATCGAATACCTATCATCTCTGGCTCCGTCCTGGGGAGGACATTGTACAGGAAGCTGGTGGATTACACGATTTCATGAATTGGAATGGATCGATTTTGACTGATTCCGGTGGCTTCCAGGTGTTCAGTTTGAGTGACTTGAGAGAGATCGAAGAGAAAGGTGTCCACTTCCGTAATCACATTAGTGGGGAAAAGCTTTTCTTATCGCCTGAGAAGGCGATGCACATTCAAAATGCTTTAGGTGCAGACATCATGATGGCTTTTGATGAATGTCCTCCTTATCCGGCAGAACACAAATATATGAAACAATCTGTAGAACGTACGAGCCGTTGGGCTGAGAGGTGCCTTGAAGGTCATCAGCGCCCTGATGCTCAAGGGTTGTTCGGTATCATTCAAGGCGGGGAGTATGAGGACCTTCGCCGTCAGAGCGCCCAGGATTTAACTTCAATGGACTTCCCTGGGTATGCTATCGGTGGTCTGTCTGTTGGAGAACCCAAAGATGTGATGAACCGTGTGCTTGATTTCACGACTCCATTGCTTCCAACACAGAAGCCTCGTTATCTCATGGGTGTAGGGTCACCTGATTCATTGATCGATGGGAGTATTCGCGGGATTGATATGTTTGATTGTGTTCTGCCAACAAGGATTGCCCGCAATGGAACACTTATGACATCTGAAGGCAGATTGGTCGTACGTAACGCGAAGTTTGCCCGTGATTTCCGGCCGATTGATGAAAATTGTGATTGTCATACATGTCGGAATTATAGTCGCGCTTATATCCGCCATTTGGTAAAAGCGAACGAAACTTTCGGTTTCAGACTTACGACTTATCATAATCTTTATTTTCTGTTAAAATTAATGAGGCAAGTGCGTGAGGCCATTAGAGAAGATCGACTCGGTGACTTTAGAGAAGAATTCTTTGAGCAGTATGGTTTCAACAAACCAAATGCTAAGAACTTTTAGAAAGGGGGAAAATAAATGGATACATTAGTAGGATTATTACCTATTATTCTAATGTTCGTCATTTTCTATTTCCTGTTGATTCGACCTCAGCAAAAGAAACAGAAGAAGGTCCAACAGATGCAGTCTGATCTGCAAAAGGGTGATAGAATTATCACAATCGGAGGAATGCACGGTACGATTCATGCTATAGATGAAGGTACGCTTGTTGTTTCTGTACAAGACGGTACACAAATGAAATTCGACCGCTCTTCCATCCGAGAAAAGCTGAACCAGGATTAAAGAGCAATCCCGTTACATTTATTTGTAACGGGATTTTCTGTATTTCTCATCTTTTCACCGTTCGTCTTGGTAAGTTTACACCGATCATTCCACCTAACCATGCTGCAAGCACTAATCCACCAAAATAACTGAGTTGTGGTAAAGAGACCAGCTGGTTCTCAAAGATGATTTGGAATAAGATCATTGCACTTACAAAAATGAGTCCTGTCATACCTCCAGATAACCATCCCTTTTGTTCTCCTTTGTACGCCGCGAGCATGCCACCGAATGCAAGGATACTGATGCCTGCAATCAATGCCATTTGATTGAGCGTTTGATATTCCATCCCGGTAAACCTTAGTAATAAAGCCAATACCCCTGCGAAAACAATCATGAGAATGAAGATAGAACCTATTCCATACCCTAAAACTCCCTGTAATAAATTTTTCATATCATCCCCCCTAAAAAGCTTGTCTTTAAAACTATATGCATCAATTCTATCGTTATAGAAGCAGATATTTTCCTTTTTACTTGAATAGATATAAGTAAAGTCCGTGTAAAAGGGGAAGATCTATGTCAACTGTACTTGCATTGCTCATATTCGTGGCTAGTTATGTACTGATTATGACTGAAAAGTTGAATCGGGCTCTTGTGGCCATAGCAGGTGGCGTACTTCTATTGGTAACTAAAGTTTATGCATGGGAGGAAGCTTTTGGGTTCATTGATTGGGAAACAGTCGCATTGTTATTTTCGATGATGGTCCTTGTATCCATCACAAAAAAGACGGGGATATTCACCTTCATGGCGATCCGGCTGGCTCAAATGGTACAAGGCCGTCCTGTGCCATTACTGATGGTAACTGCTTTATTCACAGCAGTCGGTTCGGCTTTTTTAGACAATGTTACGACGGTCCTTCTATTTGTTCCTGTACTTTTGTCTTTGGTCGAACGTTTGAAACTTCCCGCTTTTCCGTATTTAATTACAACGATTTTCAGTTCGAACATCGGAGGTACAGCTACATTGATCGGTGACCCACCTAACATCATGATCGGACAAGCCGTTGAGCATTTCAGTTTTGTTTCTTTTTTATACCACCTCGGTCCAGTAGTGTTGATTATTTTTGTAGTAGTTATTGGCAGTACGATTCTGTTGTTCAGAAAAAGCTTGAGCTATGATGAGAAGCTGGCTGCTGCATTAATGGAGATGGATGCCAAAGAACATTTGAAAGTTTCCCGACTGCTTGTTCAGTCCATATCCGTCTTACTCCTTACCATCACCGGTTTTATGATGCACCCGTTCATCCATATGGACATTACTACGATTGCAGTAAGTGGAGCGTTGTTGTTGTTATTCTTGTCTGAGAAAGAGTTGGATGTTGAGCATGTATTTCAGGAAGTAGAGTGGGTCACTTTATTTTTCTTCATGGGGCTTTTTATGTTAGTGGGAGGCTTGGAAACCGTTGGAGTCATTGATGAATTGGCCAGGGGCATGGTCTGGATTTCAGGAGGTGACATGCCTGTTACATCACTGGTCATGTTATGGAGTGCAGGAATATTGTCAGGTGTTGTAGATAATATCCCGTTTGTGGCAGCCATGATTCCAGTGGTGCAGGAACTGCAAGGGTATGGCATGATGAACGTTGATCCAGTGTGGTGGTCATTAGCCCTTGGTGCATGCCTTGGAGGGAACGGAACATTAGTGGGTGCTTCGGCTAATGTCGTTGTTGCAGGTTTAGCGGCAAGTCATAATCAACCCATTCCTTTTTTGAAGTTTTCCTTTTACGGTATCCCAGTATTATTATTATCTCTGCTAATTTCCACGGTTTATGTGTGGTTCCGCTATTTACTTCCCTTCCTCTAATAAATTTAACAAAATAGGTGATGTTAACAAGAGGCAAACCTTTAAGGAAGGTAGTGGATGGATGTGCTTGTACTTTCCGTCATGTTTCGTACTCTTATCACCTATTTGATCATTTTGCTCGTATTCCGGTTTATGGGTAAACGTGAAATCGGTGAATTGAGCGTCATGGACCTGGTTGTTTTCATTATGCTCGCAGAAATAGCTGTTTTCTTGATTGAAAAACCAGACGCTCCTTTATGGCAAGCGATTGTACCTATGGCTATATTACTGACCATTCAATTAGTCAGTGCGTGGGTCTCTTTGAAAAATCAACGATTCCGTAATTGGTTTGATGGAAAGCCCTCAGTGATCATTAAACATGGGAAAGTGGATGAGCATGAAATGAGACGGCAGCGTTACAATTTTAATGATCTGCTTCTTCAGTTACGTGAACACGGCATTCAACAAGTCGATGATGTAGCCTATGCGATTTTAGAACCTTCTGGTAAACTATCCGTTTTTGAGAAAAAAGAAAATGGAGGTTCTGATTATGCTGTCGTACTTATCGCTGATGGAAAAGTTCAATATAGCGGTTTGAAGACGATTCGAAAACATAAACAATGGCTGTTAAACGAAGTTCGTAAACATGGGTTTCAGTCGTTTGAGCAAATATCCTTATGCACCATCAATGATCAAGGAGAACTAAAAATCGATGAAAATAATGAATACACATAAAAAATAACCGCAGGAGGCGGTTATTTTTTATGGAATAAGCGATTCCAAGGAATTAATTTCCATTCTTCCTTACTTAGCAATTTGAATAGGAACAACAGGAAGATATAAAGCAGGGAAAGAGCGATCCCCATTGTTAACAGTTGTGATAAAGGTTTGCTGGCAAGTAACCAGTGATGTTTCCATTGAAAACCGATATAGCCAGTGATGCCTATGACCATTATGAATTTCATGAACATCTGAATCGGAAAGGAGACCACTTTATATTTCATCAAGACTCCTAAATGTAATAATGTTACGATGACTACACCCACAACCATGGCTATGGCCACGCCATGAATACCGAATTCCGGACGTGAGCTTAAACTTACTAATACTGCAAATTTAATGATTGCTCCTATCAGCGTATTCCACATTGCCGGTCGGGCAAGGTCCAAGGCTTGCAGGGTTGCTTGCAACGGTGTTTGGATATAATGAAGCAGAAAGAATGGCGCCATGAATTGCAGCATGAATGCCGCATGACTTGTCCCATATACGGTCGTTAGGATTACAGCTGGAAAAATCATAAATACGATGGTGATCAAACCGCCGGAAGCAATCGATAAACGGATTGATTGCATAATTCTATACTGTATGGTCTCATATTGTCCTTTGGCTGCCGCTTCACTAATCGATGGGACTAAAGCAATGGATAAAGCGTGCGTCAAAAAGGTAGGCAAAAACAAGAGTGGCAACACATAACCAGTCAGTTCTCCATATTGTTTGGTGGATTCGATTGCTGCTATACCAGCGAACGCTAAACTTTGTGCCACAAGTATCGGCTCAAAGAAATACGTTACTGAACCAATGAATCTGCTGCCTGTGGTCGGAAGTGCAATCGTCATCAGCTCATTCAATGTCCGACGCCCTTCCCCTAAATGCTTTTTCCATGATTTTCTTAGACGGAAACTCTTATGAACGTTAAACTGACGCATCATATAGAGCAAGGATATGAATTCACCTAAAACAGCAGAAGCCATTGCACCGGCAGCGGCAAACTCGACGCCATAAGGATAGAGCATTTTCGTAAGGAAAATGACTGATCCTATACGTACAACTTGTTCAATCACTTGTGATAATGCTTGTGGTTTCATATTCTGTCTGCCCTGGAAATAGCCTCTTATGACAGAAGAAACCGCGATGATAGGGATGATCGGTGTGACGGCCAAAAGTGGGTATAGGGCCCTCGGATCTGTAAGGAAGAAGGTAGCGACTATGGGTGCAAGTAAAAAAAGTCCGATCGTAAAGAGAATACTTAATGTACCAGTCACGGCTAAGGAAACGACAAGGATGCGCTTGATTTTACTCTCATTCCCTGTAGCCTCGGCTTCGGAGACCCGTTTCGAGATTGCGACGGGTAAACCGAACTGAGTAATAGTGATAGCCAGAATCAATGTAGGCAGGGCCATCATGTAAAGGCCGACTCCTTCTGGCCCCATGACTCGAGCTACGACGATCCGATTGATGAACCCTAATAATCGAGTGATCAGTCCAGCTGCTACGAGGATGAGAGCCCCCTGCAGAAAAGTTTGTTTTGACATATGTTTAATCCGCCTTCTCAAAGAATTAAAATTCAGCTACAATGAATTATATGCGTGAAGATGGACAAGGCATGACAAACGATTATGGGAAATGACTAGAGTGAGGAGCAGCTAAATGGAACAATATAAAAATGTCAGCGGATGGCGGGAAGAAGTGGCACTTGTATTGAGGAGTAAGGTAGAAGAATTTCACCTCTTAGGTTATAAGAGGGCAACTGAGCGAGAGTTGTGGGATTGCTTAGTGAAGAAAGTGTGGAAAGACGACACGGAAAAAAGGCTTTACCAAGTGGTCCAGGACATTTTTCACCTTTCCACGCACACCTATACCAGTTACTTGACGACGGAAGCCTATCAGAATGACGATTTGCTTGCTTCCCTTGAAGCCCTCAATAATTCAACGGATTAGTTGTATCTGGTCTGCAAGTTTCTTTATTGACAGGCTTATTGTTGCGAAAAGTAAAAATAGTAGTAGAATAGGTACGGGGATTGGTTCCTTGATCCTGTAATTGAATTTATACATAAATACGTTACAAGCGGTTAGATATGTCGCATGTGTCAACACATAAAGGAGGAAGAAACAGGTATGGTGAAACGAGGGCGGATCGTCGCCTTTTTCATTGTAGTCTTATTACTAGCGGCTACGATTGGGACGACCATTACAGGTGTAACAAAAGATATTAAATTAGGACTGGACTTGCAGGGTGGCTTCGAAATCCTCTATGATGTCGAACCACTGAATGAGGAGCAAGAGGTTAATGATCAGGTGCTGGAAGCGACAGCTGAATCATTAAGTGAGCGTGTCAATACATTAGGAATCAGTGAAACAAACATCTCCATTGAAGATCAGGGGAGAATACGTGTCCAGCTTGCTGGTGTGGAAGATCAACAAACAGCAAGGGAACTCCTGTCTACGACTGCTGAGCTCTCTCTGCGCGGCACGGATGGAAAAGAATACATGGATGGGTCTGATTTAGTTGAAGGAAGTGCACAGCAATCTTTCAATCCTGATACGAATGAACCTATCGTGACATTGAAGGTGAAAAGCGCTTCAGAGTTTTACGATGTCTCTGAAGAGATCTATAATACACCGGATGATCCGAGTACGCCATATCCTGACGATTTATTAGTGATCTGGCTTGATTACAATGAAAATACATCATTTGCTGAAGAGTATGGCAAGGAAGATCCGGCCTACATTTCAGCACCATCTTTCCGGCAGAACGGGCCGATCCGGAGTAATTCGATCCAAATCAGTGGAGACTTTACCGTTGAATCAGCTAAACAGCTGGCAGATATTCTGAATGCAGGTTCCTTGCCGGTCAACTTGGAAGAGACCTATTCGACCTCTGTAGGGGCACAATTCGGTGAGCAGGCTATGAACAAAACGATTCTTGCTGGATTTATCGGTATTGCAGCGATTTTCATATTCATGATTGCTTACTACCGTTTCCCGGGCATTATCGCAACCATTACATTGTCTGTCTATGTCTATTTGATACTGGTCGTCTTTGAGCTTATGAACGGTGTCCTTACGCTGCCTGGTATCGCTGCATTGATTCTCGGTGTTGGTATGGCTGTGGATGCGAATATCATCACATATGAAAGAATTAAAGAAGAGCTTAAGTCAGGGAAGACTTTACTCTCTGCTTATAAAGCCGGGAATAAACGCTCACTATCTACGATTTTAGATGCGAATATCACAACCTTGATCGCAGCGACAGTACTCTTCATCTTTGGAACAAGCTCGGTCAAAGGTTTCGCCACGATGTTGATTGTCAGTATTTTAGTCAGCTTTATCACTGCGGTATATGGGACCCGGTTATTCATGAGTCTATGGGTGAAGAGCCGTTACCTGAACAAACGTCCTAAGTGGTTTGGTGTGAAACCAGAGGATATTCATAACATCGAAGACGGAGCCGAGGTGGAAGCGACATTTGCCAAGCGTAAATTTGACTTTGTCAGTTTACGTAAGCGTTTCTTTGCTATATCGATTATCTTAGTGTTGGCAGGAGTATTGGCTCTCGCTGTATTCCGCTTGAATCTAGGCATCGACTTTTCTAACGGTTCACGCGTTTCGATTTTGTCTGATGGGAATATTAGTGCTTCCCAAGTTGAGGAAACATTGGAACAGGAGTTTAATGTGAACCCTGAAAAAGTGATCATCTCAGGGGACAATAACGAAATTGCAGTTGCCCGTTTTGATGGGGAGTTGGAAAAAGACACAGTTGGTGAAATTCAAAGCTACTATGAAGAAAAATATGGAAACACTCCGAACATAAGCACGGTTTCACCAATTATTGCTAAGGAACTAGCAAAAAATGCAGCACTAGCTGTCTTGTATGCATCGATCGGAATCATCATTTATGTGACGATCCGATTCGAGATTTTCTTTGCTTTGACAGCGATCATTGCATTATTACATGACGCTTTTTTCATTATTGCGTTCTTCAGTATTACAAGGCTGGAGTTTGATATTACAATCATCGCTGCTATCTTGACCATTGTCGGTTATTCCGTCAACGACACCATAGTAACCTTCGACAGGATCAGGGAAAACTTGAGAATGAAGAAGAAAGTCAAATCATTCAAAGAGCTCGCGCAAATTGTCAATGACAGTTTGATGCAAACCTTAGCACGTAGTTTCAATACTGTTATTACGGTAATATTCGCAGCAGCTATGCTGTTATTCTTTGGAGCATCGTCAATCACGAACTTCTCTTTCGCTCTTGTAATCGGATTGCTTGCAGGTACGTATTCATCCTTGTTTATTGCCTCCCAACTGTGGTTGGTCTGGCGTGGACGTAACATTAAGGATAAACCGATCAACTATGTGAAAAAGAAAAAAACAGACGGCCCGCAAGTGTAAAACCATGGGATTAAATCAGGTTGCTTGAACCCTGAGAAATAAGAATGGAAAGTTATCGTTAGAGCGTTATCCCGGTGAATAAACAATTCAGTGAAAGGACCTTACCTTAAAGATGGTAAGGTCCTTCTTGGTTAGACAGCCCTCATCAAGGGTATATAAATAAAGATCATATATTTTTTCATTCAGAAAGGAGAGGCTCAAAGTGAAAGGCCAAACATACCTTATCCTGGCATTCATTTTTGCTTTATTGATTGCTATTTTTGCTGTCATCAATGTCGACCCTGTACAGGTTAATTACTTATTCGGATCGGGGGAGGCACCTTTGATCCTTGTTATTTTGATTTCAGTCTTGTTAGGTGGCCTGGCGACGGCATCTGTAGGAGCTGTACGATATTTTAAATTGAAGCGTGAAAATCGTACTTTAAAAGAAAAATCTTCTGCCGATGCCCCTGTTTCCTCTTCTCCCGCGTATGCAGAGGAAAATCGTGATCAAACAGAAGAGACGGCAGATGAAGATGATTCGCCTCCAAAGGTGACATGATTGAGTTTGCTACCCCTGGGTCGCTCTTGTATAATAGACGGGTCAGGGGTGAACTTATGATACAAAGTAAGATGAAATGGAATTTTACATATAGGGATCTTTCTCAAACATCGGAAGGATTAGCTGGTGTGACACCACTTACCCGCCAATTGCTTGAGAAAAGAGAAATCTATGATGCACAGACAGCGGAGAGTTTTTTGCATCCGTCTTTAGATGATTTACACGATCCTTTTCTTATGGATGGGATGGAGAAGTCTATTTCCCGTGTTAAAGAGGCAATCGCGCAGGAGGAACCGATATTAGTTTTTGGTGACTATGATGCTGATGGTGTCAGTTCAACAACTTTGATGGTAGAAGCTTTAAGGAAAGCAGGAGCAGATTGTGACTTCTATATTCCTAATCGCTTTACAGAAGGATATGGACCGAACGAAGCAGCGTTCCGATTTGCCAGTGATTCAGGTTACGCTGTAATCATAACTGTCGATACAGGTATCGCTGCGATACCAGAAGCGGCATTTGCAAAAGAACTTGGTATTGATTTGATCATAACGGACCACCATGAAGTTCAGGAGGTTCTTCCGGAAGCATTTAGTATCATTCATCCGAAAACTTCTGCGGATTACCCGTTTCAGGAACTGGCTGGTGTAGGCGTCGCTTTTAAGTTTGCTCAAGCTTTGCTTGGCCGCTTTCCGAAAGAGTTTCTCGATCTCGCAGTGATAGGTACGATTGCTGATCTTGTTCCTTTGAAGGGGGAGAACCGGATTTTAGCAGCTGTCGGTCTCCAAGCAATCTCTCGGTCCAACCGACCAGGTATACAAGCTTTAAGAGAGGTTTGTTCCATCGAAGGGGACATGAACGAAGAAACGATTGGATTCACAATTGGTCCGCGTCTCAATGCTGTCGGCCGTCTTCAAGATGCTTCTCCAGCCGTGGATTTATTATTGTCCGAGAGTCTTGAAGAAGCTAAGGAAATCGCTGCTTTCATCAACCAATTGAATCAAGAACGGCAGAAAATCGTAGCGGCTATTGCCAAAGAGGCAGAAGAGATGGTTATGAATCAGGAAGGCGATACAGATAATGTTATAGTCGTAGCTAAAGAAGGCTGGAATCCAGGTGTGTTAGGAATTGTTGCTTCTAAACTGGTAAGGCAATTTGATCGTCCTTCCATTGTACTTGCGATAGATCCTGAAAAAGGTGAAGCGAAAGGTTCGGCACGAAGCATCGCTGCCTATGACCTCTTTGCAAATTGTATGGAAGTCCGTGGACGGTTTTTGCATTTTGGAGGACACGCACAAGCTGCGGGAATGACACTCAAAGTTGAAGAAATCGAAGGCTTGAGGAGAGATTTGATTCAGCTTGCTGAGGAAAAACTTTCAGAGGATGATTATCAGCAAGTCCTTGAAGTAGAAACTACAGTAGCATTAGAAGATATTTCTTTAAAACAAATTGAAGAAGTGGACCAGTTACGTCCGTTCGGTATGGGGAACCCTAAACCACTGTTTCATCTTAAACATACTCCTAAAGAAGTCCGGCTGATTGGAAGTAAAAAAAATCATCTGAAATTCCAATTCCAAAGTGAACAGGCACGTGTCGATGGAATTGCTTTTGGAATGGGCGATCTCTATTCTCAACTTTCTCCGCAGGCCACGTTGGATATTGTAGGAGAGTTGGGTATCAATGAGTGGAATGGGCGGAAAAACTTGCAAGTCATGATCAAAGACATAAGAGTAGATGAGTGGCAGTTGTTTGATTATCGTGGATCTAAACACATAGAAAAGAATCTTGTCATACCTCCTGCAGAGTCGTATACGGCAGTCAGTTTCCGTAATCAAACAAAAGCTCCTTTAGACTTACCGGTTTTCCGAGCGGAAGATTTGCCTCGTGAAGGTGATATGGATGGTCTCCTGCTCATAGACTTACCGCAAACCATGAGTCAATTGAGTGAACTGTTAGAACGTTTGCAGGTGAGAAAGGTATTCGCCTGCTATCATTTGGAAGAAAGCACCTTCTTAAAAACCTGGCCTTCGAGAGACCATTTCAAATGGTTTTATGGTATGCTATTGAAGCGTGGGAGTTTCAACATAGAGAAGGAGAGTGATCTTCTTGCCGATCGCAAAGGATGGGATCGTTCTATGGTGGAATTTATTTCAGAGGTGTTTTTTGAACTGGACTTTGTTAAAATAAAGAATGGGATTATTACGGTTGCATCACAACCTTCACAAAAGGATTTGAATGAATCATCGCTTTATCGTGAAAGAGAAGAACAACTTCAAATGGAGCGAACGTTATACTATTCCACATATAAAGAATTAAAAGATTGGTTTGATCAACATCTGAACCAACCTTCTAAGCATGTCAAGGAGGAAGTAGTTTATGGATTATAAAGAACATATCGCGATCGTTGAGGATTGGCCAAAAGAAGGGGTCCAGTTTAAAGATATCACCCCATTGATGGATAATGGCCCAGCCTTTAAAGCAGCGGTCGATGAAATTGTAGAATATGCAAAAGATAAAGAAATTGATATTGTTGTAGGCCCTGAGGCGCGTGGCTTTATCGTCGGGTGCCCAGTCTCTTATGCTTTGGAAATCGGGTTTGCTCCGGTCCGTAAAGAAGGGAAACTGCCGCGTGATACCATCAAAGTCGATTATGGCTTAGAGTATGGAAAAGACGTGTTGACCATTCATAAAGATGCAATCAAGCCAGGTCAACGTGTGTTGATCATTGACGACTTGCTGGCTACGGGTGGTACGATTGAAGCGACCATCGATCTTGTCGAGCAGCTGGGTGGAGAAGTTGCGGGTTGTGCTTTCTTGATTGAACTCACATATTTAGATGGGCGCAGCAAGCTGAATAACCATGATGTGCTAACTTTAATGCAATACTAATAATGAAAGAGTGCCCTTATCAAGGGCGCTCTTTGTTTTACAGATAGAGGAAAAGTTTTTCGCTTTACAAGAGAAACGCTTTTTTTGATAATAATAACCAAATAAACTTTGGGAAAGTTTTAAAGAAACTAGGGTGATTGAATGGCGAAAGATACAGTTCTAACTGCAGAAGAAGTCATAGAACAAGCAAGCCAGTATTTGAATGAGTCGGATCTGGCCTTTATTCGTCGTGCTTATGAATTCGCTGAACATGCACACAGCAATCAATTTCGTAAATCTGGTGAGCCTTATATTATCCACCCCATACAAGTTGCAGGGATACTTGTGAATTTAGAGATGGATCCAGAAACGATTGCTGGAGGATTTCTTCATGATGTGGTAGAGGATACGGAAGTCACGCTGGAAGAAATAGAGAAAGCATTCAGTGAAGAGGTGTCCATGCTTGTAGATGGAGTAACGAAGCTGGGCAAAATCAAATATAAATCTAAAGAAGCACAACAGGCAGAGAACCACAGAAAGATGTTCGTAGCAATGGCTAAAGATATGCGTGTCATTTTGATCAAGCTTGCCGATCGCTTACACAATATGCGGACATTGAAGCACCTGCCTGCTGAGAAACAACGTCGCATTTCCAATGAAACACTGGAAATATTCGCACCGTTAGCTCATCGTCTTGGTATTTCGACCATCAAGTGGGAACTGGAGGATACAGCCCTTCGTTATTTGAATCCTCAACAGTATTATAGAATCGTACACTTGATGAAGCAGAAAAGAAACGAGCGGGAGCATTACATCGAAGAAGTGATTGATGAGATTCATCAGCAGTTGAAAGAGGTCAATATTGAGGCAGACATGAATGGTAGACCGAAGCATTTATATAGTATCTACCGTAAGATGGTACTGCAAAATAAACAATTCAATGAAATCTATGACTTGTTAGCCGTTAGAATTACAGTGAACAGCATTAAGGATTGTTATGCGGTCCTGGGAATCATCCATACTTGCTGGAAACCGATGCCGGGCAGGTTCAAAGACTATATTGCAATGCCTAAGCCTAATCTTTATCAATCCTTGCACACTACGGTCATCGGGCCAAAGGGTGACCCTTTGGAAGTTCAGATTCGTACTCATGAAATGCATGAAATCGCTGAGTATGGGATTGCTGCCCACTGGGCTTACAAAGAAGGAAAACAGACTTCTGAACAAACGTTTGAAGAGAAATTGACCTGGTTCCGTGAAATCTTGGAATGGCAAAGTGAAACGCATGACGCTGAAGAGTTCATGGAGTCACTTAAAGTAGACTTGTTTTCCGATATGGTGTATGTATTTACTCCAAAAGGGGATGTCATAGAGCTTCCGTCTGGTTCTGTACCCGTAGATTTTGCTTACCGCATCCACACAGAGGTGGGGAATCAAACCATCGGCGCTAAAGTGAATGGGAAAATGGAACCACTGGACTATGTGCTGGACACTGGTGACATTGTCGATATCATGACATCGAAACATGCGTATGGTCCATCAAAAGATTGGATCAAGCTAGCGCAAACCTCTCAAGCAAAAAACAAAATTAAACAGTTTTTCAAAAAACAGCAAAAAGATGAAAATATTTCAAAAGGTAAAGAACTTGTAGAACGTGAAATCCGCAATTTCGGTTTACAGCCAAAGGATGTCTACTCGACCGATAACTTGAATCGTGTTTCTGAGAAATTCAACTTTGCCAACGAAGAAGACATGTTTGCAGCTGTAGGTTATCAAGGGATTACAGCAGCTCAGATTGCTACACGTTTGACAGAGAAAATAAGAAAGCAAAAGAAACAAGCGCAAGACTTAGAGCAAACCCTTGCTGATGTGAATACAACAGAAATAAAAACACCACCAAAGACCAATAAGAAAGATTCCGGCGTCAGAGTTGAAGGGGTAGACAATCTCCTTGTCCGTTTGTCGAAATGCTGCAATCCAGTTCCGGGTGACGACATTATCGGCTATATTACGAAGGGGAGAGGCGTGTCCGTACACCGTACTGATTGTCCCAATGTACAAACAGAAGAAGCTCAAACCCGACTGCTGCCAGTCAAGTGGGAAACATCCGTTACGGATTCTAAACAGTATCACGTAGACTTGGAGATCTGGGGTTACGATCGAAGAGGTTTGCTAAATGAAGTATTGCAAGCAGTGAACGAAACGAAGACGAATATCACCGCTGTATCCGGCAAGTCCGATCGTAATAAGATGGCGACGATCCATATTACGATTTTGATTCAAAACACGAATCATTTACGGAGAATTGTAGAACGTATCAAACAAATTCAAGAAGTGTACACGGTTCGTCGTGTCATGCAATAGTTGAAAAAGGGGATATTATCATGAAAGCAGTCGTCCAACGTGCGGTGGATGCTTCCGTAGTTGTGGAAGGTGAATCTATCGGAAGCATTGATTGTGGCCTCGTGGTATTGCTAGGTGTTACCCATGAAGACACCGAAGAAGATGCCCGTTATTTAGCCAAGAAAATTCCTTACCTTCGTATTTTTGAAGATGAAGATGGAAAAATGAATCGCTCGCTTGTCGATATTGGCGGGCGCATGTTGTCGATTTCTCAATTTACTTTGTATGGGGATTGCCGAAAAGGTCGTCGGCCGAATTTCATGCAAGCGGCTAAGCCTGCTGAAGCTGAAGAACTATATATCAGCTTTAATGATAAGGTAGTGAACGAAGGTGTAGAAGTAGAAACAGGGGAATTCGGAGCAATGATGAATGTTCAATTAACGAATTCCGGTCCTGTGACTTTGATTGTTGACAGCAAAGAACGATAACGTAAAAGCAGCTCAGGGAACCTTATCGCAAAAAGGATTTAGTACCCTGCTGGGGATACAAATAATTTCACAAGTAATTTCAAGTACAGCTTGACATTTAGTTGAGTGAAGCTATATGATAGTAATCAATTCTAAAATGAATCGAATAAAACCATTGAGGGAAAAAGTAATCAGTATCCATACGACCAGAGACAGAATGCCTTAGGCTGGAAGCATTCATTCGTGCTGCACTGATGAAAGACGTTTCTTAGGTTCTGCATCGAACTCCACAGTAGGTGCAGACGTTCACAGGCGTTAACTGTTTTGAGCGGGAGCAGCAATGCTCCAATCAGGGTGGCAACGCGGGTTTAGTCCCGTCCCTTTTCCGATCGTCGGAAAAGGGACGGGACTTTTTTTATGAGAAATGATGGTTTAAATCTTAAGGAGGAGATTGAATGAATATCAACGCCCCGAGAGGTACACAGGACATTCTTCCAGGTTCTTCAGAAAAATGGCAATTTGTTGAACGACAATTAGCGGATTTATGCCGCCGTTATCACTATAAAGAAATCAGGACACCTATTTTTGAGCATACAGAGCTTTTTCAACGTGGTGTTGGAGATAGTACAGATATTGTTCAAAAAGAAATGTACACATTTGAAGATCGCGGGGGAAGAAGTGTTACGTTAAGACCTGAAGGCACAGCTTCAGTTGTTAGATCTTATGTGCAAAATAAAGTGTACGGGCTGCCGAATCAGCCTACAAAGTACTTTTACATGGGGCCGATGTTTCGGTATGAACGACCTCAACAGGGTAGACAGCGCCAATTCATCCAGTTCGGGATAGAAGCTTTAGGCAGTGATGATCCAGCCATTGATGCAGAAGTGCTGTCTCTGGCATTGAATTCATATCGTGAGCTTGGTCTGCAGTCATTGAAATTGGTATTGAATAGTTTAGGGGATAAGGAGAGCAGAGAAGCCCACAGGCAGGCTCTTATCCGTCATTTCGATCCATATAGAGATGAACTTTGTTCTGATTGTCAAGTGCGTTTGGATCAAAATCCGCTGCGCGTACTTGATTGCAAGAAGGATAGAGATCACCCGGCAATGGCGACGGCGCCTTCGATCCTGGAATATTTGAACGATTACTCCAGCGATTATTTCGATAAAGTGAAAGAGTACTTAGATGTGATGGGCATTCAATATGTGATTGATCCCAATTTAGTAAGAGGATTGGATTATTACAATCACACTGCTTTTGAGATTATGAGCGAAGCGGAAGGATTTGGAGCTATCACTACGTTAAGTGGCGGGGGACGTTATACAGGTCTGGTGCAAGAGGTAGGCGGCCCTGAGACTTCAGGAATCGGTTTTGCTATGAGTATTGAACGTTTATTGATGGCACTGGAAGCAGAAGGCATCGAATTACCGCTGGATGAAGGTTTGGATTGCTATATGATCGCTATGGGTGAAGAAGCCGATAAAGTAGCTGTCAGGCTTACCGATCAATTGCGAGGGGCCGGCGTACAAGTAGATAAAGATTACCTTGGCAAAAAGATGAAAGGACAGTTTAAAACAGCAGATCGGCTAAATAGTAGATATGTCCTCGTATTAGGAGCGGAAGAGTTAGAAAACCAAGTGATCAATGTCAAAGAGATGGCATCCGGAGAGCAGAAAGAAATATCCCTTGATGCGATCATTGATTATATGAAAGAACAATTAGCAGGAGGCGAATGATATGGAACGACTCAACTGTGGAACATTACGAAGAGAACATTTGGATCAGGAAGTCACCCTCAAAGGATGGGTGCAAAAACGGCGCGACTTAGGTGGATTGATTTTCATTGATCTGAGAGATCGTTCCGGATTAGTCCAGGTTGTATTCAATCCAGAAACATCTGGTGAAGCTTTGCAGACAGCAGAGAATGTTCGGAGTGAATATGTATTGGAAGTAAAAGGGGTAGTAGTAGCCCGTGACCCTCAAACAGTGAATTCAAACTTGGGTACAGGGGATGTGGAAGTCGCAGCACATGGTTTGACAATTCTTAATAAAGCGAAAACGCCACCGTTCATGATTGAAGAACAATCAGAGGTTTCCGAGGACCTTCGTTTGAAATATCGCTACCTGGACTTGAGACGCAAAGAGATGCAGGAAACTTTCAAACTTCGTCATCAGACGACGCAGTCGATCCGAAACTTCTTGAATGAGGAAGAATTCCTTGATATGGAAACACCGATGTTAACGAAGAGTACACCGGAGGGCGCAAGGGATTACTTGGTGCCTAGCCGTGTACATGAAGGAGAGTTTTATGCTCTTCCTCAATCTCCGCAGCTTTTCAAACAGCTTTTGATGATGTCCGGGTTTGAAAAATATTATCAAATCGCCCGCTGTTTCAGAGATGAAGATTTACGTGCAGACCGCCAACCAGAATTCACTCAGGTTGATATCGAAACTTCTTTTCTGTCTAAAGATGAGATCATGACATTGACAGAGCGGATGATGAAACGAGTGATGAAAGAAGTTAAAGGACTGGAAATTGAAACTCCTTTCCTACGCATGCCATATGAAGAAGCTATGGAGAGGTTCGGTTCTGACAAACCGGACACCCGCTTTGGTCTTGAGTTGGTGAATATATCTGAGGATGTAAAGGATTCTGGGTTCAAAGTATTCAGTGGGGCCGTATCTTCCGGCGGGCAAGTGAGTGCCATCAATGTTCAAGGAAAATCGGATGATTTTTCCCGTAAAGACATTGATAAAATGACGGAAGATGTGAAAGTATATGGAGCGAAAGGTCTAGCTTGGTTAAAAGTAAAAGATGGTGAATTCAATGGTCCGATCGCCAAATTCTTCTCAGAAGAAGAAACGGCAGCTTTGAAAGGAAAGTTGTCTGCTGAAGAGGGGGATTTACTCCTTTTTGTTGCTGATAAAACTTCGGTTGTCCAGGATAGTTTAGGAGCACTGCGCCTGAAGTTAGGAAGAAGATTGAATTTGATAGATGAATCACAGTTCAACTTCCTTTGGGTTACAGATTGGCCATTATTCGAGTACGATGAGGAAGAGGGACGCTACCACGCGGCTCACCATCCTTTCACAATGCCTGAAGGTGGAGACATAAAGCAGTTGAAGCGGAACCCTGAAGATGTGCACGCTGAAGCCTATGATATTGTGCTTAACGGATATGAATTAGGTGGAGGGTCTCTTCGTATCCACCAAAAGGAAATTCAACAAGAAATGTTTGAAGTGCTCGGCTTTAGTCAGGAAGAGGCGAATGAACAGTTCGGGTTCTTACTGGAAGCACTTGATTATGGTACTCCACCACATGGTGGAATAGCTTTCGGATTAGATCGTTTAGTTATGCTGCTGGCTGGACGTACGAATTTACGCGATACAATTCTTTTCCCTAAAACAGCTTCAGCAGCCGACCCGATGACGAATGCCCCAGGGCCGGTAGATAAAGCTCAATTGGATGAACTTCATCTGCAGTTGAAGTTAGCTGAGCAGTCTGGATCAGATATTTAAAACTGGTGTTTACTTCTTGATAAGCTTATTTTTATATGCTATGATTACCTTACAAAATTAAAGAAGCCAATCCTGATGTGTACGTTGTTCGAATGTACGTTTTGACCGAACATTTTTGAAACGGGAGCCTGGGTTTCCACACGGAATGCACGCCTCTTAACCATCACTGATGGGAGGACGCAAGAAGTGTGGAACAGGGCACCCACCTGCCTGGAGCGGGTTCAAAACTCATGATACGACGGCACAATTGGGATTGGTTTTTTAATTTAAGCTTTTTACATAAATAAACGAAAGGAGTTTTCCGTTAAATGGGAAACTCCTTTCGTTTTGTATGAATGTTGTTTATCGAGCGACGTTTTCCAGGTTTCCATTCTTTTCCATGCGAAACTGTGGTTTATAATTTTGGTCCTGCTCGTCGAACATCACCATTTTTCTGGCCCGATCCATAATATGGATGAGAGCTTGGTAGTCTTCTGTCATCGACTCTAATTGGCTGTTCAAATATTTATTTTGTTCCAGTAATTCCTGGTTCTGCAGCTCTAATTGGGAAAACTGGTGTCGGATGTTCCCAGAAGCTGTCGTTTCCTGTTGTAAGGAAGTTAAAAATTCAATGACATCTTCTAACTGAAGCCCCGAATGACCTGTTTCTTCCTGCTGTATGACAGGTGTCTTACTCGGTTCAGGTAATAAAATGTCTTCTTCTTGTTTTTCGGCCTGATAAACAACTGGCTTGTGCTGTCGTTGCAAAAGGGGCTGCTGTTTTGCTTCATTCCGTTTTTTCTCTTTACGCTGTTTCTTCGCGAGTTCTACAGCTTGTTCATACTTTTGACGAACTTCTGCATTCCAGCGAAAACCACACGCTGCTGAAGTCCTGTTAAGAATATCACCGACTTCCTCAAACGCCAACAATTGTGTGCTGCCTTCACGGATGTGCCTAAGCACTGTTTCAGCCAGCAATAAATCATCTTCATGAGACCATGCATCTTGCCTTACTTTAGGCATATTCACCACTCCTATTTAATTTTGAAAGATAATAGTTTGTCAGATTTAGTAGTAGTGTAGCCAAGTAGGCATTGAAATATACTCAAGTAGATTTTTGTTTTTTGATTTTACTATGAACCTGTTCTAACGCTTGTTCAAATTTACCTGTTCGTTTTGGCTCGTAATACTGTCGGTTCTTTATACTGGACGGGAGATATTGCTGATCCACCCAACTATTATAATAATTATGAGGGTATTTATATTCTAGTCCACGGCCAAGCGTTTCTGCTCCTTTATAATGAGAGTCTTTTAGGTGGGCAGGAACTTCACCGCTCTTTCCATTTCTTATATCAGATAATGCTGCATCCAGTGCTTTATAGGCACTGTTTGACTTTGGAGACAGTGCAAGTTCGCTCACAGCCACGGACAAGGGAATACGAGCTTCAGGGAAGCCGATTCTCTCGGCTGCTTCTACTGCTGCCAAAGCTCTTGGTCCTGCTTGGGGGTTAGCTAGGCCGATGTCTTCATATGCAATTACTACTAATCTCCTTGCAATACTGTCGAGATCCCCAGCTTCAATCAGTCTCCCCAAATAGTGTAGAGAAGCATCTACATCGCTTCCGCGGATGGATTTTTGAAATGCTGACAAGACATCGTAATGTGCATCTCCATCTTTATCATGGGAGAAGCTCTTCTTTTGCATACATTCTTCAGCAACTTCTAATGTGATGTAAACAAGTCCATTCTTATTTTCGGGTGTAGAATAAGCGGCAAGTTCTACCCCATTTAAAGCAGCGCGTAAATCCCCATTTGCGGATTGAGCGAAATGTTCAAAAGCATCTTCGGTCATTTCAATCTCTATATTTCCGAGGCCATTTGTTTTATTTCGTAAAGCCCGTTGTAAAGCTTCTCGAATCTCCTCTTGGGTCAGGCGGTAAAGTTCGAACAAGTGGCAACGGCTGCGAATCGCAGGGTTAATGGAATGGTAAGGATTGCTTGTGGTGCAGCCAATCAATGTCAAGCGGTTGCTTTCCAGGTGTGGGAGGAGAAAATCTTGTTTCGCTTTATCCAGACGATGAACCTCATCAAGAATCAAAACAAGCTGTCCATGCATTTTCGCTTCCTCTACAGCTATTTCCATATCTTTCTTTTTATCAGTCACAGCGTTCAGTGTTTTGTGAGGAATCTGCAGACTTTTTGCCAGGGCAGTTGCCATCGATGTTTTGCCTGTTCCAGGAGGGCCGAAAAGAATCATCGAAGCTAATCTTTCCGCTTTGATCATACGATGGATCGTCTTTCCTTCAGCTACCAAATGGGATTGACCGATTATTTCATCTATATTGGATGGACGCATACGAAATGCGAGTGGTTGTTGGTTCATTGTTCAGTCTCCTTTAGAACGTTATGAATGTAAGCGTAGAATGATTTATGTGAAAATGCAAGAGACTTGCCATTCATGCTATAATAGCGTTTGGTATAATAGAGAGAGGAGGATGTCTATGCGCTTAAATAGTAGGAAAAAGCGTGAAGTTATGCTTCGCTGGAGCTTTTTCTGTATTGGCTTAGTCATCCTTGGACTTGGGATTTCCATGACGATGCAAGTGAAAGAATTCGGAATTGGACCATGGGATGTTTTTCACTATGGATTGTTTTTGAAGTTTGGTTTGACTGTTGGCTCATGGGCTATCATCGCTGGGCTTGTGATTGTTCTAGTGAGTGCAATTATACAAAAAAGGATTCCGCAGAGCGGGACAATATTGAATATGGTTTTTATTGGTGTGTTCATTGATTTTTTTAATTGGATTCTACCAGAACCAGAGACCTTTGTTATGCAATCGTTTATTTTTATATCAGGGACATTTGTAATTGCACTTGGAATCGGCATTTATGTAGCACCTGATATCGGTGCAGGACCTCGGGATAGTTTAATGTTATTAATAACGGATGCTACCGGGTGGAAGGTGTCCACAGTAAGGAATGGAATAGAGATTCTTGTAGCTGTCCTGGGGTTCTCCCTTGGGGGGCCTGTAGGGATAGGTACCGTCTTCATCGCCTTGTTTCTAGGCACACTTGTCGGGTACACGCTTCCCCTGGCTAAAAATAGTCTACAGTTTCTAATAATGAAAGGTGAAATGTATGAAAATATCTACCAAAGGCCGTTACGGGCTGACCATCATGATTGAGTTAGCAAGGAAATTTGGCGATGGCCCGATTTCTTTAAAACAGATTGCACGTGATAATGAATTGTCCGAACATTATTTGGAGCAGTTAATCGCTCCCTTAAGAAATGCCAGTTTAGTCAAAAGTGTCCGTGGTGCATACGGCGGCTATATGCTTACCAAAGCACCCCATGAAATTACTGCAGGTGATGTCATCCGTGTATTAGAAGGACCGATCACTCCTGTCGAAGGAATAGAAAACGAAGAACCAGCCAAACAGGCATTATGGAAAAGGGTACGGGACGCAGTGAAAGATGTATTGGATACAACTACACTGGAAGACTTGAAAGACCATGTTGACGATCAAACACAAGATGAGTATATGTTCTATATCTGAAAAATCGGAGGTGAAAAAATGAAATCCATCTATTTGGATCATGCCGCTACTTCACCTGTCCACCCTAAAGTAGTGGAAGCAATGGTCCCTGTTTTGGAGGAGGTATACGGAAACCCTTCAAGTGTCCATCAATTCGGGAGAAAAGCAAGACGTATTTTAGATGAGGCACGTCGTCGAATCGGTCAGAGTCTGCGGGCGAATGAAAAAGAGATTGTGTTCACAAGTGGGGGAACAGAAGCGGATAATTTAGCTGTTATCGGCACAGCCCGTGCGAACGAACACAATGGAAAGCATATCATTACCACCTCCATAGAGCATCATGCTACATTACATGCAGTCGAATATTTAGAGTCACAAGGATTTGAAGTGACCTACCTCTCTGTGGATGAAGAAGGCATGGTGAAAGCAGAAGATGTGGAAGCGGAGTTGAGGGAAGATACAATCCTTGTTTCCATTATGATGGTAAATAACGAGACAGGTGCGATACAGCCTGTGGAGTCTATTGCTGCATTGCTTAAAGGCCATCAAGCCTATTTTCATTCGGATATCGTCCAAGCCTATGGATTGATGGAGATTGACGTCACGCGAACAGGTATCGACCTTATGGCTGTTTCAGGGCATAAAGTCAATGGACCTAAGGGAATCGGTTTTCTATATGTCCGAGATGGCACAGTGATGGAGTCACTTCAGTATGGTGGGGAACAGGAAAGAAAACGGCGGGCAGGTACAGAGAACATTCCAGCTGTGAAAGGAATGCAGGTGGCCGTTGAAGTTATGGAAGAACAGCGTTCCGATTATAAAGAAAAATACCTTCAATATAAACGGCTGTTTTTACAAACACTCCAGGATGAAGCTGTGGAATTCGGAGTGAATGGTTCAGAAAAGAACACAATCGAATCCATCGTTAATATCAGTTTTCCAGGTATGAATGTTGAAACATTACTGACAAACTTTGATTTGTCCGGCATCGCCGCCTCCAGTGGGAGTGCCTGTACGGCAGGGTCTGTGGAGCCTTCCCATGTATTGACGGAAATGTTCGGCTCCGACCACCCCAGGACCACAAATTCAATACGTTTCAGTTTCGGACTGGCGAATAATGAAGAAGATGTGATCGAGGGAGCAAAAAAGGTCAGTCAGATCATCAAACGATTGACTGCATAAAGGAAGGTGAAATAAATGAAAGAACGAAAAGATACACGAGTAGTGGTAGGAATGAGCGGAGGCGTTGATTCATCCGTCTCAGCCCTTTTACTCAAAGAGCAAGGCTATGATGTAGTCGGCATTTTCATGAAAAACTGGGATGATACAGATGAAAATGGCGTTTGTACCGCTACGGAAGATTACGAAGACGTGATTCGTGTCTGTAACCAGTTAGACATTCCTTATTACGCGGTGAACTTCGAGAAGCAATATTGGGATAAGGTGTTTACGTATTTCCTTGATGAATATAAAAAAGGAAGAACCCCTAATCCTGATGTCATGTGTAATAAAGAAATCAAGTTCAAAGCTTTCATGGATCACGCAATGTCACTAGGAGCAGATTATTTAGCGACTGGTCATTATGCTCAAGTACGGGAAAATGAAGGCACATATGAAATGCTGCGAGGGGTCGATCATAATAAAGATCAAACCTATTTCTTGAACCAGCTTTCTCAGGATGTTTTGGCAAAAGTGATGTTTCCGTTAGGACACCTGGAGAAAAAACAAGTGCGTCAGCTTGCCGAAGAACACGGTTTAGCAACCGCCACGAAGAAAGACTCAACAGGAATCTGCTTTATCGGTGAGCGCAATTTCAAGGAATTCTTAAGTGAGTACCTGCCTGCGCAGCCAGGAAATATGGAGACGTTGGATGGAGAGGTTAAAGGGAAGCATGATGGTTTGATGTACTACACTCTCGGTCAACGCCAAGGGCTGGGGATAGGCGGTGCAGGAGATCCTTGGTTCGTTGTTGGAAAAAATGTCGAGGACAATGTTTTATACGTCGGCCAAGGCTTTCATCATGATGCGCTCTACTCTGACGGTCTGATCGCTTCCGAAGCGAACTGGACGAAGGGAGAAGCACCGACTGGATCATTTGAATGTACGGCGAAGTTCCGTTACCGTCAGGATGATAGCGGGGTTACCGTCCATCCATTAGAAGATGGGCGATGGGAAGTGCTGTTCCATGATGAGGAACGTGCTATTACTCCAGGCCAGGCTGTAGTTTTCTATGATGGGGAAGTATGCCTTGGTGGTGCGACAATTGATATCGTACTCAAGGAAGATGCTGCAGTCACTTACGTCGGTTGATCATAAAAAGTCATGTCCTTTTAGCCCGGGCATGACTTTTTTAATCTTAATGGTTAACGCTAACAAACCGCGAATTTTAATAGTAATTGGAAGGGGTCCATGATGGATAAATTGAAGCAGGGAATCGAAGAGATGCAAAACCACAATTATGAAGAAGCTGCAAAACTTTTTACAGAGGCGATTGATGAGAACCCGAAAGAGCCGGTAGGGTATATCAATTTCGGGAACTTGCTGACACACATGAATGATTATGAAAGGGCCGTACGCTTTTTCAATCGCGCTATAGAATTGGATGAAAAAGCCGCCACCGCTTACTATGGGTTAGGAAATGTTTTGTATGAGCAGGAAAAATATACAAAAGCCCAAGAACAATTCATGTTTGCGATCCAGAATGGCTTGGATGAAGCAGATGTGCATTTCATGTTAGGAATGACATTCAACCATCAAGAGTACGTCAAACTAGCTCTTCCCTATCTTTTACGTGCGGCAGAACTTGCACCTGAGGATATAGATATTCAATTTCAATATGGTCTTTGTCTCGCCCAAAATGGGCAAATCAACGAAACTGAAAAGGTGATGAAGCATGTGCTACAATTGGAAGAACAGCACAGTGATGCCCACTACAACCTGGGAGTCGTAGCACTACATCAAGAAGAAGCGAAGAAAGCCTTGGACCATTTCACGAAAGCTTTGGAAATCCAGCCTGATCATATGTTGGCTGCTCATGCGAAAGGTCAAGTTGAACAAGCCTTAAATGAGTAGAATGAAGGAGAACGATGGACATGACTCAACAATCACTCTTTGATGAATCGAATGAAGAACGTCCTTATGTTAAAGGGGAATTGGGGCGGATGATTTTTCACAATGAATCCGAGCATTTTTCTATTGCCACTATTAACGTCAAGGAGACAAATGAAGCGTTTGAAGAGAAAAGCCTTGTGGTCAAAGGTCATTTTTCTCCTCTGGAAGAAGGCGAAACCTATATCTTTTATGGAGAGTTCAAAAACCATAAAAAATTCGGTTTGCAATATGAAGTAGTCATGTATAATCGTGTTCTTCCTGAAACTAAAGATGGAATAGTCTTGTATTTATCGAGTGATCTTTTTCATGGAATCGGTAAGAAGACAGCCGAACGTATCGTAGATGAGCTTGGTGAACAGGCGATTTCGCTTATTTTAGAAAATAGGGACGTGTTGGATACAGTACCTAAGCTGGCGAAGGAGAAGGCGGATCATCTTTATCAATCCTTGAAAGAACATCAAGGCTTTGAGCATGTGATGATACACCTGTCTCAGTATGGATTCGGTTTAAAACTGGCTCAAAAAATATATCAGGCTTTCCAGGATCAAACGATGAATATTATTGAAGAAGACCCTTATCAGCTTGTCTTTCATGTGGAAGGTTTCGGTTTCCACCGGGCAGACGAAATGGCAAGGATGCAAAACCTTTCCCATGACCATCCTACAAGAATCAGAGCGGCATGTCTTTACATTATGCAAAAAAGTATGAGTTCAGGACATGTATATTTGCCGACTGAAGAATGTCTTGTCCAGGTTGAGCAGCTGTTGAATCAGGGGTTGGATCCAACCATTTCATTTGACCAGCTTTCAGAGCAAGTGATTCATCTGGGCGAAGAGAAATTTATTTACATTGAAGAAGACCGTCTTTATCTTCCCTCTCTTTACTTTGCAGAAAATGGATTTCGCAGCCATATCGAACGGATTATAGAAAATGGAGTCGAAGTAGAGCATACTCAAGCAGATTTGATGAAAATCATCGGACAACTGGAAGAGGAAGAATCGATGAGCTATGGTGAGGACCAATTCAATGCCATTGAAAAGGCTCTCCATTCAAAGCTGATGATATTGACAGGCGGCCCCGGTACAGGAAAGACTACGGTAATAAAAGGAATTATTCAAACGTATGCCGAACTCAATGAAGAATCAATCGACCCAGAAGAGTATGACGGGGAGAAACCTTTTCCCTTTATTTTAGCCGCTCCGACAGGGAGAGCTGCAAAAAGGATGACCGAGTCTACAGGTTTGCCTGCGAGTACAATACACCGCTTGCTCGGCTGGGATGGCCATGATTCTTTTGAACGCAACCAAAACAACCCTTTAGAGGGTAAAGTGTTGATTGTAGATGAATTTTCAATGGTGGATATATGGCTTGCGAATCAACTGTTTCGAGCCATTCCATCGGATATGCAAGTCCTGCTCGTAGGTGATGAAGACCAACTGCCTTCAGTAGGACCTGGACAAGTGTTGGCAGATCTCCTGGCATCTGGACAACTTCCGTCGATTAAGCTGACTGAAGTGTATCGACAAAAGGAAGGTTCGAAAATCATCCAGCTTGCCCATGAAATTAAAAATGATGTGTGCTCACCTCAATCTCTTGTTAAAGAACATGATTTCAACTTTATTCCTGCAAAAGAACATCAATTGAGTGAACTAGTCACTAATATAGTAAAAAAAGCAGTCGATAAAGGAATCGATTTGAAGGATTTGCAAGTGTTAGCACCTATGTACCGCACAGAGGTAGGGATTCATAAACTCAATCAACATATCCAACAGACGATCAACCCCAAGAATAAGCAGAAAAGAGACCTGACTTACTATGATGTCACTTATAGAAAAGGTGACAAAGTGATTCAATTGGTCAATCAACCAGAAGATGGAGTATACAACGGAGATATCGGTGAGATTGTTGCGATTTTCCGAGAAGAAGAAAACGTCGATAATGTGGAGCAAGTCGTGATAGATTTTGATGGTAAAGAGGTTGTGTACCCAAAGAAAGATTTAAATAATGTCATGCACGCTTATTGCACTTCCATCCACAAATCTCAAGGTAGTGAATTCTCTATCGTGATTTTACCTGTCGTACGCAGCTACCGTCGCATGCTCAGGAAAAACCTTCTCTATACAGCGATCACACGTTCCAAACAGTCCTTGATTATTTGCGGTGATCGGGAGGCTTTCCTGGATGGGGTCGGTACAACAGATACAAACTCAAGGTATACCAGATTGAAAGAGAAACTCCAGGAAGATTCTTCGCCAGAGGTTGAGGAGGAAGAGGAAGAACAGCTTTCCCCCTATGATTTCATGTAAAGGAGAATAAGAATGCCCCACATATTAGGAATGTCAGGTAGCACAATATTATCCAATCCGGATCAGTTTTCAGAGTTATTTCAAGAAGGGCTCTCACATATTGAGATTGGTGAATTTCCCGATGATCATGCTTTTCAAAACTTCCTCCAACTGAAGAAAAAACATGGGGGAAGTTTCGGGATTCATTCTCCCTTGCTAAGAGGCAATAGTAAATATGATTTAATAGAAGAAGTAGCGATGCCTCCTGAAAAAGCCCGAAAACTCTTTATTGAAGAAGCAGCAGAGCTGGCTCGAGCTGGAGCTGATTATATGCTCGTCCATTTTCCGTATTTCAATAATACAGCCATTGAACCAGGCAAACAGATTGAAGAAGGACTTGAATTTTTACATAATGTGCAAGAAACCTACGGCATCCCTGTAGTGTGTGAACCAAAATTAGGGACCCAGCGCTCGGCCAAAGGTATTCAATACTTACATGAGTTTCCCTCATCCTTGTGGGAAAAGTATGGATTAAGCGTTTGCATTGATATCGGAGATTATCAGATGGCTGTTGGAGAAGAGTGGCGAACTTACATAGAACCGCTTCTTCCATTCACTAAAGTTGTTCACTTACATAATGTCCGCTTGCGAGAAAATGGCTATATTTGGGTTCCGATCCATCCGAAGCTCGAACACACAGAAGGAGCGTTTGAAATGCAGCGATGTCTGGAGTTATTGGGTTCTGGTTCGGATAAATATTTTATTTTTGAGCACACACCTCATACAGAACCATCCAAAAAAGAAGTATCTGAAAGTATCCAATGGGTGCGGGACCTACTAAGCTAATGTATGAGTACAGTTCTCATGGACATACTAATTGGTAAAAAAAGGAGTATGTTTCATGAGGTGCCCGAACTGTAACAATAAAAACCTGGGAAAGATCGGAAATGAACAATACTATTGCTGGAACTGTTGTTTAGAACTGTCCATTGAAGATGGGAAAATGAATATTAATCAAATTGAGGAAGATGGCAGCTTGAGCTCGTTGAATGATATTTTCTACCAACAGGGGTCCTGAATTTAAATGACAGACCGTTCTACAAAATGGTTACGCAGGTTCACCATCTTCTTCATTACATTGCTCTCTCTTCTGCTTCTCGCATGGCTTTTTCCGTATTATGACCATGTTCTGCTTATGATAGGAAGAGTGTTACTGCCATTTCTATTAGCTCTTGTATTATCTCTATTGCTTCATCCGCTTGTGAATGGTTTGGAAGTTCTCGGTTTTAAGAGGATACTTGCTATTCTGTTCATTTTCGTGATTTTCTTTTCGTTGATCAGCCTGGGAATTTACAAGGGATATCCAAAATTATTGGAACAACTTAAACTATTGAATGAACATCTTCCGCAACTCTTCCAGTCCTATCAAGAGTGGACCAAACAGCTCTATGCGCAGACGGAGAGATTGCCTGATGGTATTCATCACCAGCTTGATGATCGCTTTTCTCATTTTGAACAATGGTTGAGCTCGAGAGTGATGGCGATTTTTTCCGGTCTTAATGGAATCTTCAACATGATTGTCTTACTAGCCGTTGTTCCGGTCATGACTTTTTACTTTCTTAAAGATTACAAGAGTATTGGGAAGATGATTCTCAGCATTCTCCCTGCAAGGTGGCATGAGGAATCCAGAAGGCTCGTAAAAGAGTTGAATCAGTCTTTGGGAGGCTATATCCGTGGTCAATTATTGATCAGCCTTTTTGTAGGGGTATTGGCCACGATCGGCTTTTGGATTATAGATTTGCCGTACCCTCTTGTCTTAGGATTGATTGCAGGGATAACCAATATCATCCCTTACTTCGGTCCTTTGTTAGGGGCAGGTCCTGCCTTGATTGTAGCGGTAACCGTATCCATTCAAACCCTTGTTTTCACTTTGCTGATTGTAGTGATCATCCAAGTGATTGAAGGAAATTTCCTATCTCCTTACATCATGGGGAAGAGCATACACATCCACCCGCTGTTTATTATTTTCGCTTTACTGGCAGGAGGAGAGATAGCTGGTATAGCAGGACTGATATTAGCCGTTCCTGTACTCACTTGTCTGAAAGTGATTGTTTCTGAAATCCGTACTGGACGCCTGAATATTGACAGATGAAGAACAGTTATCTATAATAACGCATATCAAAGACTATATGAACGAAGAAACATGATGAAGGAAACGAGTAGGCAATGATTCCATGATCAGAGAAGTATGTTCTTGGCTGAAAAACGTACTGCATGATGATTGCTGAACGCTATTCCGGAGTGCGGTTAACACCCGCCGTAGTTATGCCACGTTACAGGCGATTTGAGATGATAGGCGCCAGACGTCTATAATCAGGGTGGTACCGCGGAACTGAAACTCCCGTCCCTGCCGTTTTACAGGCAGGGACGGGAGTTTTTTCATCGTCTAGGAAATGGATTGTGAATCACTTTTCTAGAGGGTGTCATCCAGCTCCAGCGCCTATCCCCTCGAGGTCTTGGCTCCACACGAGGTGGGGTCGTTCGGCGTTGTAACAGGACGTTGCAATCTTAGCCGAACTTCACTTCCCTCTCTGTGACAAAGAACGTCACGGCGAGTTTCGTCTTAAGCTTGTCGGGGATGAGCAAAGGCACTTGGGTATTTTAAATCTAATCTTCGTTCAGGCCGGTCTATTTGAAGGGAAAATTTAAGGAGGATATGATATGAAAACATTGACATCAGCAGAAGTGCGCCAAATGTTTCTGGATTTTTTCAAAAATAAAGGACATAGTGTTGAACCGAGTGCATCTTTAGTTCCACATGAAGATCCGACATTGCTGTGGATCAACAGTGGTGTGGCAACTTTAAAGAAATATTTCGATGGACGAGTAGTTCCTGAAAATCCCAGGATTGTGAATGCGCAAAAATCCATCCGCACAAATGATATTGAAAACGTAGGGTTCACAGCACGTCACCATACATTTTTCGAAATGCTAGGTAATTTTTCGATTGGGGATTACTTTAAAGAAGAAGCGATGGAATGGGGATGGGAGTTTCTGACAAGCAAAGATTGGATCGGCTTTGACCCGGTCAAACTTTCTGTCACTGTCCACCCTGAAGATGATGAGGCCTACAACATTTGGAAAGATAAAATCGGTGTGGATGAAGAACGCATCATCCGAATTGAAGAAAACTTCTGGGATATCGGCGAAGGGCCAAGTGGACCCAATACGGAAATTTTCTACGATCGGGGAGAAAATTTCGGAAATGATCCGCAAGATCCGGAACTTTATCCTGGAGGGGAAAACGAACGGTATCTCGAGATTTGGAATCTTGTTTTCTCCCAGTTCAACCATAATCCAGATGATACGTACACACCGCTTCCGAAGAAGAATATTGATACAGGGATGGGGCTCGAACGCATCGTCTGTGTCATTCAGGAAACGGAAACGAACTTCGAGACAGACTTGTTCAAACCGATTATCGAAGCAGCTGAGAAAATGACTGATCACAAGTATGGGGGAAGTGTTAAAGGGGATTCCTCTTTCAAAGTAATAGCTGACCATATGAGAACCGTGACATTTGCGGTTAGTGACGGAGCATTGCCTTCGAATGAAGGCCGCGGATATGTATTAAGACGTCTTCTGAGAAGAGCGGTTCGTTTCGCAAAACAAATCGGTATTGATGAACCGTTTATGTATAAGCTTGTTCCTGAAGTTTCCAATATCATGGTCGACTTTTATCCTGAAGTGAAAAAGAAAGAGGCATTCATTCAAAATGTGATCCAAACGGAGGAAGAGCGTTTTCATGAAACATTGAATGACGGCCTGCAAATATTATCCACTATCATGAAGGAAGAATCGAATAAAGGCAGCAATGTATTCCCTGGTACGGAAGTGTTCCGTCTTTATGATACTTATGGTTTCCCGAAAGAACTGACTGAAGAATATATCGGGGAAGCGGGCTTCAAGATTGATGAAGAGGGATTCCGACTAGAAATGGAGAAGCAGCGTGAACGCGCCCGTAATGCTCGTCAGAAATCGGATTCCATGCAGATCCAAGACGGTGTCCTTGGTGATGTGCAAGTGGAAAGCTCCTTCATTGGATATGATCGTCTAAAGATCGAAGCTACAATTGTTGAATTGATTAAAGGGAAAAACTTCAGCGATCATGCAGATGAAGGTGACACGGTTTATTTATTCTTGGATGAGACACCTTTTTATGCGGAAAGCGGCGGCCAAGTGGCTGATCGAGGCTATATCAAGACTGAAGATGCTTCAGTAGAAGTTACAAATGTACAGAAAGCTCCGAATGGCCAGCACATGCATGAAGCTGTGGTAAGACAGGGAACGATAGCTAAAGGAGCAAAGGTCGAAGCGGAAGTGGATCAACATGGGCGTTCTTTCATCGTGAAGAATCATACAGCCACCCACCTATTGCACCAGGCTCTCAAAGATGTCTTAGGAGAACATGTCAATCAAGCAGGGTCGCTTGTTACCCCTGACCGATTGCGCTTTGATTTTTCCCACTTCGGATCGGTGACAAATGAAGAAATGGAAAAAATAGAGTCGATTGTCAATGAAAAGGTGTGGCAGTCGATTCCGGTAGCAGTTGAGTATAATTCCATTGAAGAAGCAAAGGAAAAAGGAGCTATGGCTTTGTTCGGTGAAAAATACGGAGATACAGTCAGGGTCGTCCAGGTAGGAGATTACAGCTTGGAGCTTTGCGGAGGGTGTCACGTTCTGAATACAGCGGAAATCGGACTTTTCAAGATTGTCTCTGAAACTGGTATTGGTGCAGGCACAAGAAGGATTGAAGCTGTGACAGCCAAAGATGCTTACCTTTATATGAATGAAAAAGAACGACTGTTGAAACAGGCAGGGGAATGGCTGAAGACCAAACCTGAACAAGTTCCTGATCGGATCAATGTCCTGCATAAAGAAATGAAGAATTTACAGAAGGAAAATGATTCTTTGAGTGCGAAGATTTCTTATATGGAAGCTTCCAATATTCTTGATGAAGTAGAAGACATCAATGGTGTAAAACTCCTCGCCAAACAAGTGGATGTCAAAGACATGAATGCACTCCGTTCCATGGTTGATGATTTGAAACAAAAAATTGAATCAGGAATCATTCTTTTAGCAGCACCTAACGGAAATAAAGTACAGCTGATTGCAGGAGTATCGAAAGATTTAATAGAAGAAGGATACCATGCGGGTCATTTGATAAAAGAGGCAGCCACCCGGTGCGGGGGCGGCGGAGGCGGTCGTCCTGATATGGCCCAAGCTGGTGGGAAAGATGCTTCTAAGATCCCGGAAGCATTGCAATATGCTAGAGAATATGCCAGCCAAAACGCTTGATTTTTCCTATAGGCGATTTAGGTATATAATAGAGTAAATACTAATGAGTGCGAGGTGACTGTAATGAGCTCAATGGATAAGACGATGAGGTTCAATTTTTCTGAGGAACCATTTGATCAAGATGTTCAATCTGTACTGCTTTCTGTGCACGCCGCCCTACAAGAGAAAGGGTACAACCCGATTAACCAGATCGTCGGGTATTTACTATCGGGCGACCCTGCTTACATTCCTCGTCATCAAGATGCAAGGAATTTGATCCGTAAAATTGAACGAGATGAATTAATTGAGGAATTGGTAAAATTTTATATTAAAGAGAATAAAGAGGGCATTGAATGAAGAAGATAGGATTGGATGTGGGCGAAAAAACCATCGGCATTGCCATATCAGATGCTTTTGGCTGGACTGCCCAGGGTCTCAAGACTTTGAGGTGGGATGAGCGGAATTATGAAACAGCGAAAGAACCGCTCAGAGAGGTCATCCGTGATCATGAGGTGACTGAAGCCGTTGTCGGTTTTCCGAAGAATATGAACGGAACCGTCGGCCCTCGTGGAGAAGCCAGCCAGGATTTCGCCGCATGGATTGAAGAAGAGTTTCATCTCCAAACACACTTGTGGGATGAGAGACTTACGACGATGGCTGCTGAAAGAGTCTTACTAGATGCAGATGTCAGTCGTAAAAAAAGAAAAAAAGTAATTGATAAAATGGCAGCGGTTATGATTCTGCAAAGCTATTTGGATTCGAAACAATAAGGAGGATGTCTGACATGGCATTAGAAAAAGAAGAACGTATTATTATCCCTGATGAAAATGGGGAAGAGCACTTATTTGAAGTATTGTTCACTTTTGACGTTGAACAAACTGGACATTCTTACATCGCAGTAATTCCAGCAGAGCAGAAAGAAGGGGAAGAGGTCGAAGTTTTCGCTTTCCGTTATGAAGAGAAAGGAAACGAAGAAGACGATTTAGCCCTATTTCAAATCGAATCAGACGAAGAATGGGAAATGGTAGAAGAAATGCTGAATACTTTGACAGATGAAGATTTAACATAATATTGAAAACCTGCAGCTATTTGCTGCAGGTTTTTTTACTGTCTGTGAAAAATTCAGCCACTGGATTTTTCATGCTCTACTGCACGGTCTCAACTTGACAGGGGGAAGAACGCTTGCACTGCTGCTTCTGTCTTTTTGCCATTAAATGCAGGTTTGAAAATGGTGATTCCTGTAGAAAATTACATGAATATGTAGAAAGGTCCATTTATTTTGTAGTATAATGTAGCGGATGAAGGGGGGAAGTCTGTTGTCTAACTCTGATTTTAAAAACCAATATAAAAAAAGATTAAAGACGAGAATAGAAGAGGCGAGTACGGTTCGTAAAATTGTCGCGATTATACTTACTGTCTTAGTTCTTGTACTCGTTATCGGAGGATTATCAGGTTATTTCTATGTGAAATCTGCCTTAGAACCTGTTGATCCAGACAATGAAAAACAAAAAAACGTAGAGATCCCATTAGGTTCTTCCACTTCTCAAATCGCTTCAATCCTTGAGGAGAATGAGATTATAGAAGATGATATGATTTTCCGTTTTTACACGAAGTTCAAAAACGAATCAGGATTTCAGGCTGGTAACTATCAATTCACCTCTTCGATGACTATCGATGAAGTCATCGAAACATTGAAGACAGGGAAATTGGTTAAAGATCCTGTTTTAAGAGTCACCGTTCCTGAAGGTCAAACGCTAAAGCAGATCGCCGAGATTTTTGCTGAAGACCTGCCGTTCACGGCTGAAGAATTCATGGAACGGGTAGACGATGAAGAATATGTGAAACAATTGATGGAACAATATCCAGAATTACTGAAAGAGGATATCCTGGGCGACGAAATCCGTCATCCTCTGGAAGGATACTTATTTGCATCTACTTATGATATCTATGTCGAGGATCCAAGCATCGATCAACTCGTTAAAAAAATGTTGAATCAAACTCAATCCGTCGTCCTTCCTTATAAAAATCAAATAGACGGACTTAAGGGAATTGAAAATGTCCATGACCTGATTACAATGGCATCTCTTTTGGAAAATGAAGCAAGGACTGCAGAGAGCCGTCAAAAAATTTCAGGTGTTTTCCAAAATCGGTTGGAGGAAGAAATGATGTTGCAGACAGATCCAACGGTTGTCTATGCTAAAGGAGAGGGCCATCAAGCGAAAGTCACCTATGATGATTTGGAGGTCGAATCCCCTTATAATACGTATCAAGTGGAAGGTCTTCCAGTCGGACCGATTTCGAACTTCAATAAAAACTCTCTACAAGCTGCAGCTGAGCCGCTTGATCATGAACTGTTATACTTCCTTGCAGACAGTGAAGGCGAAATTCATTATGCAGAAACATTAGAAGAACATAACAAATTGAAAGAAGAACATATAAACTAATGCTTATTTTTTGAAGGAATGTGAAGAACAACTCGCATTCCTTCTTTTTTTTATGTTAAAATAATGGGGTTGTAAAATTGATGTAAATATTATGTGAAGGGATGAACCTTGATGAAGCAAGAAGACTACTTACAATCATTGCTTTCAGAGCCTTCCAAACCTGTAAAAGATATGGAATCTTATGCGAAAGAGCACAGTGTGCCTATCATGGAACCATTGGGGATTGATTTCCTCATGCAGCTCCTCCGGATTCAAAGACCCGATAATATTCTTGAAATCGGTACAGCGATCGGATATTCAGCCCTTCGCATGTTGGAAGCATGTCCAGGGTGCACGATCACCACGATTGAAAGAGATGAAGAAAGATATAAAGATGCATTAGGGAATATTAAGGAATGGAAAGCGGAAGCTCAGATCACAGTGCTTCATGGTGATGCCCTGGAAGTAGTAGACAAAGTGAAATCTCGTGGTCCTTTTGACGTATTATTTATCGATGCTGCGAAAGGAAAGTATGAACAGTTCTTTCATTTATATACACCTCTGCTTACAGAAGATGGAGTCATCATTTCTGATAATGTGCTATTTAAAGGCTATGTAGCCGATGATCAGGCCGCAACTCCACGAATGGCGAAAATCGCCGGTAAAATCAGGGATTTTAATGAGTGGCTGGTTCGTAACCCTCATTATCACACAACTATCATTCCAATCGGAGATGGAGTAGCCATCACGAAGAAGAGACCACAACAGGATTAAGGTTTCATATAGATTCTATCCATATGAATGAAAGGAGCTCCTAGAGCATGAATGACAAACCAGTAGTTATCGGTGTCGCGGGTGGGACTGGATCTGGAAAGACAAGTGTGACACGTTCCATCATCCGGCGCTTCACGGATAAAACTTTATTGATGTTAGAACAGGATTATTATTATAAAGATCAGAGTCACCTTCCTTATGAGGAACGTTTAGAAACGAACTACGACCACCCGCTGGCTTTTGATAATGATCTCCTGATCGATCATTTAGAACAATTGATTGAACAAAAAACAGTAGAAAAACCGGTCTATGACTATAAAATGCATACCCGGTCAAATGAAACCATTCATGTGGAACCGAAAGAGGTCATCATTGTGGAAGGAATTCTCGTATTAGAGGATGAACGTCTCCGAGACCTGATGGATATCAAGGTGTTTGTTGATACGGATGCTGATGTAAGGATCATCCGCAGAATGATGCGTGATATTAACGAGCGAGGTCGTACATTGGACTCGGTCATTGATCAATACATCAATGTCGTTCGGCCCATGCACTTGCAATTCGTAGAACCTACGAAGCGATATTCAGATATCATCATACCTGAAGGTGGACAAAACCACGTAGCCATAGACTTGATGGCGACGAAAATACAAACGGTGCTGTATGAAAAGGGCCAAACAGTAAGCAGAGAAAATAGTTGAAATACTAGCGGAAATCTGGCATAGTTTTCAATAGCAGTTCTAAAATATCATGTCCTCGGGTAAAGTATAGTAAATTGTTAATGAGCGTACAGGCGTACTGCTCATTTCCTATATTAAGGACATCTCATTCTTTCTTGTACTAAAGGAGTGTTTACGGATCATGGCAGAAGAAAAAAGTTATTATATGACTGAAGAAGGTAAACAAAAGCTAGAAGAAGAATTGCATCATTTAAAAACTGAACGACGTAAAGAAGTAGTAGAACGCATAAAAATCGCACGTGGATTCGGGGATCTTTCCGAGAACTCTGAATACGACGCAGCAAAAGATGAACAAGCTTTCGTCGAAGCACGGATCACACAGGTAGAGAACATGATTCGCAATGCTGTTATCATTGAAAATGATAATGAAAATCCTGATACGGTGACATTGGGTAAATCCGTTACGTTCCAAGAGCTTCCCGATGGCGATGAAGAAACCTATAAGATTGTCGGAAGTGCTGAGGCGGATCCATTCGAAGGCAAAATTTCCAATGATTCTCCAATGGCTCAAAGTCTCATTGGCCATGTGGTTGGCGATCAAGTGAAAGTGGCCACACCAGGTGGGGAAATCGACGTAAAAATTGTAACCGTCGATTAAATAATTGTGATGATAAAAAGACAGGGACTCCCTGTCTTTTTTCTTCGCTGCGGGCACTTTTTTCTTTTTGCAATGTAAGTTACATTTCTTATTCTTTCCTGGTGCTGTTTTCAAATTATATGCAAAATAAAAATCGACGTTATTCTTATAGAAGTTAGGTGACGTCCTGGAGATCAGAACCTAACGGATTCCTATGGAAAAGAGTAAGGACCATGGGAGGATTGGTCGATGAACTTTCTTCATGTATAATATATTGCGAGTCAAAAGGAGGAGAATAGAAATGAATGAAAAACATACATCCAAGTCCCGTGCGAACCGTTTTGAGAAGAAAAGGCGCAGCACGAAATGGTTGACTTGGCTTATACCTGCAGGAAGCGTCTTGGCAGTATTATTCATTTCCGTATTGATCTTCGGGGGAGATGACCAAAAAGGTCAAGCTCAAAAGTCTGAAGAAACACCAAGTGTAGAAAGTGAAACGGAAGAGGACCAAAATAACCAGGATGCTGGAGAAGAGGAAACGCAATCGTCTGATTCAGCAGATGAAAATAAAGAAGAGCAGGAAGAACCAAGCGATAAGCAGAAAGTTTCACTAGAAGGTTTCGAAGAATTGAAACCTATTGAGGATGAAGAGGGATTGAAAATCGAAAAGAGTGAAGATCCCAATGTAGAGCGTGTCGTTACGAAAGACTGGTCTGTCGTAGCAACAGAGCAGGAATTAAGCGGCGAACACCGGATCACTTATGAAGAAGGCTCAAAAGACTATCAGGAACTTTTACAAGCTGTCAGGAATGCTGTAGGCTTGTCTGAAGACAATATCATCTATTGGTGGGTCGGTAATGGCGGAGGACCAAACAAAGCAGTAGCGACCGTCTCAGACAAAAATGAAACAGGTTATCTCCGCGTCCACGTCGAATGGGTCGATGGACAGGGGTATAAACCTGTGAAACTTGAAGTATTGAAAGAAAAAGAAGTGAATCGTTAAGAGAGGGAGTTTCACATGACAGTTGGAATCATTGGAGCAATGGATGAAGAAATTGAACGGTTGAAAAGTGAAATGAACGTGACCGCAGAAAGTGAAGTAGCAGGAAGTCTGTTTATCGAAGGGGATCTGCTTGGGAAAAAAGTTGTACTCCTTAAATCCGGAATCGGAAAAGTCAATGCTGCCATGTCTACTACCATCCTTCATGAAAGGTATGATATAGAATCCGTCATCAATACGGGATCCGCAGGTGGTTTTGCTAAGGACTTGGAAGTAGGTGATGTTGTCATATCAAGCTATGTGACACACCATGATGTGGACGTCACTGCCTTTCAATACGAATATGGGCAAGTCCCGGGTATGCCTGCCATGTATCCAGCTGATGAATCCCTGATTCAAAAGGCTATGGAAGCTGTGAAAGGAACAGATACTACTGCTGCCAGGGGGCTCATCGCTACAGGTGATTCCTTTATGCAGGAACAAACAAAAGTGGACTTTGTCAGAGGTAAATTCCCCAAAATGATCGCAGCAGAAATGGAAGCGGCGGCGATTGCACAAGTATGTCATAAATACGGGACGCCCTTTGTAGTAATCCGCGCATTATCAGATATCGCAGGAAAAGAATCGTCTATTTCCTTTGAGCAGTTCCTGCCGAAAGCAGCAGAAAATGCAGCTCAAATGATTATGAAAATGGTGCGAACTCTCAATTAGCAACAATTCCCACCGAATCTTGCATCTATTTATGTTACGATGAAAAATGTGCAGGAGGTGGGATAAGGTGAAATCTACCGAATGGATGAAAAAGAAAATAATAGACTACAAACGTTTTATTATGACATTGCTGATTTTCAGCAGTTATTTATATATTGGTACATTGATCAGTATTTATGAATATCACACGAATGCTCATCTTTATCTTTACCCGGTTATCGCTTCAGCCTTGATTACTTCATTGATCATGACTATGAAGATAAGAAAATGGCAAAAGGGTACAGCCGAGGAATAAAACCACTCAGCCACTGCAATCTATAAAAAGATGGTAGTGGCTTTTTTTTAGCTCTTTTTTCCTTGTTTGCTCTGTTTATAAAACTCATGAAAAATTTTCATTAATGCTCTTTTTTCAATTCTTGAAACATAGCTTCTTGATATCCCCAGCTCTTTAGCTATTTCCCGCTGCGTCTTTTCTTCGGTCTGATTCAGGCCGTAACGGAAGATGATAACCTCTTTTTCCCTTTCATCAAGGACTGTGATAAAGTCTTTTATTTTTTCAAGTTCCATATGGAGTTGAATTTCCTCTACAATATCCGTGACATCTGCTTGAAGGATATCCAATAAATTAAGCTCATTGCCCTCCTTGTCGTGTCCGATAGGGTCTTGGAGGGAAACATCCTTATTCATCTTTTTTGTTGATCTCAGGTGCATGAGAATCTCATTTTCGATACATCTGGCTGCATAGGTGGCGAGTTTCGTTCCTTTTCCAGTGGAATAGCTCTCGATGCCTTTAATTAATCCGATGGTCCCGATAGAAATAAGGTCTTCAAAATCTTCTTTTGTATTTTCGAATTTTTTGACAATGTGAGCGACAAGTCGCAGGTTGTGCTCGATCAATTTGTTACGTGCATCGTGACTCCCTTCTTGCATCAATTGGAGCTGTTTAGCTTCTTCTTCTGAAGACAGCGGGTTAGGGAACGCTTGGTTTTTCACATAGGACATGAAAAAGAGGGACTCTTTAAAGAAATATAGGATGGAAGCGATCAGACTGCTCATGGACGCACCTCCTCATGGATTAGGCAATGGCCTACAACATACTTATGTGCCTGAGAGGCTGTCTGTGCTTGTCTGTAAATAAATATAATAGTCATATCCACAAAAAAATGCCTCCATTATTTGGAGGCATTAAAAACCGTTTATTGATCAGGTGCTTGTCTTTTTTGCTCTTCTTTCAGCACTTCTGCGTATTCATCTTTCACACTGTTCTCCCAAAGAGGCACACCACTTCGATATGCTGCTCTTGAGATCATATGGCCGGAAACAGGAGCCGTCAACAGTACGAAAAGAATTCCAAGTAACAACTTGCCACTGACGATGTCATGTTCGACATATAGGAACAAGAAGGCCCCTATCATTATACCGGCTACTCCGAGTGTGGAACTTTTTGTAGCGGCATGAAGACGTGTGTAAACATCTGGGAAACGCAGGATGCCAATCGAGCCTGAAATAAGGAAAAAAGTGCCCATCAGTAAGGACAAGCAAATGATGATGTCGAAAATTAAATTAATCCAAGTCCCGCTCAATGATAACACCCTTTTCTAAGAATTTCGCCAAGCCGACTGTCCCGATAAACAATAGAATCCCTATCAAGAGGACGACATCATTGAACTTAGTCGTAACGAGCAGGATGGCGATCAATCCTGCAAGAGCCATTAAATTTATACCTATGATATCTAATGCTACGGCCCTGTCCGGATTGGTGGGGCCGATGGTAGCACGGTATAAAAGCAATATGATTGAAATGGCGACCGCGATGATGGAAACAATGGCTGATAATTGAATCAACATCTGAGTGACATCCAGAATTTCATCCATTTAGCGAGTCACCTCCATAATTCGTTTCTCGAAAGTGTTTTTGATTTCATTTACAGACTCTTCTACGTCAGGCATGTCCATAGCGTGTATGAAGATCTTTGTATGATCCTCGCTGACAACGACGGAAAGGGTGCCAGGTGTCAATGAAATCAGATTGGCAAGTAAAGTTATTTCAAAATTGGTTTTTACGTCAATCGGCAACGCGAAAATCCCCGGCTGCATATTCATTTTTGGTTTATATACATGCTTCACGATGTCAATGTTTGAGAGAACGAGCTCCCTGATAAATAATAAAATAAGCTTGAAAAACCGCCATGCACGTTTCATATAAAATGAATCCGGTACGAACCGCTGTAAAAAGAACAGCAAAATAATACCTAAGATATATCCAACTAAGAAAGTAGTGAAGTTGTACGTTTCACTCAGAAACATCCACATGATTGCTATAACGATGTTTAATACAATTTGTAAAGGCATCAGCTTCTACTCCTTTAACACAGAATCAATGTAGATTTCCGGATCCATCAAATACTGAGCGATCGATTCGATTGTCGGAAAGAACAACTCGGCTCCGACACCTAATAGAACGGATAATGTCAACAATCCAGCTGCAGGCCAGGCCATCCGTGAACCCTTCTTCTTTCGCTCGGGAATCGGTATATCCATTTTTTCGCCCCAATAACCACGGATGAAGATGCGCATCATGGAGAATAAAATTAGTAAGCTGGAAATCAAAGCCACGATGACGATCATGATTTCCTCCTGCCCTAGACCTCCACGAATTAACTGGAGTTTCCCGATAAACCCACTGAAGGGCGGGATACCGGCTAATACGAGAGAAGCTATGAACATCAGCCACCCAAGGACAGGGTAATGATGGATCAGTCCACCCATCTTCCGCAAGTCCGATGTACCTGCGACGTAGGTCGTTGCCCCGACAAGTATGAAAAGGACCCCTTTGATAATCATGTCATGGACCAGGTAATAGATGGTTCCGCTAATGGATACTTCTGTGAAAATACCAATCCCCATCAGCATGAAACCAACTGCAGGAATAATGTTATAAGCTACGATCAGCTTAATGTTATTCGTAGATAAAGCACCGACTACACCGAAGATCATCGTAAATGCTGCCAAATAAATGAATAAGGTGTGAGTCAATGGCACCTCTTGATTAAATATCAAAGTGAACGTACGAAGTATCGAATAAACGCCTACCTTTGTAAGCAGGGCACCGAACAATGCTGATACAACCGGGTTCGGTGAAATGTATGGACGAGGCAGCCAATAGTAAAGCGGAAAAACCGCAGCTTTTGTCGCAAACACGAAAAAGAACAGGATCGCAATGGTTGTCAAGACCCCTTGTTGTTCTACCTCCTGGACACGTTGAGCAACCTGGGCCATATTGACGGTCCCTACAACTGAATAAAGAAAAGCGATAGTTGTAACGAACAACATGGAAGAAAACAAGTTGATCAGCACGTATTTAATGGATTCACGAAGCTGTGCCTTTCCATTCCCCAACACGATTAAACCATAGGAAGCCATGAGAAGGACTTCAAAGAAAACAAATAAGTTGAACAGGTCTCCTGTTAAGAAGGCGCCGCTCACACCTGATATTAAAATAAAGAAGAAACTATAGAAATAGAACGATTCTTCTTTATCAGAAAGAGATTGAGGTGCAAAGAAAACACAAGCGACTGCAATGATGTTCGTTGTCAAAACAAGCGTCATCGCAAGTAAGTCACCGACAAGGACAATCCCGAATGGTGCCGACCAGCTACCTACTTCTAAAACGATTGAACCTTCTTGCTGTACTTGAAAGAAAACCCAGCCGACAACAAGTAGATTGACAATGGCGATAAGTTTAGAAACGGTTCGGACGATGGATGTTTTTTTGTGTATGAATGCCACGAAAATGCCGGCTAATAGTGGCAATAAAATTGGTAATACTGCTAAATTACTCATAATCGTTACCCCTCAATTGTTCCATATTATCGGTACCATTGATTTTAGCTGCCCGATAAGCTAATACGAGTAGAAGACTAGTAACACCGAAACTTATGACGATCGATGTCAAAATCAAAGCTTGCGGGAGTGGGTCTGTATAATTTTCGACACCTTCCGTCAATACCGGTGGAGCGCCCGTTTTCAGTCTTCCCATCGTTAGGATGAAGAGGTGGGCCCCATGGGAAATGAGGGCCGTACCGATGATAATCCTCAATAATTGTTTTTGAAGGAGGTTATAGACACCTGTTGTGAAAAGTAGACCGGCAAGTACGGCCATGATGATTTCCATATTTTATTCCTCCCCCTTAGACTTTCTCAATCGAATCAGGGCAAAGATCGCCATCGCAGCGAGTCCTAAGACGACAATCTCGAATAATGTATCCAAGCCACGGAAATCGACAAGAATGACGTTGACGATGTTATCTCCCCCTCCAAGTTTGTAAGAGTTGTCTATGAAGTATTGGGAGATTGGATCGAAAAACTTGCTGCTATGTGATGAAATGGCGACCATCGTCATCATTGCACCGAAACCAATAGATATGATCAGGTTCAATGCTTTCGTACTCATAGGCTCATCTTTTTTCTTAAGTTTAGGTAAGTGATAAAAGACGAGTAAGAATAAAGCGACAGTTACAGTTTCCACAATCAATTGAGTGAGAGCAAGGTCAGGCGCCCGGTATAACACGAATAACATGGATAAGCCGTAACCGACGACGCCTAAAATCAAGATTGCTGCAATACGATTATTCGTCAATACGGTACCGATTGCAGCAATAACCATTGTTAAAGCTACCAGAATTTCAGGAGCAGTGATTTGAGCCACATTTGATGTATCAATTGTAAAGCCACCGGTTACTGCCATAAAAGCGAACGTAATGATAATAATCGCAGCTAATATCAAGCGCATATAACGGCCTAGTGATCCATTCATATAACCTTTTGTAATGGTGGCAGAGTAGCTTTCAATCCGATCGACAGCTCCATCGTAAACCTTGTTCATGCTGAGAACCCCCGGAACTACCCGGTATACCGGCTGCCAGATCTTTCTTGATAGGGCAAGAATCGTACCGAATACGACGACGGCCAGCGACATGATAAACGGTGGGATGAATCCGTGCCAGAAATAAATATCTTTCGGTTTTAAGCTTGCCCCGTTCACAGCATCAGCAGCATGGGCAATAAATGAACCATTAAACAAGTTCGGAAATACACCGATGATGATCACCCCTGCGACTAAGATGATCGGTGAAATAAGCATACCCCAGGGTGCTTCATGAGGTTTCTTCGGCAGCTCGTCTAATTGAGGCTTGCCGCGGAAGGTTCCGAAAAAGAAATACATCGAATAAACGAATGTGAATATGCTTCCGAATACAGCTAAATATGGAATAGCCGATTGCAGGAAACCTGAAATATCGGTGCCTGCAGATTCAAGGTGTAAAGAAGCTTCAAAGAACATCTCTTTACTATAGAAACCATTCAAGAATGGTAAAGGGACACCAGCCATTGAAAACGAAGCAAGGACAGCTAGAGTCGCTGTCATAGGCATATAAGTCATTAACCCGCCTAGTTTACGTATATCTCTTGTGCCAGCTTCGTGATCGACGATTCCTGCAATCATAAACAGACTTCCTTTGAAGGTTGCGTGGTTTAAAATATGGAAGACCGCACCAAAGAGAGCAGCTTCCGTGCCGAATCCAAGCATGGCCATGATCATACCTAACTGACTGATGGTAGAAAAGGCAAGTATACCTTTTAAGTCTGTTTGACGCACAGCCATGTAGGAGCCCCAGCATAAAGTTACAATACCGGCTGAAGATACAATGATGAAAAACCATTCATTAGCCGATAGCATAGGTGAATAGCGGGCCACTAAATAAAGACCTGCTTTTACCATTGTCGCTGAGTGCAGATAGGCACTGACAGGGGTCGGTGCTTCCATTGCGTCAGGTAACCAAATATGAAAAGGGAACTGCGCTGACTTGGTAAAAGCTCCAAGCAATAGTAAACCAAGTATTAAGGGGAAATACTCACTATTCAGGATCAGTTGCTGTTGATCAATCATTCCTTGAATACTTGTCGTATTTGTGAGCACACTCATGAAGATGAGAGCCCCTAGTAGACTCAATCCTCCGAAAACGGTGATGAGCATTGATTTCAAGGCACCATATCTGGATTCTTTTTTGTAATTCCAAAAACCGATCAACAAGAAGGAAGAGAGCGATGTAAACTCCCAGAAACTATAAAGTGCGAATATGTTATCTGATAAGACGACCCCGAGCATAGATCCCATAAAAATGAGAAAGTATACATAAAAATGTCCCAGTTGCTCCGATTTATGTAGGTAAAAAATCGAATAAAAGGCAACTAGGGCGCCAATTCCGCTAATTAGAAGTACGAATAATAAGCTTAAACCATCAAGGTGGAAGACCATATTCATATCCAATGAAGGAACCCATGAATACTCCTGCACGACGGGTTCAAACCCTGACCCTAAAAAACGGGCAAAATAAATAAAAATAACCGCAGGCACGATAGTTACAAAGAAACCTGGGTGAAGTTTATCTTTCCATTTGCTTAAGAATGGAATGAAAATAGCAATGATAAAAGGCAATAATACAGCCACCAACATGTGGAATGTTCCTCCCTTGACTTATGTTTCATCTATCTATGGATTAGGATGATCGAAATGATGTATTCACCCAATTGTAATCAAAAAGAGGGTGATTGTTCAACTGTGGCAATCCAGATAAGTCGCTGGGCAGTCACCATTTAGTCTTCCCATATAAATAAGAAGAGACACATCATTTCGAAAAATAAAAAAGTCGCAAAAAAAATCTCGTCTGCTTCTATCAGACGAGATTTTGTGTCGATTAAAGTAAATAAGTGTCATTTTTGATGTTAGTCAACCGACTTGGAAGATGTAGTCATCTATAAGATGCTGGATGGATCGTTTTTGGATTTCCCTTTTGATTTGGTCTATGAATTCTTTAGAAAGGTTGAGTTCAATGGCTTTGTGGTAAGATTGTATAAGTAGGGAATCAGATAATTGCTTCATGCCGCTGTCACACATGTGACAGTCACCTCCCGGATAATTGAAATCTATGAACGAGACAAATTTAATGTATTCTTACCTTATCATGACCTTAAATTCGCCACAATATGGAAGTTATCTACAAGAAAATGTAGATAACTTTTGGGAAAAGTTTATTAATTGAGTGATAACAAAGGTGTTACTGTGTGGAAAATGTGTATAAACTTATCCACAGCCTGTTTTTGTCAGTATTTGTCGAACGATTTTTGTTCTTTTATGAGCGAGTTTCAATTGACGAAAAGTTTGAATCAGTCTGAAAATAGGACGTTTTACAAGTTGAACTGTGTTGAGCTGCTTTCATAAATTCAGACACTTTTTGAAACATGCCGTAATTTTGTATATGATGGTGAAGGAGATTTTGCCGTTGTATGAAGAGATGGAGTGAATGAATATATGTTGAAAAAATTTCTACCAAATGAACATGTTCCCAGTGTATTTGACATTGACCCGAACGAATTGAAAGAAAAAGGGATAAAAGGAGTAATTACTGACCTAGATAATACCCTGGTTGCCTGGGATGTGGCAGATGCAACCGAAGATATAAAAACATGGTTTCAAAAAATGAATGATCATGGCATTCAAGTGACGATCGCCTCAAATAATAAAGAAGCCCGCGTCAAACTATTTTCTGAGCCATTGGACACCACTTTTATATATAGTGCTAGAAAACCATTATCCAAAGCCTTTAAAAAAGCTCAAAAGAAGATGGAGCTTACCAAGAGTGAAATTGTTGTGATCGGGGATCAACTTCTTACAGATGTATTAGGTGGGAATACTGCTGGATTTTATACAATCTTAGTTGTACCTATTGTAGAAACAGATGGATTCATAACAAGGATCAACAGGAAGATTGAACGGAGAATATTGAATTGGATGAGAAGAAAAGGGAAAATAACATGGCAGAGGAGAGATCAATAATGGCAGATATTCAATGCCAGGGTTGTGGTGCAGTTATTCAAACAACCAATCCAGAAAAAGCGGGCTATGCACCTGCATCGGCCCTGGAACGAGAAGATATCATATGTAAACGTTGTTTCCGGTTGAAACATTATAATGAAGTGCAGGATGTCCCATATCAAGATGATGATTTCTTGGAAATGTTGAATCAAATCAGTGAAACAGATGGACTGATCATCCAGTTGGTGGATATTTTTGATTTTAATGGTAGTTTCATTTCAGGATTGAAAAGATTGACAGGCAATAACCCTGTCGTGCTTGTAGGAAACAAAATGGATGTATTACCGAAATCGGTCAATCCGGGAAAGGTGAAACATTGGTTGAGGCGTTCTGCCAAGGAAAATGGATTGGATGTGGAAGATGTTTTCCTGATCTCGGCTGAAAAGAACCAGGGTATCGAAGAGCTGTCTCAAGCAATCGATCGTTACCGAAAAGGCCGTGATGTCTATGTAGTAGGAACGACCAATGTGGGGAAATCAACTTTCATCAACACATTGATTTCAAATACTTCAGGAGAGAAGGATGCAATCACAACCTCTTACTTCCCTGGGACCACCCTCGGTTTCATCGATATACCCCTGGACGAAAAGAGTTCCTTGTTTGACACTCCAGGTGTGATTCACCGCCACCAAATGGCTCATTACGTGTCAGATAAGGATTTGAAATTGATTACACCAAGAAAAGAAGTGAAACCGAAAGTCTATCAGCTGAATGAAGGTCAAACTCTCTATTTCGGAGGATTGGCACGGCTTGACTTTTCCTCGGGTGAACGCAGTTCTTTTGTTTGTTATCTTTCTAATGAGATGAATATTCATCGTACGAAAATGGAAAAAGCAGAGGAACTTTATAACAATCATGTCGGAGAGTTGTTGTCACCACCTGATGAAGAGTCATTAGCGAAATTACCTCCATTAAAGGGCCATACCTTGAAAGTAAGAGAAGATAAGATGGATATTGTATTCTCAGGATTAGGATGGGTAACTGTTCCGGAAGGGGACGTAACGGTAACTGCATATGTACCTGAAGGTGTGAAAGTATCCTTGAGAGAGTCTTTGATATAGGAGGGGATCATTTGTACAAACTAGGCTTAATCGGCTACCCGATCGGTCATTCATCATCGCCATGGATTCATGAGCAATTAATGAAGCAGCAAGGGGTCCAGGGGAAATATGACTTGTTGGAAATTCACCCAGATAAATTCGATGAGGAGATTTCATCATTAAAAGAAAAAGGACTGGATGGTTTTAATGTTACGGTTCCTTTTAAAGAAAAAATCATTCCTCACCTGGATGCCATTGATGGAAGTGCTCTCCACCTTGGTGCTGTTAACACAGTAAAAAATACGGAAAACGGGTGGATCGGATATAATACGGATGGGAGCGGGTTTGTACATTCCTTGAAAAACCGTTTCCCTGACATTTTCCAAAGTGGTTCAAAAGCTCTCCTTTTAGGTAGTGGTGGAGCTGCAAGAGGTATTTATGAAGCTTTGACTGGATCAGGGATGGATTCTGTAGATATAGCGAACAGAACGATAGGCAGAGCTGAGGAAGTGATTGAACAAATCTCTTCCCGTGCACAAGCTGAGGCCCTGACATTAGCAGAAGCGGAAGAGTCGTTGGGCAGCTATGACCTTGTGGTTCAAACTACCACTGTAGGTATGAGTCCAAATGATCAGCAAACCATTATACGCCTGAATCGCTTGACAAAAGGGACGGTTGTAAGCGATATTGTTTATCGACCGATGAAGACGAAATTTTTAAAGGAAGCTGAGATAAATGGGGCAAGGGTCCATTATGGACACGAAATGTTGTTGCAGCAAGCCGTGTATGCATTTAAGATATGGACAGATACAGAACCTGAGGCTTTGCCCCTGCTCGATGAATTCGAACAAAAATTGAAAGGGGTATAGGATGTTAACTAGTAAACAGAAGAAGCATTTGCGGAAAGCCTCCCATAATGTACAACCGATCTTCCAAGTAGGGAAGGCTGGCGTTAATGAGAATATGACAACACAGATTAATGAAGCATTAGAGAAAAGAGAACTTATCAAGGTAAGTATCTTACAAAACTGCTTCGAAGATAACAATCAAGTAGCTGATGAGATTGTTGAAGCCACTGACGCTCATATTGTACAAGTAATTGGAAACACGGTTATCCTTTACAAAGAATCTGAAGAAAACAAACAAATCGAATTACCGTAAAGGAGAGGCGATATGAATAGAGTCGGAATACTCGGGGGTACTTTCGATCCACCACATCAAGGTCATTTAATTATGGCTGAGTATGCTTTAGAAGAAATGGACTTAGATGAGGTTTGGTTCATGCCCTCCTTTATCCCCCCTCATAAGCAGGAATCTACTACGGATGCGAATGCCCGTTTGAAAATGGTCGAATTGGCGACCAAGGATCATCCTGAATTCAGGGTTTGTGATGTTGAATTAATGAGAAAAGGTACATCATATACGGTGGATACCATGACTTATTTAAAACAACAATACCCTGAGCTCGCCTTTTACTTTATCATTGGAGGCGATATGGTGGAGCACCTATCGAAATGGAACCGAGTTGATGAATTGCAGCAAATGGTTGAATTCATAGGTGTTGAGCGCCCAGGTTATGAGTGGAGTGATGAGATTCCTGTCCACTTCATAGATATTCCATCTATAGATATCTCTTCGACAGTGGTCAGGGAGAGGGTAACAAGTGGGAAGAGCGTCCGGTATTTGATTCCGGATGCAGTCGATTCCTATATAAAGGAGCATCACTTGTATGGAAATAACTCGTGAACAAGCTTTAGAGTATGTTCGTCCCTTTTTGAAAAAGGAAAGGTATGAACATACGGTGAGAGTGACGGATGAAGCAATAAAGCTGGCAGAACGCTTTGGAGCGGATGTCAAGAAAGCGGAAACCGCTGCAGCCCTCCATGACTATGCGAAATATAAGCCTCGGGACCTGATGAGACGGTGGATCCAGGAAGATCGGCGCTTACCTAAAGATTTATTGGATTACCATCATGAACTATGGCATGGTCCAGTAGGTGCGTTAATGTTGGAACGTGAAATCGGTCTTGATGATGGAGATGTAATATCGGCGATTTCCTGTCATACTACAGGAAGAAAACATATGACAAAACTGGAAAAAGTAGTGTTTTTAGCTGATTACATCGAGCCTGGCCGGGATTTCCCCGGTGTTCATGAAGTTCGTGAAATTGCAGAAACTAACCTGGATAAAGCCTGTTCTTTAGCATTGAAGAATACGATTGTTTTTTTGATTCGTATGGAAAGAACCGTTTATCCGGACACGTTCCATGCATATAATGATTTAATATGATCTTTTGATCATGGTAGATAGAGATAGGAATGAAAAGGGAGGAAACCCATGGAAAGTAAAGAATTAGTGACCTTAGCGGCACAAGCATGTGATGAAAAGAGAGCTAATGATATTGTTGTTTTAGATATGGCAGAAGTATCCTTGATTGCAGATTATTTCTTGATTTGTGAAGGATCTAATGAGCGACAGGTGCAAGCGATCGCCAGAGAGTTGAAAAATCAAGCAGAAGAAAATGGGATTGATGTTAAACGTATGGAAGGATTCGAACAAGCGCGGTGGATTTTAGTGGATTTAAACGGAGTCGTTTGCCATATTTTCCACAAGGATGAACGTCATTATTACAATCTTGAAAGACTTTGGGGTGACGCTTCCTCAGTAGCCGTAGAGGGGCTTGAAGGTTAAGATGAGTTATGGTGATATGGCTGTGGTTTATGATCGGCTGATGAAGGACGCACCTTATGATCTTTGGGTGGAGTTTACGAAGCAAATGATTGTGGATTATCAGCCTGATACCCGTACAATTCTTGATATAGGTTGCGGTACAGGTGAAATTACTCATCGGCTACAACAAATTGGCTTTCAACTGACAGGGGTGGATTTATCCTCTGATATGCTGACAGTCGCCCAGCAAAAAGACCCTCGGGCGAATATTCAATGGCTCAAGCAGGATATGACAAACCTGGAAGGGTTGGACCAATTTGATTGTGTCATCAGCTACTGTGATGTTTTCAATTATTTAGTCGAAGAATCTCAGGTGAAATGCGCGTTTGCGAATATATATGACGCCCTTCATTCTGACGGTTTGTTCTTGTTTGACGTCCATTCTTTAGAGCATATTCATAATGATTTGAGTGGTGCAACATTCGCGCAGGTCCAGGACGATTTATCCTATGTATGGTTTTGTGATCCTGGTGAAGAAGATAACAGCATCGTCCATGATTTGACCTTCTTTGTGCAATCAGGGGAAATTTATCAACGATTTGATGAAGTTCATCACCAACGTGGGTATATGCTAGATGATTTGAAAGACTGGCTTGAGGATACAGGCTTCTTGATTCAACAAATCAGTGCTGATTTTAACAGTCATTATTCCACAGAGGGAGAGCGTTGGTTGTTTGTCTGTAAAAAATAATGTTGGGGAAAGAGTCCGATATAGCCGGACTCTTTTTTAATATCAGTTACTAAAAAATACTTTAAGCCTGTCATCTTATGCTACATCTGTCATATTCAGTTCTGCACCTAGTCCCGCGAGGCTTAAAGACCATCCGAAGAGTGAAAGACGAGCGCTTCACTTTACGAATGTCTTAAGCTTGTTGAGGTTGAACGAAGTGCTTCTATTTTTATTTAGCAGGATTTCCCCAGTTTTTGTCGAATAAGATTATTGTAAGTCAATGTTCTTTTTATCTTCTTTATGTTTGTTCTGTGTCGCTTGAAACATTTTGTGAAACAGTGGCCCTATGTGATCCTCAAGTGCCTGTAAACCTTCTCCTGTCACCCCGCCTTTTACTGTCACCTTCTCCATCAATTCATCTAACGTCATGATTCTTTGTGAGAGCAGCTCTCCTAGTCCTATCATCATATTTTCTGTCAAGGCCGTCGCTTTTTGTTCAGGTAACCCGGCGACATCCCCCGCTGCTTTAATCCATTCGCTCAGTAAGTAACTGATGAACGCAGGACCGCATGAAACAATATCAGATGCCACTCGTATATGCTCTTCTTCCACCTCGATAGGAGTGGAGATCTGTTGAAAAGTAGTGAGAAGTAATTGCCGGTATCTTTCATTGATTCTGGAACCGAAAGTGAATAAGCTGACTCCTGCCAATGCGTGATTGGTAATGGAAGGTACGATTCTTGCGACTTGACATGGTGTAGCTTTTTCTAGTTGTTTTACCGCTACGGGACTAGTGATGGATACAAGGCACTGATTTTCTGTCCATTCTTCTTTTAGCGAGTCAATGATGTCTTTATAATGATGTGGTTTTACACAAATGAAGAGAATTTCGCTTGTCTTTTGAAGCGATATCAGGTCTTTGGCTACATTTAAATTTGGAAATTCTTCTTGAAGATCTTCCGCTTTTTTCAATGTTCTATTATAGATCGTTAAATCATGAGCGGGAATGGCCCCGCTTTTGATAAGACTGGTCGTAAGCATACTCCCCATATTCCCAGTTCCGATGATTCCCCATTTCATTGGAATCCCTCCCTTTGTGATTACCTATATATCTTTATTCTAAAAAAATGGAAATATGAAAGAAGGTTACTTTCATGAACCTAGTCAAAAAATATGGGTGGATATTAGCCATTATATTGATTGCAGGTGTCATTTATTTGCAAACCCCTCAATCGGAAACAAATACAGTTATCGACCAGCAAGCAGACTTTCATAAAGCTGAAAATGAAGTGAAGGATCCAGAAATCATTAAAGTCGACGTGAAAGGTGAGGTCGTCCGTCCGGGTGTTTATTCAGTTCAATCGGGGACGAGAGTGGATGATGTTATTAAAGAGGCAGGAGGATTGACGTCAAAGGCTGACGCCTCAAGCGTGAACCTGGCACAAAAGCTTCAAGATGAAATGGTGATCCATGTGACATCTTTGATCATGAATGGAGAAGGCAGTCCCAGTCAGACTGAAGTCGCTAGCAAAAAAATAAGCATCAATCGAGCAACAGCAGATGAGATTGAATCTTTGAATGGCATAGGCCCGTCTAAAGCTGCAGCAATTGTCCAATATCGAGAAGAGAACGGTCCTTTTTCATCAGTAGAGGATTTAGTGCAAGTACCTGGTATTGGAGAAAAAACGGTAGAATCCTTCAAGGATAAGATCCGTGTTCCATGAGTATTTGACTGAATTACAAGTGCAGAGTACACTAAATGAAAAAAGCAGGGGGATACATAATGGAACGTATTTCGTGGGACCAGTATTTCATGGCACAAAGTTATTTGCTTAAATCAAGAAGCACCTGTCAACGGCTCGCTGTAGGAGCCGTTATCGTAAGGGATAAAAGGATGATTGCCGGTGGTTACAATGGGAGTGTCTCGGGAGGCGTACATTGTATTGATGAAGGGTGTTATGTCGTAGAGGGGCATTGTGTCCGTACCATCCATGCAGAGATGAATGCACTCCTGCAATGCTCTAAATTCGGTGTCGCTACAGAAGCTGCTGAAATATACGTGACTCATTTCCCTTGTCTTCATTGTACAAAAGCAATCATTCAAGCAGGACTCAAAGCAGTATACTACAGTGAAGATTATAAAAATGATCCGTATGCGATTGAACTTCTGCAACAATCTGGCGTAAGGATGCAAAAAGTACCGGTAGAGATTGAGCCTATGCAAATCGAACAACAACAGGTGGTAGCTCAATTATTAAGGAAACTGGAAGCGTATGACGACCCTGATTTTCAAAAGTTGAATGAAGAAGCGGAACATTTATTCCGCAATACCGAATAAGTGCTCATGAAAGGATTCTGGCACATCCCCGCAATGGCCTTTGTGCTGGGCGGGGTTGCTGCCATTCAAACAGGATGGGCATTTTATGTACTTCTAATGATGGTTCTATTGTGGATATCTTTGTACCGTAAGCGCCTTGCCCTTTTTATGGTGATCCTCTTATATTTTGTGTTTGGTTGGCACTATTTACCCTCTCCTTCAGAAACAAAACCTTCTTCAAGCTTTTCTGGAGCAACTATATCCTCAGCCATAGAAGAAACCTCACACACCATCCAGATGATACTGAAACATGAAAGTGGTGAAAAGTTCCAGCTGGTTTACTATAAAAATGAGGATCAGGACCAGAACGTTCCTCCTGATTGGCATCACGGAGCTGTTTGTAATGGTTTCGGAGATGCAGAGCCTTTTGCACGTGCGAGCAACCCAGGTCAATTTGATTATCGTGCTTATATGTTAAACAAAGGGGTGAACAGTCAAATAATATTAAATGATATCGAGGATCTCCATTGTGAAGGAAGATCATATCTCAGTTACATGAATGTGTGGCGAGATCAAGTAATGAGAAAAGTGAAGGCCAATGTTTACCCGGGTTCTTATGGTTGGATAAAAGCGCTTATATTCGGGGAAACGGATGAGTTGAATGAGGATACCGTCGAATGGTTCCGGGAGTTCAATTTGTCTCATATTTTAGCGATTTCAGGGTTGCACGTAGGATTGACTATTGGCAGTCTTTACTTTGTCATCTATAGAATGGGCGTCGGAACTCGCAGGCAAGCCCAGTTTTTTGTTCTCCTTCTTTTACCTGTTTACGGTTTTCTTGCTGGGGCCGCACCTTCAGTTATTCGAGCTTCCCTCATGGCATTGATTTTGCTCTTACTAACATTAATCAACAGGAAAATCCCTCTCACAGATATCCTCGCGGTGGTTGCGTTCTTACTTCTTTTGTTAAACCCCTTCTATTTTCATCAAATCGGTTTTCAGTTTTCTTTCCTGGTGACTTTCAGTTTGATCCTGTCACTTTCTATTTTAAAGCAGTATGAAAGTACGTGGATGCAGACTGTTGTCATCAGTCTTGTCAGTCAATTTTCTATTTTAGCTTTACAAATTCACTATTTTTATGAAATTCAGCCTTTTTCTCTATTCGTGAACCTCATTCTCGTGCCTTATTTTTCATTTATTGTCATTCCGGTTGTATTGATTTTGTTTATTTCCTGCTTGGTTCTTCCTGTATTTTCTTATTCTCTTTCCTTCGTACTAGTCGAGGGCCATGAGAAATTGCTGTCAATGATTCAGATGTGGACCCGACTCCTTGATTTTCAGTGGGTAATCGGTGAAGTCACTCCCATTTACATCTTTTTTTATACACTCATCTTTATTTTCAAGATGAAATGGTGGGGAGAGAGAAAACATGGCTTAGCTTTTTTTGCTGGGGTGTCTGCTGTAAGTGTTTTGATACTTTATAGTGCTTTCCCTTACTTATCACCTAAAGGAACGGTTACGATGCTTGATGTAGGCCAAGGAGACGCTTTTGTAATCGAACTCCCCTACAGGCGTGGAGTGATTATGGTTGATGCGGCTGGGCCGCCGGTATTTAACGAAAATCAAAAGAAAACCGCAGACCAGGTGATTCTGCCCTTTCTAAAGTCGAAAGGCATCGACCACATGAATGCTATGTTCATTTCTCATCAAGATTCCGACCATAGTGGAAGCGCCCCTTTTATCTTAAATGAAATCGACGTCGAACAAATTATTGTGAGTCAATATTATGTAAGTCAATGGAGCGGAGAGGATACTCTTCGTGTAGAAGCAGGTGATCGTATTTCGGTTGCCGGTCATGTTTTTCATATTCTTCATCCTGGAGATGACCAAGGAGAGCCGAATGATAATTCTTTGGTTCTGGATAGCATGATTGGGGGCAAGAGATGGTTGTTCACCGGAGATATCTCCACGAAAGTCGAGGATATTATATTAAAAAAACACTCTTCCTTATGGGTGGATGTATTGAAAGTAGGGCATCATGGAAGTCGAACTTCGACCTCTCGTGCATGGGTGGATCGTCTTAATCCTGAAATAGCCTTGATCTCAGCTGGAGTGGATAACCGATATGGGCATCCGCACGCCGAAGTGACTGAACGCTTAGAAAAGCGAGGTGTTTTGCTATTAGAAACAAACCGACACGGAGCTGTCCAGTTCATTTTCTCTGGGCAAAGTGGAACGTTTTCTCCTTATTTCCCGTATAATGCGAGCAGAGAATAAAAAAAGACTGCCAGGACAGCAGCCTTCAGGTTTTGTATTCATTATTGTCCGATAACTGAAAATACGACTCCGATAAAGAAAATGACGAAGAAGAAAACAAATGAAAATACAAACCCTAACCCAGAGTCGATCACATCATTAGTTTTGGATTGAATATCGTTTTTGAACTCGTTCATTGTTACCCCTCCTATATCAATTACTAAGTATAGTCCATTCTCAAGCAAAAATCTACATTCTTGTCGAAGGAAATCAAAATTCATCCCCAATTCATAGCATTCCCACACCTAGCAAGACTTGTCACATATAATTATTTCAGAAGCGGTCAAACTAAACGCAAGAGAGGAACAACATCGTCCTCTCCAAAAGCTTCCGGGGCTTTTGGAATGGCGTTTATATAGATGGTTCATACGGCGACGGCAGGTCACTATTTTGACAGATGTCTTATTGCGACATAAAATAGTGACACTGACTCCCCTTTACGGGGTCGCCGTATTCTTTTTTATGAAGGAAGGAAATAACCTTTATGGTCAATGTAAAACAATCACAGGTATATTTATTATATGGAGAAGAATCATATCTCATACAAGAGAATAAGAATAAAATCATAAAACAAACCTTGAAAAAAGAAGATCGAGAATTCAATGTTTCTCAATATGACCTAGAAGAAGTTCCAGTGGAAGATGTCGTCACAGATGCAGAAACTTTCCCTTTTTTAGGGGATGGAAAAGTTGTTATTGCTTTTCACCCTGTTTTCTTAAAAGCTAAGCCAGATAAACTGTCATTCGAGCATGATGTTGAGGCACTGCTTGAATACATCCAAAATCCTGCTGAATACACGGTCTTAGTAATAGTTGCCCCATATGAGAAGTTGGATGAACGGAAAAAAGTTTTCAAGCAATTGAAAAAGCATGGAGAAGTGATCGACTGTCAACCCGTTAAAGAATGGGATATCGACAAGTGGATCCAAACTCTTGCGAATGAACTACATATTACAGTCCCTGAAGAAATTCATGAATTGTTCACTCAAGAAATAGGTGCCAATTTGATGGCATTGAGGAAGGAAATGGAAAAGCTCGCCTTGAATGTTGGTGAAGGTGGTGTCGTAACCAAAGAATTGGCTGAACAACTGCTTTCTCATAGTGCGGAAGCTTCTGGCCTCAAGCTGGTGGATGCAGTTATGGAAAAAGACTTAGGAAGAGCGATACGTATTTATAAAGACTTGGAAAAGTTGAATGAAGAGCCGATCGCGTTAACTGCTTTATTGGCTTCCCAGTTCCGCATTATCAATCAGGCAAAAGTATTGAAACAAAAAGGTTACGCACAAAATCAAATGAAAGGTTACATCAAAGCACACCCGTATGTAATAAAAATGGCTTTGAAACGGGAGCGGTTTTTTACAAATCAAGAATTGAACCGGATTATAGAACAGCTAGCAGAAACGGATTATACCCTGAAACAGGGGAGAATGGAGAAATCTCTAGCCTTTGAAATGCTGCTTTATAAGTTGATTCACATTAAACAAAATCAACCGATTACTTCTTGAAGGAATTGCTAACCTTCATGCTCATGATCAGAAAAAATGATCAACTAAGCTTATTACAGATAAAAAGAAGCCCTACTCATCTGAGCAGGGCTTCTTTTACATGAAAAACGATCCGTTCAAAGGGAAGGATCGTTTGTTGGTCATAAATCACAAATTAATTATAATGCGTTAACTAATTTAGTTAGGCGAGATTTTTTGCGGTCCCCGTTATTTTGTGGAAGGGCACCACGTTGAACAGCTTTGTCGATTTTCTTAACAGCTGTAGGAAGGGCTTCTTTCGCACTCTCTACATCCTTGCTTTCAACAAGCTTTTCTACACGTTTAACGGCTGTACGCATATCAGATTTGAATGCTGCGTTCAGAGAACGAGCGTCATCGTTCAAACGTACACGTTTTTTCGCTGATTTAATATTAGGCATAGTTTCACCTCCTAGGTAAAAACAAAAGACTCATTCATATCGAACAAGAGACATTTTACCAGAGCGGAGAGCCGTTTTCAATACTTATGTGTATCCTCTTCGCTGATTTGCATAGTTTCAACCTAAATGGGAGAAGATGGTTTTAAGGAGGTCGAAGCGTATGGAAGAACAATTCAAATACACATTAAGAACAGACCTGGCGCTTGAGGCTCAGGAAATGAATGTCAAAGATGATCCTTCCTCTTCAGATTCAGATGGTGTCCAGGTACGCGAAAATGAAAAAAATGATATAAAAATTACTTACGTTACGGTTGATGAAGCAGGTGCCGAACGCATAGGGAAGAAGGCTGGTCATTACGTTACACTTGAATCCTTAGCTATTCGTAAACAGGATACGGATTTACAGGCCAACCTGGCGAAAAGCGTATCTTCCCAACTCCGTCAACTTTTGAATGAATGTGGGATCAAGGATATGGATCGTGGATTGATCGTAGGTCTTGGAAACCATAATATCACCCCGGATGCTTTAGGCCCTCTTGTTACAGAAAAAGTATTGGTGACAAGTCATTTATTCGAGCTTCATCCTGAAACAGTGGCAGAAGGGTATCGTCCTGTTTCAGCTGTCACACCAGGGGTGATGGGCGTGACGGGGATTGAGACGAGTGATATGGTACACGGAATAATTGAAGAAACGAAGCCAGACTTCGTTCTTGTCGTCGATGCTCTTGCTTCTCGTTCGATAAATCGTATCAATGCTACCATTCAACTATCTGACACTGGGATTCACCCAGGGTCAGGCGTTGGTAATAAACGAAAAGAAATCAGCCGCGAAACTTATGGAATTCCTGTTATTTCGATCGGTGTACCTACAGTCGTCGATGCGGTGACGATAACAAGTGATACCATCGATTATGTCCTGAAACATTTCGGTCGGGAATGGAAGGAAAAGGATCGGCCATCCAATGCTCTCTCACCAGCTATGAATCCATTCGAAAGAAAAACTTTGACCGAAGAAGATCACCCTAATGAAGAACAAAGCAAGGCTGTTTTAGGGATGTTTGGACAATTAGAAGATACAGAGAAGAAACAGTTGATCAAAGAAGTTCTCACACCGCTCGGGCATAATCTAATGGTCACGCCAAAAGAAGTAGATAGTTTTATCAAAGATATGGCACATGTAATTGCCACGGGAATCAATGGTGCATTACATCCAGGAGTCGAAGATGGAGAAGCCCAATCGTACTCCCGCTAAAACTTAATAGAGGTCGGTTCTATTAAAATCCTCTCTTTCATACCATTTACTAGATAGAGTATGAGGAGAGGATTTTTATGTCTCAATACCCGAAATGGAAGAAGAATCGGACGAGTTATATGAAACAAGGGACAGGATGGGCCATCATAGCGATCACGGTTCTGATTTTATTATTTATTGGTATCGGTATATTAACCGGGGCGAAAACGACGTACCGGCTTTATTCCGATACGATCCAGGAGTGGACGACTAAGCTTGAAGGGAGTGCTTTTCTTTATTTGTTTGAAATGGAAAACCGTTCTTTCAAGGATGCTCACCCAGAGGGTAACCGCATACCTGGTTTAGGGACATTATCTTTTCAGCTTCTTACAAGCCTAACGCCTAATGACCCTCGAAGTCTTCTAGGGAGAGAAATCCCCGGATTATCTTCCTACAACAGTCAAATCATCATCGCTGGGGAGGGGACGGACTATTCAACGCTCCCTATCGAATCAGAACCTCCGATGATTGTCGATGAGAGGGGAGAAGTGGGAGATGTTGAGGAAGAGAAAGAAGAGAAAGAAGATAAAGATCAAACGGAGGAGAAACCATTAGGAGAAGAGGATATTTATATTTTTCACACCCACAATACCGAATCCTTTTATCCTCACCTCCCGGACAAATCTACAGCTTATGACGGGAAAGTGAATATTACTCTTGTCGGTGAACGTTTAGGGGAGAGTTTAGAAGAAAAAGGAATAGGAACCATCGTGGATAAAACAGATATTGCTTCACTACTGAATGAAAAAGGGATGAAGCATTATCAATCATATGATGCCATGCGGCCTGTAGTGGAAGAAGCAATTAGTCAAAATGATGGACTCAAATATTTCTTCGACCTTCACAGGGATTCTATTTCAAGGGAACATACGACGACAACGATCAACGGCAAGGAATATGCCCGCTTCGCATTTGTTATAGGTGCTGAACATCCCAAATACGAACAAAATTTAAAGTTCGCCTCAGAGCTGCACCAACGTCTTGAAGATAAATATCCAGGAATAAGTCGTGGTGTCATTACTAAAAAGGGAGCAGGTGTAGATGGAGTTTATAATCAGGACTTACATCCCAATGCAATAGTGATTGAATTCGGTGGTGTGAATAATCACCTTGATGAACTATACCGTTCCGCGGATATCATGGCTGAAGTCTTCAGTGAATATTACTTTGAAGATGAAAAAGTAAACTCAGATTCATAAACAGTGGGAGGGGTACAAATGAAGTGGATTGCAGGTGTTTTATTAGTGGGGGCGGTTTTTATAGCAGGAGCTTTCTATGGAATAGATAAAAATAATGAAAAAACAAAAGAGGAGCCAGTAGTCGTAACCACACAGCCAGAGCCAGATCATGAGCGAAGGGCTGGACAAAAACCTGAAAAAGAAGCGAGAATAGAAAATTCTGCTAAGAACCACTGTGCCCCCCCGTATATAGAAGGTGAAGTTCCATGGATTTCAAGGCTGGCCGGTGGAGTAGGGGAAGGGATAGCAGTCAGTTTCAATGGAGTAATCGTAGTCCTTTCCGAAATGATTCAGTCCGGGTCTTCTTAAAAACAAAAGAACTGGGCGCTCAGAGTGGGCACGTTTTTGAACTGAAGGTGGAACATATCTTTTATATAGATCGTATTTCACAGACCGCTCAAAAGCACCCTCTGTGCTAAGCATTGAATAATCTTACTCGTATTGCTATAATCAACCTAGATATTTGTGTCGAATTCAGTAGGAGTGATTTAAGTTGACAACAGAATCAAAACAGCAGAGGGTCCGCAATTTTTCGATTATCGCCCATATCGACCACGGGAAATCGACACTTGCTGATCGTATTTTAGAAAAAACAAAAGCGTTGACTCAAAGGGAAATGAAAGAACAATTCCTGGATGCTATGGATTTAGAACGTGAACGTGGAATTACGATTAAGTTGAATGCAGTTCAATTGAACTATGAAGCCAATAGTGGAGATGATTATACCTTTCATTTAATCGATACTCCAGGCCACGTCGACTTTACATATGAGGTTTCCCGGAGTTTAGCAGCTTGTGAGGGGGCAATCCTCGTTGTTGATGCAGCCCAGGGGATAGAAGCACAAACGTTGGCGAATGTGTATTTAGCACTGGAAAATGATTTGGAAATCATTCCGGTTATCAATAAAATTGACTTGCCAGGCGCAGATCCAGAGCGTATTAAACAAGAAATAGAAGATGTCATCGGAATCGATGCTTCGCATGCCATCCTCGCTTCCGCTAAAGAAGGCGTGGGGATTGATGAGATTTTAGAGCGAATCGTAACAGATATCCCAGCTCCAGATGGAAATGCGAATGACCCGACGAAAGCATTGATTTTCGACTCCCTTTACGATTCATACCGCGGTGTTGTCGCGTATACTTGTGTGCGGGAAGGTTCCATCAAGATCGGGGACAAAATTCGGATGATGGCAACCGGGAAAGAGTTTGAGGTCAACGAGCTAGGCGTCTTCCGCCCGACTCCAACACCTTTGAAGGAATTGAATGTCGGAGATGTCGGTTATTTGACTGCTTCCATCAAAAACATTGGAGACAGCCGAGTCGGTGATACGATTACACTGGCAAATAATCCTGCAGCTGAACCACTACCTGGGTACAAAAAGATGAACCCGATGGTTTTCTGTGGGATGTATCCGGTGGATGCGAATAAATACAATGATTTAAGGGATGCATTAGAGCGATTAGAACTCAATGATTCTTCCCTTCAATATGAAGCAGAAACCTCACAGGCTCTCGGTTTCGGTTTCCGTTGTGGATTCTTAGGAATGCTTCACATGGAAATCATTCAAGAGCGGATTGAACGTGAATATAAAATTGATTTGATTACGACAGCACCTAGTGTCATTTATAAAGTGAAGATGACGGATGGAACAGAAGCGAATGTTGATAATCCGTCTATGATGCCTGATAACCAGAAGCTTGATGAAGTCCAGGAGCCGTTCGTTAAAGCGACAGTCATGGTCCCTCACGATTATGTCGGACCTGTAATGGAAATTTGTCAGCGCAAACGCGGCAATTTTATGGATATGCAATATCTGGATGACAATCGTGTCAATATCGTTTATGAAATTCCGCTATCCGAGATTGTCTATGACTTCTTCGATTCTCTGAAGTCACAGACGAAAGGTTACGCATCTTTTGATTATGAACTGATCGGGTACCGGGTTTCTAATTTGGTGAAAATGGACATTCTCTTAAATGGAGATACCATTGATGCCTTATCCTTTATTGTTCACCGTGATTTTGCATATGAACGCGGCAAGCTCATTGCAGACAAATTGAAAGATTTGATTCCGAGACAGCAATTTGAAGTGCCCATCCAAGCAGCAATCGGGACTAAGATTGTCGCCCGTACGACCATCAAAGCGATGCGCAAGAACGTACTGTCTAAATGTTATGGGGGAGATATCTCCCGTAAGCGTAAACTCCTTGAAAAGCAGAAAGAAGGGAAGAAACGCATGAAGATGGTCGGTTCAGTAGAAGTCCCGCAAGAGGCCTTCATGTCTGTCCTTGATTTGAATGAAGACTAAACCCATGTTAGACAGGACCAAACCGCAGGAGAGGATCTCTTGCGGTTTTCCTTATGAAAGGTGGAACATCAATGAAGATCCCATCCGCTTATATACACATTCCTTTTTGCCAACAAATTTGTCATTATTGCGACTTCACTAAGTTCTTTTATAACGAGCGCTTAGCTGATGAATATATGGAAGCATTAGAAAATGAAATCCATACCTATATTCCCGGGGAAAAAGCACAGGTACGTACTATTTTTGTTGGTGGCGGGACACCGACGGCTGTTAATCACAGCCAGCTGAAAAAATTACTGCAAATGATTGATGATCACTTCGATCTTGCCAGTTGTGAAGAATATACATTTGAAGCGAACCCGGGAGATCTGGATCTTGAAAAAGTCCGTTTGCTCAAAAATTATGGCGTGAATAGAATATCTTTAGGTGTGCAGGTTTTTGATGATGAAATGTTAGAAAAAATCGGCCGCGTCCACAAAGTGAAGGATGTTTACACTAATATCGACCGACTCCTTCAAGTCGGATTATCCAATATCAGCATCGATCTCATGTATGCTCTTCCAGGTCAAACTGTAGAAGATTTTGAAAAGACAATTGATGAAGCCATGCAATTCGGTTTACCGCACTACTCTTCGTATTCTTTACAGATTGAACCGAAAACTGTGTTTTACCAACGTTATAAAAAGGGAACGCTGGTCAAGGCTCCTGAAGAAGATGATGCGCAAATGTATGAGCTGTTACAGCGTAAACTATCTGCAGCAGGGGCGGTTCAATATGAAATCAGCAACTTCGCGAAACCCGGGTTTGAAAGTAAGCACAATCTGACATACTGGAATAATGAGTATTATTACGGAATCGGAGCAGGTGCACATGGCTATCTTCCTGGCAAAAGGACGATCAATCTTCGTCCGCTTCCGGCTTATGTAAAAAAAGCTACTTCCGATGGTATTCCGATTCTTCATGAAGAGCCGATAGGAATAAAGGAAGAGATGGAAGAGCAGATGTTTCTCGGATTACGTAAGACAGAAGGGGTTCTTACCGATCAATTTTATCGTAAATACGGACAGACGATTGTCGATGTATTCGGTCATGCTCTGAATACTCTTAAAGAGCGTTCTTTAATCGAAGAAAACAGCGGCTATATCCGTATGACGCCAAAGGGTCGAATGTTAGGAAATGAAGTGTTCCAGGAATTTTTGCTGGATGATTAAAAAAAGAAAGGTTTATCCGTTGACATCCCCGACCCCATTTGATAATTTATTATTAGATTTAGCACTCACTACATACGAGTGCTAACAGAGGTGATCATCGATGTTAACAGAGAGACAATTGCTCATTTTGCAAGTCATTATTGATGATTTCATTTTGACCGCCCAGCCTGTTGGCTCGCGGTCGATATCCAAAAAAGAAGCCGTGACATTCAGTTCGGCAACGATTCGGAATGAAATGGCTGATTTAGAGGAGTTGGGCTTCATTGAGAAGACACACTCTTCATCAGGAAGGGTCCCTTCTGAACAGGGGTACCGCTTCTACGTAGATCATTTACTTTCACCGTTGCGTCTTTCCAGCCAGGAAATTGTGACAATACGTGATGCTTTCGCTGATAAAATGATGGAATTTGAAAGAGTCGTGCAAAAATCAGCGGGAATTTTGTCTGATTTAACGAACTACACCTCCATCATCTTAGGTCCGGAAGTGTTTGAGACAAAATTAAAGCAATTGCAGATTGTTCCTTTATCTGATCAATCTGCCATCGCGATTCTTGTCACAAATACCGGCCATGTTGAACATCGGGCTTTTAATGTGCCAGTTGAAATCAAAGGCGAGGATTTAGAAAAAATGGTGAATATCCTGAACAGCAGGCTTCAAGGTGTTCCATTGGTGAAACTGCATGAAAAGCTTTATTCTGAAATTAATGACTTGTTGAAGAAACATACAAGTCAACATGAAGAAGCGTTCTCCTATTTACGTGCAGCTCTCGTGGATGACCACCCCACTAAGCTTTACATCGGTGGTAAAACGAATATTTTGATGCAGCCCGAGTTCAGGGATTTGGATAAGGTGCGCTCACTGTATGCGACTATCGAACAAGAGAATGAGATGGCTGACTTATTACGGTCAGGTGAAGAAGGAATCCAAGTGAGGATTGGGCAGGAGAACCCATTTGATGCTATGCAGAATTGCAGTTTGATAACGGCTAGTTACCAGCTTGGAAATGACCAGATTGGTACAATTGCATTGTTAGGGCCTACTCGCATGGAGTATAACCGGATGTTCTCATTGATGAATGTTTTATCTAAGCATATGACGGACACATTTCGTGGTTGGTATTAGAATTGCGGAACACAGAATAAGGTGGGGACAAGTTCCCATCGCTTCTTTTTGTCTATTGCTTTTTCAGGTTATCGATTCATGTTATAGTCAGTAACGGTGTAATGGAAAGTAGGAGGTGGAAGTCGTGGAAGAGAACAAGCAAGAAATCATTGATGAAAAAGATGAACAAAACCAAAGTGAAGATTCACAGCAGGACGTAGTAGAAGAGAATGGTGAGTTCGAACAACTACGTCAAGAAAAAGAAGAAATCAACAATCGATTGCTTCGTCTGCAAGCGGATTATGATAATTTCCGCCGCAGGACCCAAAAGGAAAAGGAAGCGGATCGGAAATATAGATCGCAAAGCTTAGTAGAAGAGTTGATTCCTGCATTGGATAACTTCGAAAGAGCTTTACAGGTGGAAGTGGATGGCGGATCAGCCAAGAATTTCGCAGAAGGAATGAAAATGGTCTATGACCAATTCAAAGCTGCACTAGAAAAAGAAGGTGTAGAGGAAATTCCAGCAAAAGGCGAAGAATTTGATCCCCACTTGCATCAAGCGATTATGCAAGTCGAAGATGAAAATTATGATTCCAATATCGTAGTAGAAGAATTACAAAAAGGGTATCGCTTAAAAGATCGGGTCATCCGCCCGTCTATGGTGAAAGTGAACCAATAAAAATTGTTTTATAGAATGTAAAGGAGGATATTTAACCATGGGTAAAATCATTGGTATTGACTTAGGTACAACAAATTCTTGTGTAGCAGTAATGGAAGGTGGAGAATCCAAAGTTATTCCGAATCCGGAAGGCAACCGCACCACTCCATCAGCTGTTGCATTCAAAAATGGAGAGCGTCAAGTAGGGGAAGTTGCTAAACGACAAGCGATTACAAACCCGAACACGATCCTTTCCATCAAACGTTACATGGGTACAGATCACAAAGTGGAAGTAGAAGGTAAAGAATATACACCTCAAGAAGTTTCTGCAATCATTCTACAGTATATTAAGAACTATGCAGAAGATTACCTTGGAGAGACAGTTGATAAGGCTGTTATCACTGTTCCGGCATACTTCAACGATGCGGAGCGTCAAGCTACCAAAGATGCTGGTAAAATCGCCGGCCTGGAAGTTGAGCGTATCATCAACGAGCCAACGGCAGCAGCACTAGCTTACGGTATCGATAAAGAAGACCAGGATCAGACGATTCTCGTATATGACCTTGGTGGAGGTACATTTGACGTATCCATCCTTGACATCGGTGACGGTACTTTTGAAGTTGTTTCAACTGCAGGTGATAACCGCCTTGGTGGTGACGACTTCGACCAAGTCATTATCGACCATATGGTAGCTGAATTCAAAAAAGAAAACGGCATTGATCTTTCCCAGGATAAAATGGCGAAGCAACGCTTGAAAGATGCTGCCGAAAAAGCGAAGAAAGATCTTTCTGGTGTAGCTCAAACACAAATTTCCCTTCCATTTATTACAGCAGGTGAAGCTGGACCGCTTCACTTGGAAATGAACTTGACTCGTGCAAAATTTGAAGAGTTAGCTTCTGATTTGGTAGAGCGTTCTATGAAACCGACGCGTCAAGCACTTAAAGACGCAGGTATGAGTGCAAGTGACATTCATAAAGTCATCCTTGTCGGTGGTTCTACACGTATCCCGGCAGTACAGGAAGCGATTAAGAAAGAAACTGGTAAAGATCCTTCTAAAGGTGTCAACCCTGATGAAGTAGTAGCACTTGGTGCGTCAATCCAGGGCGGGGTCCTTCAAGGTGACGTCAAAGACGTTGTTCTTCTTGACGTAACTCCACTTTCTCTTGGTATTGAAACAATGGGTGGCGTAACTACTAAATTGATCGAGCGTAACACGACAATTCCTACAAGCCACTCCCAAGTGTTCTCTACGGCTGCTGACAATCAGACAGCAGTAGACATCCATGTCCTGCAAGGGGAACGTGAGATGGCTCAAGATAACAAAACACTGGGTCGCTTCCAGTTGACGGATATCCCGCCAGCACCACGTGGTGTGCCTCAAATCGAAGTCAGCTTTGACATTGATGCGAACGGCATTGTTAACGTCCGTGCAAAAGACATGGGAACGAATAAAGAACAATCCATCACAATCAAGTCTTCTTCCGGCCTTTCTGATGACGAAGTAGAAGAAATGGTACGTCAAGCCGAAGAAAACGCAGAAGAAGATAAGAAGAAGCGTGAAGCGATTGAACTTCGTAACGAAGCAGATCAGCTGATTTTCACTACAGACAAGACGATCAAAGATCTTGGGGAACAAGTAAGTGAAGATGAAAAACAAAAAGCTGAAACAGCGAAAGAAGAACTTCAGACAGCACTTGAAGGTGAAGACCTTGAGGCTATTAAAGAGAAGAAAGATGCACTTCAAGAACAAGTGCAGGCACTTTCTGTGAAACTTTATGAGCAAGCACAGCAGCAAGCTGAAGCCGAACAAGGACAAGAAGCCGGCAGTGAAGAAGAAGAGGTCGTTGACGCGGACTATGAAGAAGTGAACGAAGACGACAAGAAGTAAGATAAGGTAGAAAAGAAAAGTCAAAGTCAGGTTCTTCTTGACTTTGACTTTTTTCTTAGTGTAGGCGTGCCCTGAAGGTCCTGTTGTGTAAGAGGATATCTTTGCCCCCACAAGTCCTGCTTGGCATTTGCCTCTCTCTATCTTCAATGATAATATAAACGTTATGTAATAGCGTCCGGGAGAGTGATCGACAAGTGAGTAAACGTGATTTATATGAAGTTCTTGGAGTATCCAAGGATGCTTCAAAAGATGAAATTAAAAAAGCTTATCGTAAATTAGCACGCAAATACCACCCTGATGTAAGTGAAGAAGAGGATGCTTCTGAAAAGTTTAAAGAAGCAAAGGAAGCTTACGAAACACTGAGTGATCAACAGAAACGTGCTCAGTACGATCAATTCGGCCATGCTGGTCCGAATCAAGGCGGCTTTGGCGGCTTCGGTGGCGGAGCTGAAGATTTCGGTGGTTTCGGAGATATTTTCGATATGTTCTTCGGTGGCGGTGGCCGACGCCGTGACCCGAATGCTCCACGTAAAGGTGCGGACCTTCAGTACACGATGACATTACAATTCAATGAAGCAATTTTCGGTAAAAGCACTGACATTGAAATCCCTACTGAAGAGTCTTGTGAAACATGTGATGGATCAGGTGCTAAACCAGGTACATCACCTGAAACATGCTCCCATTGCCAAGGAAGTGGACAAATTAACCAGGAACAGAATACACCATTTGGCAGAGTGGTGAATCGTCGTGTATGTCACCATTGCCAGGGAACTGGGCAGTTCGTCAAAGACAAATGTAATACTTGCGGTGGCGATGGCCGCGTGACGAAACGCAATAAGATCCACTTGGATATTCCGGCCGGAATTGATGACGGTCAGCAGATCCGTGTCCAAGGTAAAGGGGAAGATGGAGTGAATGGTGGGCCAGCTGGCGATTTATTTGTTGTCATCCGCGTCCAGCCTCATGAGTTCTTCCAGCGCGAAGGTGACCACATCTTCTGTGAGATTCCGTTGACATTCACTCAAGCAGCACTTGGAGACGAAATCGAAGTACCGACGGTTCACGGTAATGTGAAACTTAAAGTACCTGCGGGAACACAAACCGGTAAGACATTCCGTATGAAAGATAAAGGAGCTCCGAATGTTCATGGCCGTGGACAAGGAGATCAACATGTGAAGACAAAGGTCATTACACCGAAGAACTTGACGGAACGCCAAAAAGAATTGTTGCGTGAGTTTAATGATATTAGTGGTAATGAAGCGACAGAAGAACAACATGGCAACTTTTTTGAGCGTATGAAACGTGCGTTCAGAGGAGATAGCTGAAGTTTGTAAACAAGTGTCTGTACGAATTGGTCTGCAGGGTTTTTCGAACTGAATCTCCCGTTCCATCGTACAGGCATTTTTTTCATCAACAAATAAATAATCCAGTGAAAAGGGTGGATCATAAATGAAATGGTCTGAAGTTTGTATCCATACAACGAGTGAAGCGATAGAACCTGTCTCTAATATCTTCCACGAATCAGGCGCAAGTGGGGTAGTCATCGAAGATCCTCAAGATATGGAACGGCAGAAAACGAAGCTTGGTGAAATTTACGAATTAAATCCAGATGATTATCCAGCAGAAGGGGTATATGTGAAAGCCTACCTCCCATTGAATAGCTTCCTGAATGAAACAGTTGATGGTATTAAACATTCCGTAACTAATTTGAAGGAGTTCGGTATAGATATCGGGCATAACGAAGTATCCATTAACGAGGTTCAAGAAGAAGATTGGGCTACCTCATGGAAAAAATATTACAAGCCAGTGAAGATTTCTGAGAAAATCACGATCATCCCGACATGGGAGGATTATACTCCAGTTTCCAGTGACGAAATCATTATTGAAATGGACCCAGGTATGGCATTCGGTACAGGAACCCACCCGACCACCGTTCTAAGCATTCAGGCTTTGGAACAATACATGGAAAAAGGGGACACCGTATTGGATGTAGGCGCAGGTTCAGGTATATTGAGTGTCGCTTCGGTCCTGCTTGGTGCTGAACATGTTCACGCATATGATTTAGACGACGTAGCAGTATCAAGCACGAAAAACAATGCTGCATTGAACAATGTGGAAGGCAAAATCACCGCTAAGTTGAATGACCTATTAGAAGGTGTGGATGGAGAAACGGACTTGGTCGTGTCCAACATCCTTGCAGAGATCATTGTAAAATTTACAGATGATGCTTATCGTGTCATTAAACCCGGGGGTTACTTCATTACTTGCGGCATTATTTCAGGCAGAAAAGAAATGGTCCGCTCCCGATTAGTTGAATCAGGATTCGAAATTGTGGAAACGAATAAAATGGAAGACTGGGTCAGCATTATTGCTAAAAAGCCGGAGTGATTGCTATGCAACGATATTTTATAGGTGAAGAACACTGGGGGCATCGTAAGGTTACTATTTACGGTGAGGACCTTCATCATATTTCCCGGGTGATGAGAATGACCTCCGGGGATCAGTTGATCGGAATTCATCCAGAAGAAGGACCTGCCCTCTGTAAGATTTTAAATGTAACTGAAGATGGGGCCGAGTGTGCGGTTTTAGAATGGCTGGAAGAGGATAAGGAACTTCCCATCCAAGTGACGATTGTAGCCGGCTTGGGAAAAGGGGATAAGCTGGAACACATTGTTCAAAAGGGGACAGAGTTGGGTGCTTTTGAATTTATTCCTTTTCAAGCTGACCGCTCTGTTGCAAAGTGGGATAAGAAAAAGGTGCCAAAGAAAATCCAAAGGCTCCAGAAAATTGCTAAAGAAGCGAGTGAGCAATCAGAGCGGAGTCACGTTCCAGAGGTTTGTACAGTTCATACCTTACAGCAGGTGTCTCAGTTGAAGGATCGATATCACTGGTGGCTATATGCATACGAAAACGAAGCAAGAAAAAAGGAACATCAATCTCTTGCCACAAGACTGAAACTGGTACGGCCCGGGGAGAAGGTCATCGTCATTTTCGGCCCTGAGGGGGGATTTTCAGAAAAAGAAGTTTCCCATCTGGAAGAAAAAAATTTCCTTTCTGTCCGTTTAGGACCGAGGATTTTACGTATGGAAACAGCACCATTATATTTTTTATCCTCCCTGTCGTATGTTTTTGAAGAAGAAAGATAGGTAAGTGGTACTTTGAAAAGGTGTGAGCACAAATGTATTCGCATTCATACTGGTTTCATGCTATGATGGATGAGATGTACGAACAACTTAATGATGAAGGGACGATCCAATTATGGAACAAAACTTAGCAAAAATGATTGACCATACACAATTAAAACCAGATACACAGAAAGAGAAAATCACACAAATTTGTCAAGAAGCTAAAGAGCACGGCTTCGCTTCTGTTTGTGTGAACCCTCATTGGGTCGAGTATTGCCATGAATTATTGAAAGATACAGACGTTAAAGTTTGTACGGTCATCGGTTTTCCTTTAGGTGCCACAACTAAAGAAACGAAAGCTTTCGAGACAAAACAAGCGATTGAAAAAGGGGCGACAGAAATCGACATGGTAATTAATGTCGGTGAGCTTAAGTCTGGAAACAAAGAGCTCGTTCAACAGGATATAGAAGCTGTTGTCCGTGAATCGGAAGGTAAAGCAATTGTAAAGGTCATCATTGAAACCTCTCTTCTTGACGAAGAAGAAAAAGTCACAGCTTCTGAACTTGCAAAGGTTGCAGGTGCGGACTTTGTTAAAACCTCTACTGGTTTCTCTGGCGGAGGTGCAACGGTGGAAGACATCAGCCTGATGCGTAAAACTGTCGGTCCTGAGATGGGCGTCAAGGCTTCTGGCGGCGTTCGTGATTATGAAGGTGCTAAAACAATGATTGAAGCAGGTGCGACTAGGATCGGTGCAAGTTCTGGAATTGCAATCGTAAATGGTGAACAAGGAACATCTGATTATTAAAATGGAAAATCAGAGCTATCTGCTTTAAGAAGCAGATAGCTTCTTTATGAGCAAGGGAATTAATAATATTTCTTCATCTGGTTCTGAAAATAATCTTCCAGGTTTTATAAAACTACAATATCCCCTTTACTTCGGGCATTATACATTGGTCCAATCAGATGAAAAAGTTAAAAAACCACCGTTTGTTGTTTCTTTTATCTATAAAAAAAGTTGACCATATCTCATCCATATAATATAATTGTCAAAGGTATGGGGGGTTCCCATACAAGAGAAACAGTTTTGTTTGCTTCGGAGGGAGGGAAATTAGCATGTCAAAAACAACTCGCGTTCGTAAAAACGAGTCTCTTGAAGATGCTCTTCGTCGCTTTAAGCGTGATGTATCAAAAAGTGGTACATTAGCGGAATATCGTAAGCGTGAATATTACGATAAGCCTAGCGTACGCCGTAAGAAAAAGTCTGAGGCGGCTAGAAAGCGTAAGTAATCTAAGAGGGTGTTGAAGAGATGACAATCACAGACCGTCTGACCCAAGATATGAAAATCGCTATGAAAGCTCGTGACAAGGAAAGACTGTCTACGATCCGTATGGTGAAAGCTTCTATGCAGAATGAAGCGATCAAGTTGGGAAAAGACTCATTATCTGAAGAAGAAGAATTGACTGTTTTATCTCGTGAGGTAAAACAGAGAAATGATTCCCTCCATGAATTCAAAGAAGCTGGACGTGAAGATCTTGTAGAAGGACTCGAACGTGAAATTGAGATTTTACAAGTATATATGCCGAAACAGCTGACAGATGAAGAACTCAGGCAGATCGTTCAGGAAACGGTCCAGGAAGTAGGAGCTACTTCTAAGAGTGACATGGGTAAAGTCATGAGTGCCGTCATGCCTAAAGTAAAAGGCAAGGCCGACGGAACCAAGGTCAATAAGCTCGTTCTTCAGCAATTATCTTAAATATAAAGACCTCTCTTTTAGAAGAGAGGTCTTTTTATATTATTTTGAAACCTACATACACCTTCAATCGTATAGTTATTATTCGATGGGAAAGATATCAAATGAGGGGGTGAAAGCTGGATGAAAGGTACTTGGCGCCTCGGCATGTGGTTGACAGTAATTTTTGTAGCGGGTGCTTTATCGGTATTTCAACTATATTCAACAGCCCAAGCGGACGGTAAGGGAGATACTGTGTATGTTATTCCTGTAAAAGATACTGTTGAGCGTGGGATGGCTGCCTTCTTGAAAAGAACTACAAAAGAAGCCAGGGAAAATAATGTCGATCATATAATATTTGAAATTGACACTCCTGGTGGCCGTGTCGATGCTGCTGGAGACATTGGGGAGATTTTTCAGGGTCTCGATATACCAAACAGTGCTTTTGTTACGAGCAGGGCCTATTCCGCAGGTTCATATATCGCATTGAATGCGGATGAAATTTATATGAAACCTCAAGCTACGATGGGGGCTTCGGGTGTGATCAATTCAGATGGTACAGCTGCTGATAAGAAGGCCCAGTCCGCTTGGATATCCTCTATGGTTGCTGCTGCTGAATCTAATGGACGTGACCCACTCTATGCCAGGGCTATGGCAGATAGCAGTGTTGATTTACCTGACTATGGAGCAGGAGAAGGAGAATTTCTTACTCTTGGTCCCAGCGAGGCGGAAGAAGTCGGCTATGCAGAAGGAATCGTAGATGATCGTAACGAATTACTTAATGTGTTAGGGATGTCTGAAGCAGAAATAGTTGAACAAAACCCTACTTTTTCTGAAAATGTAGCCCGTTTCTTAACAAACCCCGTCGTCATACCGATATTACTTTCGATTGCGAGCATTGGACTTGTGGTAGAATTGTATTCACCGGGTTTCGGTATTCCGGGTACGATGGGAGCACTTTCACTAGTCTTGTTTTTTTACGGGCATATCGTGGCGGGACTCGCAGGGTATGAAGCAATTATTTTGCTTGTTTTAGGTATTGGTCTTGTTGTTGCTGAGTTCTTTTTACCCGGTGGCATCGCTGGAATTGCCGGGATCGTGGCGATTGTCTCATCGCTCATGCTTTCTTCCGCTGATATGGGGCATATGGCTATGAGTATAGGGATCGCCTTGCTGGTGACCATAATCGTATCGGTCATCCTATTCAAGACTCTTGGTATGGAAAGAGGTTTCTTCAGGCATATCATATTACAGGATTCCACATCATCGGATAAAGGTTATGTTTCTACGATTAATCGTTTAGAATTGATTGGGATGGAAGGAGAAACCCTGACTCCATTACGTCCTTCTGGAACGGCAGACTTTGCTGGTGAACGATTGGATGTTGTAACAGAAGGCGGATTCGTCGGAGTACATCAAAAGGTCAAAGTCATCAAGGTAGAAGGTTCTCGTATCGTTGTACGGGAATTGAAAAAAGTTGAACATGAGGAGGAAACAGAGTGACACTTCAAGAATTAATGCCAATTATTATTATTGGTGTCATTATTATTGTATTAGCAGTGTTATTTACATTCATACCGGTCATGCTTTGGATCAGTGCGTTAGCAGCTGGTGTGAAAATCAACATCTTTACATTGGTGGGAATGCGTTTAAGACGTGTCATCCCTTCCCGGGTTATCAACCCATTGATCAAAGCCCATAAAGCAGGCGTCAATGTTGATACGAACCAATTGGAAAGTCATTACCTGGCAGGGGGTAACGTCGATCGCGTGGTCAATGCTTTGATTGCAGCTCAGCGTGCGAATATCGAGTTGAGCTTTGAACGTTGCGCAGCGATTGATTTAGCTGGTCGAGATGTTTTAGAAGCTGTCCAGATGAGTGTAAATCCAAAAGTGATTGAGACGCCATTTATTGCGGGTGTTGCGATGGACGGTATCGAAGTGAAGGCGAAAGCGCGTATTACGGTACGAGCGAATATCGACCGACTTGTCGGTGGTGCCGGTGAAGATACAGTAATCGCCCGTGTGGGTGAAGGGATTGTATCCACCATCGGTTCTAGTCAAAATCACAACAAGGTTCTTGAAAATCCCGATCGTATTTCCCAAAATGTCCTCGGTAAAGGATTAGACGCCGGCACAGCATTTGAAATCCTTTCAATCGATATTGCCGACATCGACATCGGTAAAAACATTGGAGCCATCTTGCAAACCGATCAGGCTGAAGCGGACAAAAATATTGCTCAAGCGAAAGCTGAAGAACGTCGTGCGATGGCGATCGCTCAAGAACAGGAAATGCGAGCTCGTGTTCAAGAAATGCAAGCCAAAGTTGTTGAAGCAGAAGCTCAGGTTCCGCAAGCACTTGCAGAGGCTCTGCGTTCTGGGAAAATGGGTGTCATGGATTACATGAACTATCAGAATATCAATGCAGACACTGACATGAGAAACACCCTTGGCAAGATGTCTGATGAAGACAATGAAGGTGAAGAAAGTTAATCCCTTAACGGATATAAAGGAGAATTTTCATGGGAGAACTTTTTGAACTAGTGTTCAGTAATTTTCTTATTCTCGCTGCAATCATAGGTGGAATCATCAGTTGGTTCAGTGGTATGTCAAAAGAAAAAGATACGAAAAAGGAGTCAGAAAAAAAACGTGTCCCTAGGCCTTCTACTTACCCTAGCGGGCCTGGCTCGGATGCTCCTCCAGAGCGGACGATGAAGTCTGGAGAAGACCGGCTGAAGGAATATTATGAAGAAAAGAAGAAAAGGTCGGAGGAGTTATCTGGAGGAAATCAAGAAACCGATCCGATCAATGCCTATTCTTACGATAATCCAGAAGATGACGCTCACACTGTCAGGGTTCATAAGGATAATGGCCGAAAGGATGCTGCAAGCCGATTGATTGAAAACGGCCCTCTCATCGAGAGTGCAAAAAAATGGGATAAGAAACGTTTAGCTGAAGGAATATTGATGGCTGAAGTGCTTGGTCAGCCTCGCGCTCATAAGCCTCACAGTTCTCATCCTCGAAAAAGATAACGAAACGCACGAATTGTAGTGATACAATTCGTGCGTTTTTCGTATAAATAAAAAGAGGGGAGGGCTTCACATGTCAAAATGGCAACAGCAAATCCGAGCATGGATCGGTCGTTACTTCGATTTGCCATCAGATGTCATGTTGGATTTACCTAGAATAACCACTATCGGGTCCATCCACGTGTACATAGAAAACCATACAGGCCTCCTGCACTTTTCTGATAGTGAAGTCAGAATTCAATATAAAAAGGGTCAAGTTCGTATCCTCGGTAAAGATTTAGGTGTGAAAATGATGTTGAAAGAGGAGCTTCTTCTTGAGGGAGAGTTGAAATCAGTGGAATTTTTACCTGATTCGGAAGGGGGATGAGGTCATGAAGAATCAACATGATTTCTTTCACGGAATCATGACCGTCCAAGTAGAAGGGAAATTGATTGAACCATTTCTGCAAGCTTGTACAAGGCGAGGCTGTCAGATTACCGACTTGAAGAGGATCGATGAGTCGGCTGTTATTATGTCCATTCGGCTGAAAGATTGGACGGTCCTGAGGCAGATAAGAAAAAAGTACCGCTGCAAATTGACCATAAAGTCCGGTAAGGGTGTCCCTTTTTTATACAAGCATCTACTTCGAAAGGTATCTTTATTAGTTGCTTTTTTTGCTGCAATTGCCGTTATTTTCTTACTTGCTAATACACTCTGGTCGATTAAGGTGGAGGGACTGACTCCTGAACTAGAGTCAAATGTTGAAGAAAAATTGAATAGTTATGGGGTTTCTCCTGGAAAACTAACCATAGGGATGAGTGATCCTAATGAACTTCAACAAAAACTGCTGGATGATATCCCGGACTTATTGTGGATCGGGGTGAAGAAACAGGGGACAAGCTATCACCTGTATGGTGTGGAGAAGACGCGTCACGATACAGACATGAACAAGAAACCTTCTAATCTGGTAGCGTCGAAAAAAGGGATGGTCGTTGAAACTTTCATCAAAAAAGGACGGCCTATGGTGTCTGTATATGATGTCGTAAAGAAGGGACAGGTGCTCGCTACAGGGCAGTTAGTCGAGGAGGAGAATATCTTTGTTCACTCTGATGGAGATGTAATTGCAGAAACATGGTATAAAGTAGAACAAAACCTCCCGATGAAACAAGTCATGCTTTTGACAGATGGGACAGTGGAAAGTGAGTATCACTTGCAAATCGCTGACATTAAATTGCCTATCTGGGGGTGGTGGAGAGGGAATGAGGGGAGGTTCCGGGAAGAGACATTTGTTTCTGATTGGAAGCTATTCGGTATCCGAAGCCCATTCAACATTAAAACGACTGATCATTATTCTGTAGACCCTAAAGCCTATGAATCTTCAAAGAAAGAACTTGAAAAACTAGGGGTTGCAACGGCAAAAAGGAGTTTACAGCAAGAGTTGGATGTGGACGCTGAGATAAAGGAAGAAAAAGTTTTGCACCTGGGTGAGGAGAATGGTAAAGTAAAATTAATCCTATTGTACAAAGTTCATGAAAACATTGCAGTGACAAAGTATATAAGTCAAGGAGATTGAGTATGCCAGAAGATATGAAAAACATGGACATCCAATTAGATAATACAACAGAAGCACTAGCCCTGTTCGGGACAGAAGACCGGAACCTCAAACAAATTGAGGAACAGCTGCAAGTCACGATCATTTCTCGTGGCGAACAGGTGCGTGTAACCGGGCAAGCGGAACATGTCAAGTTAGTTGAAGACATTCTGCTAAGTGTCCTTGCGATTATCCGCAAAGGTTTGACGATTACAGAACGAGATGTCGTTTATGCTGTTGAGCTTGCTAAAAAAGGGAAAATCAATCAGTTTGAAGCATTATTTGAGGATGAAATCACAAAAAACTCCAAAGGTAAATCCATCCGGGTGAAAACACTCGGTCAACGTAACTACATCGCTGCAATTAAAAACAATGACCTTGTGTTCGGGATCGGCCCCGCAGGTACGGGGAAAACTTACCTTGCTGTCATCATGGCTGTCAATGCATTGAAAAATGGTGATGTCAAAAGGATCATACTTACACGTCCAGCGGTTGAGGCTGGAGAGAGTTTAGGTTTTTTACCAGGAGATTTAAAAGAAAAAGTAGACCCATATTTGCGTCCTTTATATGATTCATTGCATGATGTCTTCGGTGTAGAGCACACAACGAGACTGATTGATAGAGGGACTATTGAAATAGCTCCACTTGCTTATATGAGAGGGCGTACACTTGATGATGCTTTCGCCATCCTGGATGAAGCACAAAATACGACCCCTGAACAAATGAAAATGTTTCTGACGCGTTTAGGTTTTGGATCCAAGATGATTATCACAGGTGATATCACACAAGTCGATCTTCCTAAAGGTGTGAAGTCCGGTTTGCGTGTCGCTGAAGAGCGATTAGGTAAAGTGAAGGGTTCAGCCTTTATCCATCTCGATCAATCCGACGTAGTCAGACACCCGCTCGTACAGCGAATCATTAACGCATACGAAGGTGAAAATAAATAGGGCCCATACTGTTGGGCCTTATTTCATACCTGTTCTTGGAATAATTTGTAAGGGAGTGTATAGCTATGTTGGAACGCTTCAGCAAGAAATTGCAGGAAATGAGGCTGCACAGTTCAAAAGTAGTTTTAGCACTACCGGCCCTTGTTGTAGCTGTCTTCTTTTTTGTGCTGGCGGCTTCCAATGTTCATACACAAACATACAGCCTTGAAAAATATAGTACAGCACCTGAGACAATTCGTTCGCCGATCACAATTGAAAATGAAAAAAAGACGGAGCAGCAAATAAGAGAGGTCACTCAATCTGTTGATGATCGATATTCGATTTCGGAGGATATTACAGAAGAAAGGGTCTCTCTAGTTCGTGAGGTCTTTGAGGTCATAAAGGAAACGGAACATGATGCTGAAGAGCAATCAAGTACTGGGGAGCAGCTGTTGAAAGTAGAATCTTTATTAGATGAAGATATCACCCGGGGGCTGCCTTCTGGTGTTTATGAGCCACTTTTATCTGCCAAAGTTGAAGATTTAAAAGCAAGTGAGGACTTCCTTGTTACAACACTACATAATTACTTCCAGGAAGGCATTCGGCCAGCTCGATTAGATGATGCAGAACGGCGGTTGAAATTAAAAGTTCAATATTCCAACCTTCCTGACACACTGAAGCAGGTTACCTCGGACATAGGGGCGTTCGCATTAGTGGAGAATGCTTTATATGATCCGCAACAAACAGAAGAGGCCATCAAAGCAGCCGCCACACAAGTTGAACCGATTATGCTGCGTGCGGGTGAGGTGATCGTGAAGCAAGGCTCTACTATTACAAACGATGTCTACGATGATCTTCAATTGACAGGCCTATTGGATGACCAGCATAATGGTCTTCCTTTTTTCGGATTAGCATTATTTTCACTCTTATTGGGGATGATGATTTATATTGAAAGCTTGCGGGCGGTTAAGGAGTCTCATCTGACTTTGAGACACCTCACCATTGCAGCGTTCACATCTTTATTCATCATTGGTTTGATGAAAATATTCAGTCTTTATGGCAGTGCTGATCAGCCGGTTCACTATCTTGTCCCCGCCGTAGCCGGAGTCTTCCTGATAAAAATCCTTTGTCATGAACGTCTTGCTCTTGTGCTTGCGGTTGTATATGCACTGATGGCATGCATTTTGTTCAATGGACACTTATCTGGGGCTTTGAATGCGACAGCGGGTATGTATTTATTATTATCGCAACTGGCGGGGATTTTCTTCCTGACCAAAATGAAGGATCGCTTGTCCATAGTAAGAGCTAGTGCAGGGGTGGCTTTTACTAATATATGTGCTCTGTTATTCTTTTTATTCATGTCTTTTGAAAAGTATTCGTGGACAGAAGTACTTCTTTACTGTGGCTATGGATTCAGTGCAGCCTTTCTAGCAGCTGTTTTGACATTAGGATTGCTGCCTTTCTTTGAAACAGGGTTCGGAGTCTTGTCGGATCAAAAGTTATTGACGCTTGCCAATCCCAATCATCCTTTACTTCGTAAGATTCTGACAGAAGCGCCAGGGACTTATCATCATAGCGTCATGGTCGCTAATTTAAGTGAATCAGCCTGTGAAGCTATCGGAGCCAATGGACTTTTAGCTCGGGTGGCAGCTTACTATCATGACCTTGGTAAAACGGTTCAGCCCCATTATTTCATAGAAAATCAAATGGGCTTGAAAAACCCTCATGATTTTATAGATCCAGAGAAAAGTGCTGAAATTATTATTAACCATCCTTACGACGGAGCAAGGATGCTGGAAGATGAGAAACTTCCGAGTGAAATCGTTGATATAGCTAAGCAGCATCACGGGACCACATTGTTGAAGTTCTTTTATTATCAAGCAAAAGAACAGAATGAACGTACCCTGGAGAAAGATTACCGTTATCCTGGGCCCAAACCACAAACAAAGGAAGCGGCTGTTGTCTGCGTTTGCGATTCTGTTGAAGCTGCGGTACGGTCTTTGAATCATCCGACGGAAGAGAAAATCAAAGCGATTGTACACTCCATTATCGAGGATCGTTTACTTGATGGTCAGTTTGACGATAGTCATTTAACGTTTAACGAAATAAAAAAATTGGAACATGCTATATGTGAAACATTGCATGGGATATTCCATTCTCGAATTGAATATCCAGAAACGAAACCTTTAGTCAGGGAGGCAAAATAATGATAACCATCGATTTTCAAGATGAAACCAATTCAGTAGATGAAGCTTTTGTAGACTTGATTCAACGCATCATCCGATTTGCAGGGGAAAAAGAAGGTCTCAAAGGGGACTCGGAAGTGTCTGTAAGTTTTGTCGATAATAGTGAAATCCAGGAGATTAATCGGAATTACCGGCAAAAAGATGAACCTACAGATGTGATCTCTTTCGCTATGCAGGAATTAGGTGATGGAGAAATGAATATCCTGGACGAGAACATGCCCGTAATGCTTGGAGATATTGTCATATCAGTCGATAAAGCAAAAGAACAGGCAGAGGAATATGACCATTCATTAGAAAGAGAGCTTGGATTTCTGGCTCTGCATGGCTTTCTGCATTTGCTTGGATATGATCACCTGAACGAAGAAGAGGAAAAAACAATGTTCGGGAGACAAGAGGAAATCCTCCATGAGTTCGGATTACAAAGATCGTAAATATAAGAGGATGGTCGGCTTCAGTTTTGCCTTGAACGGGCTCAAAGAAGTTTATAAATCGGAGCGGAATTTCCGCATACACCTTCTGATAGCGGCGTTCGTTCTTATTGCCGGCTTCCTCTTATCTATATCCGCTCTCGAATGGATAGTGGTCACTCTTGTTATATCAATTATTTTGTCGTTGGAAATGGTCAATACGGGGATAGAGAAATTACTGGACCACTTGGCTCCGGAGCATCATCAAGCTGTAGGAACGGTCAAGGATATTACCGCAGGAGCTGTACTTGTTGCAAGTATAGGTTCTGCTATAATCGGGATCGTTATTTTTTTACCGAAAATCCTTTCTTTGTTCTAGTTACATGAAACAAGTGTGATTATGTAGTAGAATGGATGAGAACGATCGTCTAGTAATCATTGGAGGAACAATTTATGACAGAGAATTTCAAATCAGGATTTGTCACAATCGTAGGTCGGCCAAACGTGGGGAAATCTACGTTCATGAACCGTGTCATCGGTGAGAAAATCGCAATTATGAGTGACAAACCCCAAACAACCAGGAACAAAATTCAAGGAGTTATGACCGACGATGAATCACAGATCATTTTCATTGATACTCCGGGAATCCATAAACCCAAACATAAACTGGGCGACTATATGGTTAATGTCGCAGAAAACACCTTGAATGGAGTAGACGCTGTCCTCTTCATGATCAATGCTGAAGAAGGCTATGGGAGAGGTGATCAATTCATATTGGATCGGCTCCAGCGTGTGGATCAACCTGTCTTCTTGATTATCAATAAAATTGACAGAGTACACCCGGATGAGTTATTACCCTTAATTGATCAGTACAAAGAAATGCTTGACTTCGAAGAGATTATTCCCATTTCAGCTCTTGAAGGAAATAACGTCAATCACTTGATCAGCATTTTAAAAAGAATGCTTCCAGAAGGACCTCAGTTTTATCCGGAAGACCAGATCACTGATCACCCGGAGCGTTTTGTCATCAGTGAATTCATCAGAGAGAAGGTCCTGCATCTGACTAGGGAAGAAATTCCTCATTCAATTGCTGTAGTCATTGAAGGGATTGAGCCAAGAGAAAATTCAAATGCTGTTTATATCCAGGCTGCGATTATTGTTGAACGCAAATCTCAAAAAGGCATCATTATCGGTAAGCAGGGGAGCATGTTGAAAGAAGTCGGGAAAAGAGCGAGGAAAGACATTGAATCATTACTTGGAAGCAAGGTCTTTTTAGAGCTTTGGGTGAAAGTGCAAAAAGACTGGAGAAATAAGCAAATCCAATTGAGTGACTTTGGTTATCGCGAAGACGAATATTAAGGATTGGAAAAAATTAAGCCTTATGAATTCGGGGAGAGGAAGCATCCTAAAAATGTAACTTGTTTAGTGATGATAAGAAAGGCGGTGTTTCTTGTGCGCGACAAACTTTCATGGAATGTTTTCAGTCAAACGGGCAATGTGGAAACATATTTATTGATGAAAGAGTTGGAGTCTCAAGATCAACAGTCTCAAGAGCAAAGTGCTTCCTCACCTGAACGGATACCTATGGATGATTTGAATCCTTAAATAGAGCAGGTGAGCCATTTGTTAGATAAGGTGGAAGGTATTGTCATCCGAACGACTAATTATGGTGAAACACACAAAATCGTTACGATGATGACGAGAGAAAAAGGGAAAATAGGTGTGATGGCTCGAGGTGCAAAAAAACCTAAGAGCCGAATGTCTTCAATCACACAACCGTTTATCCACGGCACATTTCTCATTCATATAGGGTCCGGGTTGGGATCGATGAGCCAGGGGGAAATGCTTTCCTCATTAAGGTCAATTCGCGAAGATATCGTGAAAACCGCATATGCTTCATATATTGCAGAATTGACAGATAAACTCATTGAAGAAAAACAACCGGACCCTTTTATTTATGAACAATTGCTGCAAACATTGGAATGGATTCACGAAGGAAAAGATCCGAATATCCTGACGATGATGTATGAATTGAAGATGTTCAAAAAGGCAGGTTTTGCTCCTGTGGTGGATCACTGTGTTCAGTGTGGAAGTCAGGATGGCCCCTATTCTTTCTCCATGTCGGAGGGAGGTCTCCTGTGTTATCGTTGTAAGCAGAGAGATCCCGAAGCATACGGTTTACCTGAACCGTTACCGAAACTTCTGCGCGTTTTTTTACATATGGATGCCAAACGTCTCGGTCAAATCACCATGAAAGAAGAAAATAAAAAATTATTGCGTCAAATCATGGATGAATATTATGATCGTTACGGTGGATATTTCCTTAAATCCAAGAAATTTTTGAAACAACTTGACCTCTTCACTGATTAATGTTTGACATTTTTACAGGAGTTAGAGTATGATTTTAATACAAAATAACGTGTTGTGACGAAGGAAAGTAGTAACTGCCTCCCGTATTCTACAAGCGAGCTTGTTATGGTGGAAGACAAGTGTTTACGGATCAGTGAAGGCATTCCGGAGCAACTTTTCAAAGGGGCTTCTTGGTAACATCAGGAAGCAATTAGGGTGGAACCGCGGAGATCCCGTCCCTATGTCTATTACAGGCGTAGGAACGGGGTCTCTTTGTTTTCTACGCACAACGATCAAGGAGGAAAATCATGAATATTCAAGAAATGATTTTAACACTGCAAAACCATTGGTCCAACCAGGGGTGCTTGTTGATGCAGGCGTATGATACAGAAAAAGGGGCAGGGACAATGTCGCCGATGACATTGTTGCGCAGCCTGGGTCCTGAGCCTTGGAACGTAGCTTATGTCGAGCCTTCTCGCCGTCCGGCAGATGGACGTTATGGTCAGAATCCCAACCGTCTATATCAGCACCACCAGTTTCAAGTAATCATGAAGCCTTCACCAGATAATATCCAGGAACTATACTTAGATTCTTTACGTGCTTTAGGCATCGATCCTTTAAAGCATGACATCCGCTTTGTAGAGGATAACTGGGAAAACCCTACCCTCGGGGCCGCTGGTTTAGGGTGGGAAGTATGGCTTGATGGCATGGAAATCACGCAATTTACGTATTTCCAGCAAATCGGTGGGTTGGAAGCACGCCCGGTATCTGCTGAGATCACTTACGGATTAGAACGGTTAGCCTCTTATATCCAGGACAAGGAAAACGTTTTCGAATTGGAATGGACAAATGGGGTTACTGTTGGTGATATCTTTACACAGCCAGAGTATGAACACTCTGTTTATACATTCGAAGCTTCAGACGAGGATATGTTATTCGAATTATTCTCCACTTATGAGAAAGAGGCCCAACGGATCATGGAACAAGGGCTTGTGTTCCCTGCTTATGATTATGTACTTAAATGTTCTCACACTTTCAACCTTTTAGATGCTAAAGGCGTCATCAGTGTGACAGAAAGAACCGGATATATCGCACGCGTAAGAAACCTGGCAAGAAAAATCGCGAAAACCTATGTGGAAGAAAGGGAGCGCATTGGCTTCCCAATGCTGAAGAAGGAGGAAAGTAACCATGAGTAAATCCGTATTATTTGAACTAGGCGTAGAAGAACTGCCGGCCCGTTTTATTGACGATGCATTAAAACAGTTACAGGAGAAAACGGCCGATTGGCTGAGTGAAAACCGGATTCCTTATGGTGAAGTGAAAGGCTACGCGACACCAAGACGTTTGGCAGTAAAAATTACGGATGTGGAAGAAAAGCAGCCGGATATTGAAGAAGAAGCTAAAGGACCTGCGAAGAAAATTGCGTTAGATGATAATGGGGATTGGACAAAAGCGGCGATTGGGTTCTCTAAAGGTCAAGGAAAAGACGTAGAGGATATTTACTTTAAAGAAATTAAAGGAACAGAGTATGTTCATGTAAATAAGTTCATTCAAGGTGAGCCTACAATGAAACTTCTTGAGGGTTTTGGTGACATCTTACTTGGTTTGACATACCCGAAAAACATGCGATGGGGAGATCGTGAGCTTCGATATGCACGTCCGATCCGCTGGCTTGTTGCTCTTTATGGAGAAGAGGTCATTCCTTTTTCAATTGAAAATGTTTCGACTGGAAAGACGACTTTTGGTCATCGTTTCCTTGGTGGGACGGCAACTGTCAACGATCCGGAGCAGTATGAAGATGTGCTGAAAGAACAATCAATAATTGCTTCTGTGGAAGACAGGAAGAAGACCATTTATGATCAATTGAAACAATTAGAAGCAGCAAATAATTGGAAGTTAATCATCGATGAAGATCTCTTAAACGAAGTCACACATCTGGTAGAATACCCAACGGCTTTCAGTGGTTCTTTTTCAGAGGAGTTCCTTGAAGTACCAGAAGAAGCACTAATCACTTCAATGAAAGAGCATCAACGTTACTTCCCTGTCCGCTCGGACGATGGCGTTTTGCTCCCTTACTTTGTGGGTGTTCGAAATGGGGATGACCAGCATTTGGATACGGTAGCTAGGGGAAATGAAAAAGTATTGAAAGCACGATTGAAAGATGCGCAGTTCTTTTATGAAGAGGATCAGAAAGGGTCCATCGATAAAAAAATGGAAAAGCTTTCACGTATGGTTTATCAGGAAGAGCTTGGAACGTTAGCGGATAAAGTTAAGCGGGTCGTAGCTATAACTGGAAAACTGAGTGAGTGGTTGGAATTGGATGAACCTGAGAAGCAAAAATCCCTACGTGCAGCAGAAATATGCAAATTCGATCTTGTCACACAAATGGTAGATGAATTCACTGAACTACAAGGTGTAATGGGAGAGAAGTATGCTCGTATTTTCGGAGAAGATGAAGAGGTAGCAAAGGCTATTAATGAGCACTACATGCCTAGACAAGCAAATGGACAAGTACCGACAACAACGATCGGCTCTATAGTCAGCATCGCTGATAAACTTGATACAATTGTCGGAAGTATTTCAATCGGCATCATTCCCACAGGGTCTCAAGATCCCTACGGGTTAAGACGCCAGGCGCTGGGAATTTTACAAACCTTGAATAAGCAGCAGTGGCCAATACCTGTGGAGAAGTTGATCGATCTTGTTCACCAGTTCTATTTTGAACTCCAATTGCCTACACGCTCGGAAAAAGAGGTTCATAGTGATTTGCATGAGTTCTTCCGCGTCCGTGCTGCTTATCTATTAAAAGAAAAGAATATTGACCCGGATGTGGTAGACGCTGTTCTGTCACGGGGTATCGGTATTTATCCGACAACAATTCTGAAAGCAGAATTGTTAGTAGAAAAACGTCAGGAGCCATCATTTAAACCGGTCCACGAAGCTCTTGGGCGGGCCTTGAAATTGGCGGAAAAAGCAGACGATGATAAAGTATCTCCAGGTCTGTTCAAAAATGATCAAGAAAAGAAATTATATGAAGTCCATCAGTCCATCAGAGAGGAATATTTGTCATATCTTCAGGACGGACATCCCTCTGAAGCGCTTGACTTATTAGCTGAGCTTTCAGAACCGATCCATAGCTTCTTCGATGCGACGATGGTTATGGCAGAAGATGAAAAGGTTCGTAATAACCGTTTAGGTTTGCTGAAACAAATCGCTCAAGATGTGTATGTATTTGCAGACTTGAATGCAATCGAGTGGAAACAGCAGTTTTAAGACTCCTTCTTTTACCCGTTAATAAAAATGAGCTATAATGAGAAATAGTATGTCACAGTCAGTGATCAGGGTGGTGAAAGATTGGAACTCTCTAATCGACAAGAACAAATTATCCAAATTGTAAAAGATAATGGTCCGATAACCGGTGAGAACATTGCAGATCAATTGAATTTGACACGTGCTACTCTGCGTCCCGACCTTGCTATATTGACAATGGCAGGGTATTTGGATGCTAGACCGCGTGTGGGTTATTTTTTCACGGGAAAGACCGGGTCTGAGTTATTCACAGAAAAATTGAAGAAGTTCAAGGTAGATGAATATCAGTCCCTGCCGATCGTCGTAGAAGAAGATGTATCTGCTTATGATGCTATTTGCGCAATGTTTTTGGAGGATGTCGGTACATTATTTGTGACAAATGAGAAGTCCCACTTAGTTGGAGTACTTTCACGAAAAGACCTTTTAAGAGCGAGTATCGGTAACCAGGATTTGTCATCTATCCCTGTTCATATCATTATGACAAGAATGCCGAACATCACGATTTGTAAACCAGAAGACCTCTTGTTAGACGCTGCACAAAAGCTCATAGAGAAACAAATTGATGCTTTGCCTGTAGTAAACCCCGCAGAAGAAGGTTTGGAAGTAGTCGGCAGATTAACGAAAACCAATATAACGAAAGCTTTGGTGGAGCTTGGCCGGGATCGTCACCTATAAGCTGCAAAGACCGGAGGAGGGTGAAAATGGAGAAACCTTTAATTTATGTACTATCAGATTCAGTAGGAGAAACTGCTGAACTCGTCGTAAAAGCTTGTCTCAGTCAATTCGATGATGGCCCTTTTGATTTGCAGCGTATTCCATATGTCGAAGATAAAGGGACAATCAACGAAGCAGTCCTCCAAGCGAAAGAACATAGCGCTATGATCGGTTTCACGTTAGTTGTGCCAGAGTTCAGACAGCACCTAATATCTGAAGCGAGAAAAAACGGTATTAAATGTGTGGATATTATGGGACCGATGATGGAATTGATGGAAGACCATTTGAAAATCAAGCCTCGTTTAGAACCGGGGCTTGTTCATAAATTGGATGAGGATTACTTTAAACGGGTAGAAGCCATTGAATTTGCAGTCCGCTATGATGATGGACGTGACCCTAGAGGGATTTCAAAAGCGGACATCGTATTAATAGGTGTTTCCCGAACATCGAAAACACCTTTGTCCCAGTACCTTGCCCATAAACGGTTAAAAGTCGCTAATGTTCCTATAGTACCAGAAGTTCATCCCCCGGCTGAGTTGTTCAGGGTTGATCCTGATAAGTGTATTGGACTTAAAATCAGTGCAGAAAAGCTGAACGATATCAGGAAAGAAAGACTGAAGTCATTGGGGCTTGGTGATCAGGCAAGCTATGCGAATATCAACCGGATCCAACAGGAAATCGACCATTTCAACCGTGTAGTGGAGCGCATAGGTTGTCCAGTCATCGATGTTTCAAATAAAGCGGTGGAAGAGACAGCAAATGTAATTATGAATAAATTGCGTCAAGATGCTCAAGAATAGTACAAATTAACAAAAGTCGCGCTATGATTAAGCGCGACTTTTGTTGGGAAGAATGAAATTAAATGAAATTGGATATAGCATTAATGGGAGGAATGTATTATAATATCTATTTGTGGTAAAAATCCTTTTAATGAAGGGTTTGTCCTTGTTCAGAACGCAACATCCATCAATTCTTGCAGGTATTGACTTTTCAGAATAATAAAACATTCGTTTTTTAGGAGGATTCTACCGCTTATTGTAGAAATACTGATACTATGCCAAAACTAAATGTGAAGGTCTGGGTAGATGCAGATAGTTGTCCTGTGCAAAATGAAATCGTTGAAGTGTGTAACCTCTATGAAATACAACCTCAATTCATTGCGACAGTCAATCATTACAGTCCAGTAAAATCAAATGAAGGGTGGACTTTTGTCGATGATGGATCACAATCAGTAGACATATACATCCTCAATCAAGTTCGCTTTAATGATATCGTCATCACACAAGATCTTTCCTTAGCCGTGTTATTAACATCTAAAGGAGTTTACGTATTAACACCACGAGGTAAACTGGTTAAAGAAAATGATGCTGATAATATTATGAATCAAAAATTTATCCGGCAGCAAACAATGAAGCGCCGGAAAAAGTGGAAAGGCCCATCAGCTTTTACCAGCAAAGATGGTGAAAGATTTCGCTCGGCTCTCCAAGATTTGTTGTCAGATGTTGAAGGAATTTAGTCTTTAATCGAGAATAATTGAGTAGTATGGTGATCAAATGGCTGGACACATACCAGATGAAAAAGTGGATGAAATCAGAACGTCATCGGATATTGTCGAAGTGATCGGCGATTATATCGATCTCAAGAAACAAGGCAGAAACTATTTTGGTCTTTGTCCCTTCCATGGGGAAAACACTCCTTCTTTTTCCGTTTCTCAAGATAAGCAGATATTCCATTGCTTTGGTTGTGGAAAGGGAGGGAATGTTTATACCTTCCTAATGGAGATGGAAGGCTTCAGCTTTGTACAAGCGTTGAAACAATTAGCGGAGCAATCGGGTATCGAGCTTCCGGAACAAATGACAGATGAAGGTCCGGCAGAAAGAAGTCAAGAATCTCAATCGATGTTGGAAGCCCATCAATGGCTCACCAAATTATATCATCATTTGTTAAAGAATTCCAAAGAGGGTCAGGAAGCTTATCAATATTTGATGGATCGAGGCTTTACGGATGAAACGATTCAAAAGTATCAGATTGGCTTTTCGCCGAATTCAAAAGACTTTGTCGTAACTTTCCTCGAAAAGAAAGGCTACCATCCACAAACGATGGTCAAGGCGGGGCTGCTCAGTACGAATGATCATGGAGACTATGCGGACCGGTTCAGAGGACGGGTCATCTTCCCGTTAAGAAATCACCTCGGAAAGACTGTGGCATTTGCAGGGAGATCCATAGGAGAACAAGAACCGAAGTATTTGAACAGCCCTGAAACGGAGCTTTTTCATAAGGGAAGGCTGCTTTATAATTTCGATCTGGCACGTTCAGCGATCAGAAAAGAAAAGTCTGTGTTACTCTTTGAAGGTTTCGGCGATGTCATAACAGCAGATCAAGCAGGTATTCATAATGCTGTAGCAACGATGGGAACAGCATTATCAAGTTCTCAGGCAAACCTTTTAAAAAGGTATGTCGAACAAGTAATTATTTGTTATGACGGAGACCGTGCAGGCATAGAAGCTGCGGTCAAGGCGGCGAAATTGGTTAAGAGTATCGGATGTCACACCTATGTTGCAAGAGTGCCAGACGGACTGGATCCTGACGATTTCATTCAAAAGAATGGGGGAGAACGATTTCGTCGGGAAATCATCGATACAAGTGATACGTATATTTCATTCATGATGAGCTACCTTCGAAGGGATTATAATCTTCAATTAGAAGGAGATCGGATCACATATATCGAAAAAGTATTACAAGAGATCGCCGTTCTCGATCGTGCTGTTGAAAGAGAACATTACCTCAATGAATTGGCAGCAGAATTCAAGATGGCCCTGGATACTTTGAAAGAAGAAGTGCAGAGAATCAGAGGTAAAAGCGGTGTAAAGGATAATGAGACCAGGAACCGATATACTAATCATACGAGAAAATCATCGGTCCAGAATAAATTACTGCCAGCCTTTCACAATGCAGAAAGGAAACTGATTGCATATATGTTGAAAGATCCTTATATTGCTGATAAAGTTCAGAAGGAAATAGGCGGTGCTTTTAATATAGAAGATCATCAAGTCATCGTGACCCATCTTTATGCATATTATGAAGACGGTAATGAATCGGATATCAGTCAGTTTGTGGAACTGATTGAAGACCCTGCCGTGAAAAGTCTAGCTATAGAGCTTGCGATGGCTCCCATCAGCGAAGAGGTCTCTGATCAAGAAATCAATGATTATATTTCATGGATACGAGCAGAATATTGGGATCTTACCGACATCAAAAATCTCGAAGCTGAATTGAAAAAAGCAGAGCAGCAGAAAGATCCTATCAAAGCAGCAGAAATTGCCATGGATCTTATCAAACGAAAAAAAGAGCTGAAAAACAACTAGGTATAGTTTGTATAGATTGTTGGAAGGAGGGGGACTTATGGCAGATAAGAAACAACAGCCATCACGTTCTAAAGAAACAACTGAAAATCAGAGTGAACTGACACTTGAGCAAGCAAAAGAGCAAGTGTTGGAGATTGGAAAAAAACGCGGAATCCTGGCCTATGAGGAAGTGGCAGAAAAACTCTCCAGTTTTGAATTGGATTCAGACCAAATGGATGAGTTTTATGAGCACCTCAATGAGCAAGGGGTAGAGGTGATCGGAGACTCAGATACAGATCCGAGTATGAAACAATTGAATAAAGAAGAAGAATTCGATCTAAACGATTTGAGTGTGCCACCTGGGGTGAAGATTAATGATCCAGTCCGCATGTACTTGAAAGAAATCGGCCGTGTCAACCTTCTCGCTGCTAAAGATGAAATCAGTCTGGCTCAGCGTATTGAGAGTGGTGACGAAGAAGCGAAGCGCGATCTGGCAGAAGCTAACCTCCGACTAGTAGTAAGTATTGCTAAACGTTATGTAGGCAGGGGGATGTTGTTCCTGGACTTGATCCAAGAAGGGAACATGGGGCTTATCAAAGCCGTGGAGAAGTTCGATTATCGTAAAGGTTATAAGTTCAGTACTTATGCAACATGGTGGATCAGGCAAGCCATCACCCGTGCGATAGCTGACCAGGCCCGTACGATCCGAATCCCCGTACACATGGTGGAAACAATTAATAAATTGATTCGGGTGCAGCGTCAACTTCTACAGGACCTTGGGCGCGAACCGACACCAGAAGAAATTGCTCAAGACATGGACCTTACTCCTGATAAAGTCCGTGAAATATTAAAAATCGCTCAAGAACCAGTTTCTTTGGAAACACCTATTGGTGAAGAAGATGATTCTCATCTCGGTGATTTCATCGAAGACCAGGAAGCAACCTCTCCTTCCGATCATGCAGCATACGAATTGCTGAAAGAACAACTGGAAGATGTGCTGGATACATTGACTGATCGTGAAGAAAATGTTCTGCGTTTGCGTTTCGGATTAGATGATGGCCGTACCCGTACTCTGGAAGAGGTTGGAAAAGTATTTGGAGTCACACGCGAAAGAATTCGCCAAATTGAAGCTAAGGCTCTTCGTAAACTGAGACACCCAAGCCGAAGCAAACGTTTAAAAGACTTCATGGAATAACAATCTTCCTACTCAGGACCCCCTTATCGTTTGGTATTCATTCGGGTGGGTGTCCTGAGTTTTATCTTTGTTGCTGGAGGGTGCTATGAAAGATGACCGTACGAGGACCATTATCAGCGAAATTCATTATTGGAAAAATAACCGCTTATTACCAAGTGAATATTGCGATTTTCTTTTAGCGTTGTACACAAAAGGAGATGGGGATCACTTAGAAGAACGAGAGAACACCCATGCGAGATCGCATCTTTTTTTCTATCTGAGTATCAGCCTCACTTTATTTTTGGTACCCCTTTCATTTCTTGTCATTTATTTTACTGAAATGGGCATCATAATGCAAACAGGGCTTTTGTCGAGTTTTGTAATCATTGCAGGGTTTCATTTCTGGTGGTTAAGAGCTAAGAGATCGGAATGGTCGTTCCTGCCTTTGATTGTTACATTACTGACAATGCTCCTTCTATCCATCCATATCGTCCAGTATTTCTGGCAAAATGAAGTGGCCTTATACATAGTCATGGGCGTTCACTTTTCTTTGTGGGTCTATCTTGGCTGGTTATGGAATGTGAAAACCTTGCTCATATCTGGTTTGATAGGATTTTTGATACTGTTTATATATATTGTTTTATAAGTTTTCACATGTTATCTCTTTAATAAGTAACGGATTTCAAGTAAAATAAATATAGTCGAATAGACGCGAAAAATTCATATTGAGGGAATACATAAGGAGGTTGCAACTAATGAGAAAAAACCCTGTGATTCCATTCGCAGTGATTGCTGTACTAGGTATTATAGTCATGATTATCGTATCTTCAGCTGGTATCAATCAGCGCGAAGCCATCCAGAATGAAGAAGAAGGCGGAGGAGAAGAAGAAACGGTAGATGCCGGTCCGGAAGAATTGTTCCAAAATCAATGTGCCACCTGCCATGGTGGAGATCTTAGTGGAGCAAATGGTCCAAACCTTCAAGAGGTCGGAAGTAAATACTCTGCGGAAGAAATCAACGATATAATAGTCAATGGTAAAGGTTCCGCAATGCCTGCTGGGCTTTACACAGGAGAGCAAGCGACTAAATTGGCGGAGTGGTTGGCAGAGAAAAAATAAGACCTTATAAGAAAAGCTTTCTGTTCACTTCAGAAAGCTTTTCTTTTTAATGAGAGGATTTTTAATATGAATGTAAATCAATTATCAAAACGGCTGACTCTAGTGGCAGAATATCTGCCTCATGGCTCCCATTTTGCTGATATAGGTTCTGATCATGCTTATTTACCATGCTATGTCTGCTTAAGGGACTCAGAAGCACAGGCAATCGCAGGGGAAGTCAATCAGGGGCCTTATAATAGTGCCCGTCAAGAAGTGGAAAAACATGAACTTCAGGATAGGATTGATGTTCGCCTTGGTAATGGACTTGAGGTAGTACAAAAGGATGAAGTCGATCAGATTGTGATCGCAGGAATGGGCGGCCCCTTAATCAGAGATATATTGGAAGAGGGAAAAGATAGACTTACCTCCGTAGAGAGAATTATTACGCAGCCGAACGTTGATTCAAAATCGGTTCGACAATGGTTTTATAAGAATGACTATGAACTTGTGAGCGAATCAATCGTGGAAGAGAGCGGCCATATTTACGAAGTTTTAGCAGCTGAAAAGGGTGACCCTTCACGCCCCTACCATAAAGAGAGCATAGAGAAAGAAATGTGGTTAGGTCCATTTTTTTTAGCAAGCCCTTCAGAAACGTTTATCAAGAAATGCCAGGAGGAACTGAATAAAAAGGAATACGTCCTAAGGCAAGTGAAGCTGGCAGTAGAAGTCAGTGAGAGCAAAATAGATCGTCTTCAGCAAGAAATAAGATGGTTGAAGGAGGTTATTGAATTATGAAACAGCAATGGATAGTGCAGGAAATCATTAAACAGTTTGAAGAATGGTCCCCTAAGCATTTAGCTTATGATTGGGATAATGTCGGTCTTCAAGTAGGTTCTCTAAACAAACCAGTGAAAAATATCATGGTGACACTGGATGTATTAGAAAATGTCGTAGATGAGGCAATAGAAAAGAACGTTGACTTAATTATCGCTCACCACCCATTATTGTTCGTGAAATTAAACCAGATCAATTTGGATACGCCTAAAGGAAGGATAGTCCAGAAGCTGATCAAGCATGATATCACTGTATATGCAGCACATACTAATTTAGATATAGCACAAGGTGGTGTCAATGATGTGATGGCAGATCTATTAGGCTTGAAAAATCGAAAGCCTCTTATCAAATCAGGTGAGGATAAGTTAGTCAAACTGACGGTTTTCGTTCCTGAAGACCGTGCCGATGCGGTTAGAAATGCGATCAGCGAGGCTGGAGCAGGTCATATCGGTAACTATAGTCACTGCACATATCAATTGTCCGGCCAGGGTACGTTCCAACCAGAGAGTGGAACAGATCCGTTTATTGGCGAACAAGGAGAACTTGAAGTCGTTGATGAAAAGAGAATTGAAACCATTGTTCCTAAATCAGATTTGGCGGGTGTATTGAAGGCGATGGAAGCAGCTCACCCTTATGAAGAAGTTGCCTATGATCTTTATCCTTTGTTGAATGAAGGAGAGTCGCTTGGTGCTGGAAGGGTCGGTACACTCCCTGAACCTGTGCAGTTGGAGAAATTTATCGGCCAGGTTAAAGAAGCTTATGAGATCCCATCAGTTCGCGCAAGCGGTGATTTTACAAAGATGGTGAAAACTGTTGCTCTCCTTGGTGGCAGTGGAGAGAAATATATCCATGCTGCTAAACGGAGCGGGGCAGATGTTTATATTACTGGGGATATGACTTTTCATATAACTCAAGATGCAATGGAAATGGGGCTGGCTGTCATAGACCCGGGTCACCATGTCGAAAAGGTCGTATGCCCTAAGGTGAAGGATTACTTAGAAGAGCATTGCAATCAAAATGGACATTTGAATATTCTTGTTTCAGAATCAGATACAGAACCGTTCAAAATGGTATAATGAAAAACCACAGATTTACAAGGAGAGATGCTAAAAACCTTGTATATCTGTGGTTTTTTTGTATTTGACACTACCATTGAATGGCATCCTTGCGAGAAGGAAAGAATGGAATTGGTTGCTTATCGTAGGGTTTGAGGAAAGGGATAGGTCAATTTCCAAGTAGATTTTTTGTTTGGTCTTACTTTACTCTTATGGAAGGCTGGTTATTTCATTAAGTATTTAGCAAAGGTCATTTGATTCACCTGTCTGTTTCTTTCTATATAAAAATAAGGTTGGGAGCCTATGCCCCCAGCCTTATTACGTTCTATTCGCTTTCTTTTTGGTTTTGACTCTTGGAAGAATTTTTTTCTGTTCCACTTTAGATTCGCGAATCCATGTGTCTTCATCTTCGTGGTCAAACTGCTCAATGAATTTAATTACTTCTTTAGTGATAGGGGTCGGTGTGGAAGCGCCGGCTGTAACGGCAACTGTTTCGACACCTTCCAGCCAATCAAGATGGATTTCGGTGACGTCTGAAATACGGTAGGCTGTGGTTCCTGCTTTTTCTTTGGAAACCTGAGCAAGGCGGTTAGAGTTGTTACTTTTCGGGTCGCCTACGACGAGAGTCAAGTCAGCTTTTCCGGCTTGTTCAGACACGGCTTCTTGTCGGACTTGTGTCGCCATGCAAATTTCCTGCTGTTTCTCTAACTGAGGGAATTTTTCCTTCGCTCTCTCCATCACATCATAGACGTCCCATTGACTCATAGTTGTCTGGTTTGTGATCATCAATTTGTCATGGGTGATCTCAAGTTGGTTCACATCCTCTTCTGTTTGAACGAGATGGACTTTGCCCGGGGCTACCCCCATCGCTCCTTCAGGCTCTGGGTGGCCTTTTTTTCCTACATAAATGATTTCATAGCCTTCTGCTACTTTCTTTCGAATCAAGTTGTGAGTGTTCGTAACGTCAGGGCAGGTCGCATCAAGGACAGTCAATCCTTTAGCTTTGGCGCGTTCCTTCACTTGCGGAGATACACCATGTGCAGTGAATATAACTGTTCCATCATTGATTCCTTCTAACATGTCATTACGATTCTTCCCATCAACTGTGATGATTCCTTCCTCTTCGAAAGCATCTGTAACATGGGTGTTGTGGACAATCATCCCTAATATATATATCGGGCGAGGTAGATTCGGGTCTTTCGCTGCGTTCTGGGCAATGACCATAGCGTCTACTACACCGTAGCAATAACCGCGAGGGGCGATTTTAATGACTTCCATTCTTTAACGTCCTCCTCTTTATCCAATCCAATAACTTTTAAGATACCATTATCATTATAAAGGCTAAAGGGAAAGATGACAAAGAAAGCAGATGTTAAAATAACGATATCGTGCAATTTTTCCCTGCCTCTATTATAATAGGGAAGGAACATTTTATTTAAAAGGAGAACGGTTATGAGTAAGCATAAATTTGAACAATACGCCATTACCCCTACAGTCAGTAAGATTGTGGGAGGGCTGGGCTTTCAAGAACCAACACCTATTCAGAAACAAGTATTACCACCTGCATTGAGAGGTGAAAGTTTGATCGGTCAATCTCATACAGGTTCAGGGAAAACACATGCCTTTTTACTTCCATTATTAAATCAGTTGGAAGAAGCCATCAATTCAGTTCAGTTTGTCATTACAGCACCGACGAGAGAGCTTGCCATTCAGATTCAAGATGAAGTGAAAAAAGCGATTGAGTTAGCTGGAAAAGAAAATGTATGGCGCTCCAAGCTGCTTATAGGTGGTACGGACAAGCAAAAAATGGTGGACAAACTATCGTCAATGACTCCTCATATTGTTGTCGGCACACCAGGAAGAATATTAGATATGGTTAAAGAAGAAGCCATTGATTTATATCATGCCAAAGCATTCGTTTTGGACGAAGCGGACCTAATGCTTGATCTGGGTTTCATTGAAGATGTCGATCAAATTCTTGTGCGGATGGACCAAGAGGTACAAATGATGGTCTTTTCTGCAACGATCCCGGAAAGGTTACAGCCTTTCCTGAAAAAGTATTTGACGAATCCGACTCATATAGAAATTGAGGATGACAAACCTTCGCCTGAATCGATGGAACACCGTTTGATTCCATTGCGCCATAAAGAGCCTGCGGACATTATCATCGATATATCCAAAGCTATCCAACCCTATTTGGCAATCATCTTTACAAATGGAAAAGAACACGCGAACAGGCTAGCAGACCAATTGATGGACAAAGGTTTGGAAGTTGGGCTTTTACATGGCGGCTTATCTCCGAGAGAGCGTAAACGGATGCTTAAAGAATTGCAAAGCCTTCGTTATCAATACATCGTAGCCACGGATCTCGCATCTCGAGGAATTGATATTCAAGGTGTCAGTCATGTAATTAATGCCCAAATGCCGAAAGAGGAAGAATTCTACGTTCACCGTGTAGGTCGTACTGCCCGTGCAGGATTACAAGGCACAGCCATTAACCTTTATAAAGAATCAGATTTACCTTTGATACAGAAGTTAGAAAAGAAAGGTTTATCGTTTGATTTTTATGAGGTGAAAAATGGAGAATGGAAAGAAGTCAACTCCTACAATGAAAGACAAACAAGAGAGCGCAGTGCCTCAAGTGAAGAGAAAAAGGCAAAGCAAATGGTACGTAAACCGAAGAAAGTCAAACCAGGTTACAAAAAGAAAATGAAACAAGAAGCAGATCAGAATTTGAAAAAGATGAAACAAAACCGTTTTCGTAAGAAGTAAGGAAGGAAAGGGATTTTATGTTGAAAATCGGTTCACATGTATCGATGAAAGGAAAGAAAATGCTTCTAGGGGCCAGTGAAGAAGCTGCCTCCTATGGTGCAGGGACATTCATGATCTATACGGGAGCCCCTCAGAATACTAGACGTCGCCCGCTTGAAGAACTGAATATCGAAGCAGGCACTGAACATATGAAAGAACATGGCATGGAGGATATCGTCGTCCATGCTCCTTATATTATTAATATCGGAAATACTACAAAACCAGAGACTTTTCAATTAGGTGTCGACTTTTTACGTAATGAAATCGCCCGTACTGAAGCGCTGGGTGCGAAACAAATCGTGTTGCATCCTGGTTCCCATGTCGGTCAAGGAGTAGACAAGGGGATTCCGAAAATCATTGAAGGGTTAAATGAAGTCTTGCACAAAGACCAAAGTGTCCAAATCGCCCTTGAAACGATGGCTGGAAAAGGATCGGAGATAGGGAGAAGCTTTGACGAACTTGCCCAAATTATCGATGGTGTGACAATGAACGAAAAACTTTCCGTATGTATGGATACATGTCACATCCACGATGCAGGATATAACGTCGTAGAGGATTTTGACGGTGTACTGAATGAGTTCGACAAAATTGTTGGACTTGACCGTTTGAAAGTGATTCACGTAAACGACAGCAAGAATGCTCAGGGCGCAGGAAAAGACCGACACGAAAACGTTGGTTTTGGGCACATCGGTTTCAAGGCACTTCATCAGGTCATTCACCATCCGGCATTAAAAGATCTGCCTAAGATTCTTGAAACTCCATATGTCGGAGAGGACAAGAAAAACAAAAAACCTCCATACCGGTTTGAAATTGATATGGTTAAAGAAGGAACTTTCGATGAAAACCTAAAAGATAAAATCATGGAGCAATAATCGGATGTGAAAACGCGTTGGTATTCCCGCCAAGAAAAAATTGAGATATGCATAGAAAAAAGCAGGAAGCTTCCTGCTTTTTTTCGTCTGGAAAATGGTGGTACATGAGCGCCAAAACTCTCGGGGTCTTAAGCAAGCTCTTTGCTTTGGTAAAAAACCGCCACTTCAAAGATTTACTTAAGCTGGTCTAGGCTGGTCAAGCACTTGCGCTTTTGTTTATTTCAGCCAATCTTCCACACCATACTCCTTCGCGATCTTCATAAGTAATTGATTCACTGCTCGTGCTGTATCTTTTGAAGTGATACTCGCAAGTTTTTTCAGCATTCTCTTCCGGCCCTCTGGATCGAAGGGGTTCTCCTTATTTTTCTTCAAAGCTTTCACTATGGCTGCGGCTTCTTGTTCGGATATAGAAATGCGGTACTTCTTACTATAGAAAAGTAATTCATTTACGGTTAGTTGTTTCAACTTTTGGGTAATGAACTGTTGTGCCACATTTTTCATTGGCTTATACTCCCTCTCTCCTTATTTAGTACACCATATGAAAAGTGGGAAGGATATGTGTTTTTGAAAAATCATGTGATTGAGTATATCAATTGAAATACACCAGGCAATACTATAGTGTAAGCCAATGGGTCCAAATGGGTACTGCTCAACAGTGCCGATTTTGCAGGAACAGCGAAGGAGTGAATGAAATGAAGGAGAATCCCTTTTTAATGAAATCGGGTTTAGCGATGCTGCTCGTTGCAGTAACATTCTTTACTGTGCACCAATGGAACCAGAAAGAGGAAAAAACTTTAGCTGAAAAGAATCAGCAATTAGAAAATAAGAACGAAAAGCTTGTCACAGAAAATGATCGATTAAAGTCAACCAACGATTATTTGAAAGGGCAGCCTGTGGAAACAAGCGAGAAAAATGGATATCACACATGGCCTGCTATAGAAAAGAAGGCAGAACAACTGGTCAAAGATAGTGGTGGAGAATTCAAAAAGTCATGGGCGATGTATTTAGTGAGGGAGTCCAAGCGTTATGAAATCGATCCCTCTCTCGTTTACGAACTGTTAAAAGTGGAAACGGGGGGAACGTTTGATCCAGAGCTTGTAGGGCCTGAGACAAAGTATGGACACGCTTATGGAATGTCCCAGTTCATGAAGAATACTGCTCCATGGATTGCTGATATGGCTGACTTACCTTATGAAGATGAGCTTTTATTCGATCCTTATTATTCCATGCAATTATCATTAGTTTATTTAGATTTTCTTAAAAGCAAGTATGAAAATTGGGACGAAGCTTTAACGGCTTATCATCGAGGGATGGGTGGTCTAGAGCAATACAAGGAAGAAAATGGACATGCTGAAAGCTGGTATGCGGAAGAAATTCAAGAAAAAGCAGACACACATACAACAGTAGCTATAGCTAAGTAAGCTTCTGTATTTCCATTTGAGTAATTCAGTTATAGGGCGAAACCACATTTCGGAGTCCCCTCATCTGGATTATTTTTTTATCCAAATGGTAAAAAAAACCTTCCCATCAACTTCCTGATGTAAATGGAGATAATCTTCACATACTAATCATGATTCTCCAAACAGAAAGGGAGGTTTTCGCATGTATGATCCGAAAAATCCTGAAGAGAATCAGGAAACAGAAAAAGCTCCACAGCATGGTGATGAGATAGAACAAGTGCACCATGAATCGATGGATGAAGAAGTTCACGAGGAGCCAACAACTGAGCAAGTAATTAATGAAGCCTTTGATACTATGCAGGAACAAGATTTCAGAAGGGAAGAGGGCTATGATCAGGTAGAAGCAGTCGATGATCATGGTCGCGGACCTAACCAACCTGTATACGGAGATAGTTATGAAGAAGAATTCGCTCAAGAAGCGGCAGTCGGCCGTATAGATGAGCCTATGCACAATGAAGAGCAGGAAACGACCATGGAGGACAACGTAAATGCTGGAATGGGATGGTTGGGGTTAACAGCAGCTATCCTATCCTTTTTCTTCGCTCCATTGATCCTGGGTGCAGCTGGCATAATCTTAGGAATCGTCGGGAAGCGACGTGGAGCAGATACACTAGGGAATATGGCGATTATCGTCAGTATAGTTTCTATCGCTTTTTCCTTATTCTTCGCACCGTTTTATAACTTGATTTAATTATTTTGCCGGAAGTATCAAATAAAGGGGCGGACCATTATGGTCCGCCCCTTTATTTTTAGGATTGTTTTAATTTTTCTTTTTCAAGTCGTTCTTTTTCATAATGTTCTTCAGCCAGTTTGTCGACTTCTTTTTTCAGCTCTTCTACCATAATATCTTCTGGAACCTTACGGATAATCTCACCATGTCTGAATAGGAGTCCTTCACCACGAGCTCCGGCGATTCCGATATCCGCTTCACGTGCTTCTCCCGGGCCATTGACGGCGCAGCCGAGCACAGCTACTTTTATGGGTGCTTTGATGTTTTGAATATATTCTTCGACTTCATTAGCGATGGAAATCAGGTCGATTTCAATTCTTCCGCAAGTAGGACAGGAAATCAGTGTAGCTGCATTGGAAGCTAGACCATATGATTTGAGAAGTTCTTTTGCTACTTTAACTTCTTCCACAGGGTCCGCACTTAAACTGATTCTGACAGTATTCCCGATGCCTTTACTCAAAATCGCGCCTAGCCCTGCAGCGCTCTTCACTGTACCTGCGAAAAGCGTTCCGGATTCTGTAATGCCGAGGTGGATCGGATACTTGAAAGCAGCCGCCGCTTTTTCATAGGCTTCGATAGCCAATTTAACATCTGAGGCTTTCAAGGATACAATGATATCATGGAAGTCTAAATCCTCAAGAATCTTGATATGGTGCAATGCACTTTCAACCATCCCATCTGCAGTCGGATAGCCGTACTTTTCAAGAATGTGACGCTCAAGTGAGCCCGCATTTACACCAATACGAATCGGGATCCCCTTTTCCTTTGCAGCTTTTACAACTGCCTCTACCTTTTCACGCTTGCCGATGTTTCCAGGATTGATCCTGATTTTGTCGGCACCGCCTTCAATGGCTTTCAATGCTTTTTTATAATCGAAGTGAATGTCTACGACGAGTGGGATATTGATGCGTTTTTTGATTTCTGGAATTGCATCAGCCGCACGGTCATCCGGACATGCCACACGGACGATTTGACAGCCAGCTTCTTCTAATCGTTTGATTTCAGCTACTGTTGCTTCCACATCGTGTGTTTTCGTTGTAGTCATGGATTGGATGACGACCTCATCCGCTCCACCTATCGTTACGTCCCCGACTTTGACGGGACGAGTATCTTTTCTGTGTGTAATTGCCATTTAGAATCGCTCCTTTATATTTTCACAAAAAGGTATGCAAGATGTTTTTCCAACCTTCATTATAAGGGCTATCTTCTCAAATGAGAAGTCAAGTCACTTAAATAAAACCGTTCACACTTAAAATTAATGTGAATCGGAATCAAAGATGTATAAATTATATCATGAGACATTGGTGAAAAAAATTGATAATGTTTGAAACAAACCGCCACCTTTGCACGTACATATAGTATTCAGGGAGAGGATGTGAAACCCCGTGTTTTCTTATGATTGGATTGCTTTATTCATCACTTTATTAGGAACGATGTTTTTGATTGGTGAATTATTAGTTAATATGCGTGGCTTTTTCGCTTTGATCGGTTTTGGTTTCATTACTGTATATTTTTCAAGTTACCTTGCTACAGATATGTTTATAGTCATGATGCTTGTATATTTTCTCGGTATCGTTTTAGTAGTGATCGATGGAAAACTGATAAACGATGGTACACTCGCCACTATTGGCGGCGTAACAATGATTATAGCTGTAGGTTTCAGTGCGCCGAATTGGGTAGCAGGGATGTATAGTGTCATTGGTGTCATCCTTGGCGGCGCAGCGTCTTTACTTTTTTTGAAGGTGTTCAAGCGGAGGCAGATGTGGACGAAAATGACGTTAAACAATCAACTTTCTTCAGAAATGGGCTACAATTCGATGAAAGAAACTTACCAATTTCTAAAAGGAAAGATTGGTAAAGCCAGGACTGATATGAGACCAGTGGGAACAATTCAAATCGAAGGTGAAGATTACAGTGCTGTCTCCAATGGTCAGTGGATTTCAAGGAATGACAAGATAGAAGTTGTATCAGTGGATGGAACAAGAATACTGGTCAAAAAAATCGAGGACAACTAAATCACTGCATTGCTGGACATCATTACTTGGTTGTACAACCAAGTAATGATGTTTTTTCATATAAGACCCAAGTATGGAAATCGAGCGCATATACCCTTTCCAGTTCCAACGCCTGGCCATGTTTATATTATTTTACAAAGGAGATATTGATAGAGAGGGTTTTCTTTAGTTATCACTAACACCCAGTCTTTTTTAATTTTACTAATTCTCAGTATAATATGAACTTTATGAGGGTATTAGGGGAATGTAAATTTATTGTTAAGATTCATTATTATCCTTTACAACAATAAATCCATCGTTAATAATGAATGAGGTGTTTTAAAGAGAAATAATTTGTAGAATCTTGGATGAGGAAAGGGTGGAGAGTAAATTGGATATCGATGTGCAAAAGATGATATTTGAATTCATCGGTGGACTGGGTATTTTCTTGTTCGGCCTTAAATACATGGCTGATGGATTACAAAGAACAGCTGGGGATCGGTTGAGGGAACTATTGGACCGTTTTACGCGAAATCCATTAATGGGTGTAATCGCAGGTACAGTTGTTACAGTATTACTTCAAAGTAGTAGTACCACAACCGTGTTGACAGTCGGTTTAGTTAACGCCGGGTTTATGACATTCAGACAAGCAATCGGCGTCATCATGGGTGCAAACATAGGTACGACAATGACAGCATTTATCATCGGTTTTGATATTAAAGCATATGGACTTCCTATACTTGCAGTCGGTGCGTTCTTATTATTCTTTTTCAAAAGTAAAAAAGTGGCGAACATTGGACAAACATTGTTCGGTTTTGGTGCGCTATTCTTCGGCTTGGAAGTTATGAGTGGAGGGATGAAACCTCTTCGATCAATGCAAGCCTTCCAGGATCTTACCGTAAGTATGAGTGATAATCCTATTTTAGGAGTTATTGTCGGGACATTGTTTACAGTAATCGTCCAAAGCTCCAGTGCGACGATCGGTATTTTGCAACAGTTGCTGGGAGAAGGTTTGGTTGATCTTCAGGCAGCCATACCAGTACTTTTTGGTGACAATATCGGAACGACCATCACAGCTGTCCTTGCTTCGATCGGAGCAAGTGTAGGGGCGAAGCGTGCTGCTTTTGCCCACGTCATATTCAACGTACTTGGTGCAACTGTATTCTTGATTCTCCTGGTACCTTTCGAAAGGTATGTGAACTGGCTGCAAAGCACAATGAACCTCGAGGCGGAAATGACCATCGCCTTTGCCCATGGTTCTTTCAATTTAGCGAACACAATTGTACAATTCCCATTTATTGCAGTCCTGGCATGGATTGTCATTAAGTTAGTGCCTGGGGATGAATCTCTCATCGATCATAAACCTCAGCATCTGGACCCTATATTTATTGAACAATCCCCATCGCTCGCTTTGGACCAAGCCAAAGAAGAAGTGATCCGCATGGGTGAGTATGCTTATAAAGGACTGGAAGAAACAAGCCTCTATCTAAATAATAAACAACAGAAACACTCGGAAGTTGCGATGCAGATTGAAGATGCATTGAACAACTTAGATCGGAAAATCACCGATTACCTGGTGGATTTATCACAGGCATCGTTATCTGATGAAGAGAGTCATAAGCACTCTGCTTTGATGGATTCAGTACGTGACTTAGAGCGTATTGGCGACCACTTTGAAAACATCATTGAGCTCATCGATTATAAAAACTCTAATAAAGTAAACCTTACCTCACAGGCGTATGAAGATTTAAATACAATGTTCGACCTGACATTAATGACAGTGAAACAAGCAACAAAAGCTCTTGAAAATATGAGCAGAGAAGAAGCATTAGCTGTCGTACAGAAAGAGAATGAATTGGACCGTATGGAACGCAGTTACCGTAAGAAGCATATCATCCGTTTGAATGAAGGTGTATGCACAGGGCAAGCCGGTATCGTCTTTGTAGATATGATAAGCAACCTTGAGCGTATCGGTGACCATGCGGTGAATATTGCAGAAGAAGTACTCGGAGAAAAAGAAAGTTTATAGTTAAAACATGTAAGACGGATGTTTTACACATCCGTCTTTTGT